>NZ_CP023406.1:2437655-2742362 GCF_002327105.1 Luteimonas chenhongjianii | reverse complement strand
CCGATCTGGATCGTCCGGCGCTCCAAGGCGATTCTCGAGGCCCTGCCGACGCTCGACAGCCAGTTGCGCGATCCCGAATCGGAAAACGTCGACCAGCAGCCCGCCTACGTGCTCGCGGCGAATCCGGAACTGCGCTCGATCAAGCCGGATGTCTCGGTGCTCGTCGGCCTGTGCACGCATCTGGGCTGTTCGCCCGAGATGGTCGCCGAGATCCGGCCGGCACCGTTCGACGCCAACTGGAAGGGCGGCTATTTCTGCCCCTGCCACAAGTCCAAGTTCGACATGGCCGGCCGCGTCTATGACGGTGTGCCTGCGCCGACCAACCTGCTGGTGCCTCCGCACCACTACGCCGATGACAACACCCTGGTGATCGGTGTCGATCCGGAGGGCGCAGCCTGATGGCCAACGTATTCGTCCGCGGCGCCAACGGCGTCTTCGAGTGGGTCAACGAGCGTGCGCCGGGCCTGATGCCGGCGTACCGCAAGCACATGACCGAGTACTACGCGCCGAAGAACTTCAATATCTGGTACATCTTCGGCGTGCTGTCTCTGGTGGTGCTGGTCAACCAGATCCTGACCGGCATCTTCCTGACGATGCACTACAAGCCGAGCGCGGCGGACGCCTTCGCCTCGGTCGAGTACATCATGCGCGACGTGGAGTGGGGCTGGCTGATCCGCTACATGCACAGCACCGGCGCTTCGCTGTTCTTCATCGTCGTCTACATCCACATGTTCCGCGGGCTGATGTACGGCTCCTACCAGAAGCCGCGCGAACTGGTGTGGATCCTGGGCATGCTGATCTACCTGGTGCTGATGGCCGAAGCGTTCCTCGGCTATGTGCTGCCTTGGGGCCAGATGTCGTTCTGGGGCGCCAAGGTGATCATCTCGCTGTTCGGCGCGATCCCGGTGATCGGCAACGGCCTGACCGAATGGATCATGGGCGACTACCTGCCCAGCGACGCCACCCTCAACCGGTTCTTCGCATTGCACGTGATCGCACTGCCGCTGGTGCTGCTGCTGCTGGTGGTGTTGCACCTGGGCGCGCTGCACGAGGTGGGTTCGAACAATCCCGATGGCGTGGAGATCAAGAAGGGGCCCAAGGGCAACCGCTGGTCATCGACCGCGCCGGCCGACGGCATCCCGTTCCATCCGTACTACACGGCCAAGGACGGGTTCTACGTCTGTTTCTTCCTGATCATCGCGGCCTTCATCATCTTCTTCGCCCCGGCGTTCGGCGGCTGGTTCCTCGAGCACGACAACTTCACCGAAGCCAACCGGCTGGTGACGCCCGAGCACATCAAGCCGGTCTGGTACTACACGCCCTACTACGCGATGTTGCGCGTGGTGCCCGACAAGCTCGGCGGCGTGCTGGTGATGTTCGGCGCGATTGCGATCCTGTTCGCGGTGCCGTGGCTTGATCGCTCCAAGGTGCGCTCGCACCGCTACCGCGGTCCGCTCACCAAGATCATGCTCGCGATGCTGGTCGTGTGTTTCGTCTGGTTGGGCAAGATCGGCGCCGGTCCGGGTACCGATCCGGTGGAGACGAACATCGGCCGCGTGCTGACCTTCCTCTACTTCGCGTTCTTCATCACGATGCCGGTCTGGACCAAGCTCGACCGCACCAAGGCCGTTCCGGAACGGGTGACGATGCATGACTGACCACGCCTTCACCCGCACGTTCTTCGCGCGCATCGCCACCGCCGCTGCCGGCCTGCTGCTGTCGTTCGGTGCACTTGCCGCGGCTGGCGGCCCCGTCGAACAGGCCGGCACCGACATCGGCGACCGGGCGTCGCTGCAGCGCGGCGCGCAGCACTACATGAACTACTGCGCCGGCTGCCACTCGCTGAAGTTCATGCGCTATTCGCGCATGGCCGAGGACCTGGGCCTGACCGAGGACGAGGTGATGAACAACCTCAACCTCACCGGCGCGGCCTATGGCGAGCACATCCTCACTTCGATGCCGGCCGAGCAGAGCGCGCAATGGTTCGGCCAGACCCCGCCGGACCTGAGCCTGATCACCCGCGTGCGCGGCAGCGACTGGGTGTACACCTATCTCAAGTCGTTCTACCTCGACGAGTCCCGTCCGCTGGGCTGGAACAACACGCTGTTTCCCAATGCCTCGATGCCCAATCCCCTGTGGGAAATGCAGGGCCTGATGCGTCCGGTACACGGCGAGCCCGACGAAATCGGCGAGCCGGTGGTCACGCATCTGGAAATGGGCGTGCCCGGCAGCCAGAACGCGCAACAGTTCGACCAGACCGTGCGCGACATCACCACGTTCCTGGAATACGTCGGCGAGCCGGCGGCGCTCAAGCGCCAGCAGCTCGGGGTCTGGGTGCTGCTGTTCCTGACCCTGCTGACGTTCCTGGCGTGGCTGTTGAAGCAGGAATACTGGCGCGACGTCCACTGATCCGGGGCTGATTCGAAGGCCGGCTCGGGGGAGCGGACGGCCCATTGCCGTCCGGCGCGGCGAAGTGCGAGACTCGGAAAACCGCGACGACCGTCTGCGTGAGCAGCCGGTGTCACCGGGCTGGCGGACTCCAGCCGCCGGAGGCCGGGCGACGGCCGTGGGTGCATCCATGCGAAACGTACTGACGCTGTTCTCTTCGGTCGACGACGTGCTCTGTCATCGGGCGCGCCTGGTGCTCGCCGCCAAGGGCGTGACCTACGACATGGTCCCGGTGGATGCGCAGAACCCACCCGAAGACCTGATCGACCTCAATCCCTACCACTCCGTGCCGACCCTGGTGGAGCGCGAGCTGGTGCTCTATGCGGCGAGCGTGGTCACCGAGTACCTCGACGAACGCTATCCGCATCCGCCGCTGATGCCGGTCGATCCGTTGTCGCGCGCGCGCCTGCGCCTGGCGATGCTGCGGGTCGAACATGACTGGGTGCCGCAGGTGCAGGCCATCCAGATGGGCAACAAGGCCCAGGCCGAGGCCGGGCGCAAGCGTCTCAAGGAGCTGGTGACCGCGGCGGTGCCGCTGTTCAAGGCGAGCAAGTTCTTCCTCAATCCGGAAATGAGCCTGGCCGATTGCGCGGTCGCGCCGATCGTCTGGCGTCTGCAGGCGCTCGGCATACCGCTGCCCAAGGATGGCGCCAAGGCCATCGAGGATTACGGCAACCGCATCTTCCGCAGTCCGGGTTTCGTCCGCAGCCTCACGCCGCAGGAGCGGCAGTTGCGCGCGCTGCCCGACTGACGGCACGTCTCGCCGTCTGAACCACGCGGCGACCGGATAAACTGTCGCGCATGACCGACAGCCCCGCACCGATGACCAGCCACCGCCCGTACCTGCTGCGGGCGCTGTACGAATGGATCGCCGACAACGGCATGACACCGCACATCCTGGTGGATGCGCGCCAGCCCGGTGTGCGGGTTCCCGCGCATGCGGTCAAGGACGGACGCGTCGTGCTCAACATCGCCGACCGCGCGGTCGGGCGACTTGAAATGGACAACGACAGCGTGCGTTTCTCGGCACGTTTCGGCGGCGTCAGCCAGTCGGTGCTGGTGCCCATCGGTGCGATTCTCGCGATCTACGCGCGCGAGACCGGGCAGGGCATGGCATTGCCCGAAGATATCGGCGGTAGCAGCGGGGACTCCCACGAGGCCGATGAGGCCGAGGCGCCGAGCCTGCACGCTGTCGAGGATGATGGCGACGGCCCTGACGAGCCGCCGGGCGGCGATGCGCCGAGCGAGCCGCGTCGCGGTCATCTGCGCGTGGTGAAGTAGGGCGGCCCCGGGCCGCGCGCCTTCAGTTGATCGAATGCAGCGGCGTGGCTTCGGGTCGCGTCGGCCCGCTGAAGGCGACAAGCCGTCCGCCGTGCAGGACCAGGTGGCCGATATGGCGCTGGACGCCATCATCGGAATATTCGAAGCGGAAACTGCGCTCAACCCGCAGCCGCCCGTCGTCGCTTCGGCGCAGGCGCATCGAGTGCGCATGCACGCTCTGGTCGAGCCATTGCACGCCGGCGCGCTCGCAGGCCTCGCGCCCCAGTTGTCCGGCCCGTTCGGCGGCCGCGCGGGCGCTGCTCCACCACTGGAATGCGGCAAACGCGGCCAGCATCGCGAAGATCATCGTCGGAAAGTCGGGCATGCAGGCATCGTGGTGGTCGGAGGCGGCGGATACAAGAGGCGGTCCGGGGCGCCGGTGCAGTGTGCGTGCTTTGGCCGCTGCGTGGGGCGGGCCGGCGCGTGCACAGTCGGCGGTCGCGCTGCGGCCACAGCGCTCCGGCTCGTCGTTCTACAGGGACCCGGCGTGGCCGCTTGACCGATGCCGCTCGCGAGCCGGCCGGCTGCGCAGTCGCTGCCCTCAGACGGGCGGCGTACCCAGCTTGAGCGACAGGTCGATTGCGTGGACGTGCTTGGTGAGGCCTCCGATCGAGACGAAATCGACCCCGTCCTCGGCGATCGCGCGCAATCCCTGCAGATCGACGCTGCCTGACACCTCCAGCGGTACCCGGCCGGAATAGGGAGCGGCGCGGGCGATGCGCACGGCCTCGCGCCGCGTCGGGGCATCGAAGTCGTCGATCAGTACGCGCGTGCACCCGGCATCGAGCGCTTCGCGCAGTTCGTCGAGGCTTTCGACCTCGATCACCAGAGGCAATTCCGGGAAGCACGCGCGCGCAACCGCGACCGCAGCCGCGATGCCGCCGGCGGCGCGCACGTGGTTTTCCTTCAGCATCACCGTGTCGTAGAGACCGATGCGATGGTTGAGGCCGCCGCCGACGCGCACCGCGTACTTCTGCGCCAGGCGCAGGCCGGGCAGGGTCTTGCGGGTGTCGAGGATGCGCGTGCCGGTGCCGGCCACGGCGGCGACGTGTTGCGCGGTGACGGTCGCGGTCGCGCTCAACGTCTGCAGGAAATTCAGCGACGCGCGCTCCGCGCTGACCAGCGCGCGGGCACGGCCCGACAACGTGGCCAGCACCGTGCCGGCATCGACGCGATCGCCCTCGGCCACGCGCCAGTCGATACGCATGTCGGGATCGAGTGCGCGGTGGCAGGCATCGAACCAGGGCCGGCCGCAGACCACAGCGTCGGCCTTGCACAGCAGGTAGGCGACGTCGTCCCCGTCGGGCAGCAGCGCGGCGGTGACGTCGCCGCTGCCGATGTCCTCGGCGAGCGCTGCGGCCACATTCGCGGCCACGGCGTCATGGGGAATCCCGAAACGGTCGCCGCTCATGCCTTCGGAAAATCCGGCACCTGCGCGGTGGCGATGGCCTCTTCGACCAGCAGCACCGGAATGCCGTCGTCGATGCGGTACACGCGCTTGCGATCGTCGGTCACCAGTGCCTCGCGCAGCGGGCCGGCCTGCGCGGTGCCGTCGTCGCGCCGGACCTGGCCGGATGCGATCGCCGCATTGAGGGCATCGAGCCCGGCCGCATCGAGCATTGCGAGCGGCTGACGGCTGGCGGGGCAGACGAGGATATCGAGCAACTTGCGGTCCATGGGCGGTCTTGGCGGAGCTCTGTGTGGACGGCAAAGGGTAGCACCCGATCCACCGGCGGCGCCCCTCGGACCGCGGTGATGCCGCAGTGCGAGCAGGAATGTGCCAGCACGGATAAAATGCGTCTTTGTGGCCGGGGGACCCCCAATGACCGCCAGTTCCGTTCCGCCGAAGGTCGGCATCGTGATGGGTTCGCGATCCGACTGGGACACGATGCAGCATGCCGCCCAGAAGCTCGAGCAGCTTGGCGTGGCGCACGAGATCCGCGTGGTCTCCGCACACCGCACGCCCGATGTGCTGTTCGACTATGCCGCCACGGCCCGCTCGCGCGGCCTGCGCGCGATCATCGCCGGTGCCGGCGGTGCGGCCCACCTGCCGGGCATGCTGGCCGCGAAGACCGCGGTGCCGGTGCTCGGCGTTCCGGTGCAGTCCAAGGCGCTCAACGGCATGGATTCGCTGCTGTCGATCGTGCAGATGCCGGCCGGTATCCCGGTGGCGACATTCGCGATCGGCAACGCGGGCGCTGCGAATGCGGCCCTGTTCGCCGCCGCGATGCTCGCGTTCGACGATGCGGCGGTCGCCGCTGCGCTCGACGAATTCCGGCAGCGTCAGACCGAGGAAGTCGCCGGCAACGACGATCCGCGCCGGTGACCTTGCGCGGCCCCGTTCCGTTCTTCCGGCGTCGGGAAACCGAGGCGGGGGCGGATGGCCGCTCCGTGCGCATGGCCGTTTCTCGCGCCCGCTCGACAGGGCGCCCGGATCTTCCAGCGTGGCCGCTGGCCGCGCCCATCAATCATCCCGTCCGCACTTGCGGGTCGGGCTTTCCATCCTGCTGAAGTGGATACACGCATGACCACCGTTGGAATTCTCGGAGGCGGCCAGCTCGCCCGCATGCTCGCGCTGTCGGGCGCGCCGCTGGGCCTGCGGTTCCTGGTCATGGACACCGCGGATGACGCGTGTGCGGGTCAGTTCGCACCGCTGCTGGTCGGCGACTACCGGGACGAGCGCGCGCTGGCGGAGTTCGCCGGGCGGGTGGATGTCGCGACCTTCGATTTCGAGAACGTGCCGGCGGCGAGCGCGCGCTGGCTGAGCGAGCGCGTGCCGGTGTTTCCGAACCCCGATGCGCTGGCGCTGAGCCAGGATCGGCTGGCGGAGAAGACCCTGTTCCGCGAGCTCGACATCCCGGTGCCGGACTTCGCCGACGTCGCCACGCGCGAGGCGCTCGACGCGGCAGTACAGCGCATCGGGACGCCCTGCATCCTCAAGACGCGGCGGCTGGGCTATGACGGCAAGGGCCAGTTCCGCATCCGGACGCCGGCGGATGTCGAGGCGGCATGGCAGGCGCTCGGCGCGCAGGCGGAAGCCGTGGGTCTGATCCTGGAGGGGTTCGTCGCCTTCGAGCGCGAACTGAGCGTGGTCGCGGTGCGTGGCCGCGATGGTGAGTTCCGCGCCTGGCCGCTGACCGAGAACTGGCACGTTGATGGCGTGCTGTCGGCGAGCCTCGCCCCTGCGCAGGTCGACGCGGCGCTGCAGGCCACCGCGATCGCGCATGCGCGCGCGCTCGCCGAGCGGCTGGACTATGTGGGCGTGTTCGCGCTCGAACTGTTCTGCCGGAATGGCGAACTGCTGGCCAACGAACTCGCGCCGCGCGTGCACAACTCCGGACACTGGAGCATCGAGGGCAGCGAGACCTCGCAGTTCGAGAACCATCTGCGCGCGGTCCTCGGCCTGCCGCTGGGCGATCCCGCGATGCGCGGCCACGCCTGCATGCTCAACTGGATCGGCGAGATGCCCGACGCCGCGCCGGTGCTGTCGACGAGTGGCGGCCACTGGCACGACTACGGCAAGCAGCCGCGCGCGGGTCGCAAGGTCGGCCACGCAACCCTGCGGACGGACGACCCGGCGACGCTCGCGCAGCGCCTGATCGATGTCGGCGCGGCGCTGAACCGGCAGGCGCAGGTGGCGCCGGTGGTCGCGCGCTTGCGCGAGGCGGAGTGAGGCGGCGAGAACATCTCGCCCCCGCATCGTGTGTCTGTGGCTAGGTTCGCACCTCTGTCGCGGCCCTGAAGCAGGCCGCCGGTCCGGCTTGCCGTTGCGGGTGGTCGTCACCGCATTCCTGCGGGATCCGAAGGGGAACATGGAGGACTGCCGGCGGCCACAGGACATCGCCGGCGGGTGTCGGGGTACCAGCACCGGCGGCGGGTATGGGTGGTGGCGGAAGGCTGTTGCATACATCGCCATCCGTCTGAAAACAGCATCGCCGCCGAGCGCTACATCGTGAGCGTGTAGATGAGGAGATAGCCGACGATCACGACGAAGCTGGTGGGGAGGGCGACCATCATGACGACCGTGTAAAGCGTGGTGCCCCTCATGACCTGGTCGGTGAATCGGCCTGCCTCATCTTTTCTCTTGAGGCGTAACAGGATGGAGCGCGATATCTGGAACGCGAGGGCGATGCTCACAAGCAGGCCCAGCAGAGCATCCGGCGCCGTGCTTCCGTTGATCGCCCGAAAGATAAACACGGCGAGATAGGCGACAAGGTAAACGGCAAAGGGTCGAAGCATGGTCTGTACCTGTAGTCGTCCACGGAACGGTGCGCGCGACGTAGGGGGCAGCGCTGCAACGGGCGGCGCACCGGGGAAGCGTGGCCTTCGAGCAAGAAACGCCGGCACGCGGGTCATCGCGCGCCGCGCGGATCGTCGCTGACCACGAGGGGCACGCCGCGGGTGGGATGCACCAGCACCAGCACCGGCTGCGCGTAGACGCGCTCGATGGTCGCCTGCGTCAACACCTCGCGCGGGCTGCCGTCGGCGGCGATGCGGCCGCCGTGCAGCACGACGATGCGGTCGGCGTGGCCGGCGGCGAGATTGAGATCGTGCAGGACGACGACTACGCAGGCGCCGTCGTCGGCGAGGCCGCGGGCGATGCGCAGCACCGCTTCCTGGTGCTGCAGGTCGAGCGCCGCGGTGGGTTCGTCGAGGAAGACGACCGGCGTGGTCTGGGCCAGCACGCGCGCGAACGCGGTGCGCGAGGCCTCGCCGCCGGACAGGGTCTGCACGTCGCGGCCTTCGAGATGCACGATGTCGGCGTCGGCCAGCGCGGCGTCGACGATACGCGCATCGGCCTGCGGGTCCGGCGGGTGCGGCAGGCGGCCCATCGCCACCACCTCGCGCACGCTGAAGCCGAAGCGCACCGCGTGGTCCTGGGGCAGAACGCTGCGTTCGCGGGCGAGCGCACGCGCTTTCCAGTCGCCCAGCTCCGCGCCCGACAACCGCACCCGGCCCGACGCCGGGGCCAGATCGCCGCTCGCGACCGCGAGCAGGGTGGACTTGCCGGCGCCGTTCGGTCCGACCAGCGCGGTCAGGGTGCCGCGCGCGAAACGCAGGTCCACGGCGTCGAGGATCGCGCGGCCGTCGATGCGGACGCTCACGCCTTCGAGCGCGAGTACGTCGTGCACGGGGTCGGGCGCACTGCTCATGCGGTGCCCCGACGGCGTAGCACCAGCCACAGGAAGAACGGCGCACCCAGCGCGGCCGAGAACAGGCCCAGCGGAATCTCCGAAGGCGGGTCGAGGCTGCGCGCCGCGGTATCGGCAATGACGATCAGCAGGCCGCCGGCCACCGCCGACAGCGGAATCAGCCAGCGGTGGCCCGGGCCGGCGAGCAGGCGCACGAAATGCGGAACCACGAGGCCGACGAAGCCGACGACACCGGCGAACGCGACCGCCGAGCCCACCAGCAGCGCGCAGACCGCGATCAGCATCAGGCGCGCGCGCTTGACGTCCAGGCCGATGTGCTGCGCCTGCCGCTCGCCGAGCGCGAGCATGTCGAGCGGCGTGGCCAGGGCGCGCAGCGCCACGGCGCCCACGGCGAAGGCCGGCAGCGCGGCCAGCATCGAGTTCCAGTTGGCCATCGCCAGCGAACCCATCTGCCAGAACACCAGCGACTGCAGATCGTCGGCGTCGGCGATGTAGGTGAAGAAGCCGATCGCCGCCGAGCATGCGGCCGCGATCGCGATGCCCACCAGCAGCAGGGTCGCGGTACCGGTCCCGCGGTCGGGGCGCGCCAGCAGGTAGATCAGGGTGGTCGTCGCCGCGCCGCCGAGGAAGGCGGCGACCGGAATCGTCCAGGCCCCCAGCGCGGTCGCGCCGAGCACGATCGCGCCGACAGCGCCGAGCGCTGCGCCATGGGTCACGCCGACGATGCCCGGGTCGGCAAGCGGGTTGCCGAACAGTCCCTGCAGGCCGGCGCCGGCCATCGCCAGCGAAGCGCCGACGATCACCGCCAGCAGTGCGCGCGGTACGCGCAGGTTCCAGACCACCGAGATGTCGCGCCTGCTCAGCGCGCCGGCATCGACGAGCCCCAGCTTGTGCGCGATCACGTGGACCACGTCGCCGGGCGGGATGCGCAGCGGACCGATGCCGAAGGACAGCACGATCACCACGATCAGCAACGCCAGCAGGCCCACGAACAGCAGGCCGCCCGGTGGCCGCCGGACCAGGCCGCTGCGTCGTGGCATGGCGGCGCCGGATGCGCCGGTCATGTGCCCGCGGCGGCGTCGAGTTCGGCGGCGAGCGCGGCCAGTGCCTGGGCCAGCGCGACCGCGCCGGCGCCGCCGGCGATGCTGCTGACCTTGAGCTGGGTATCGGGCATCACCCAGACCCGGTCGGCGATCCCGGCCGGCGTCTGTCGCAGCGAGGGATAGGCCTGCCAGAGGCCGGCAGGACCGCCGAACACGCGCAGATCGTCTTCGCTGATCAGGATGACCTCCGGATCGACGGCGACGATGCCCTCGTTGCTGAGCTGGGAATAGTTGGAGACCTTGGCTTCGTCACCGACGTTGGTGCCGCCGGCGAGCCGGATCAGCGCAGCGGCCGCGGTATCGGCGCCGCCGACCGTCGGCGAGCCGCCGCCGCCGGTGGCCGAGACATGGATCACCCGCGGCCGGCGGGTATGGGTAGCGGCGATGCGCGCGGCTTCGCCGAGCTGCTGCTCGACCTGCGCGGCGAGTTGTTCGCCCTCGTCGGCGTGGCCGAACACGGTGGCGAGCTTGCGTACCTTGTCGGGGATCGGCTGCAGCTCATCGACGATCACCAGCGCCTGGCCCGCATCGCGCAGCGGCTGGGCGAGCTTGCCGTGGCGCCGCAGGCTGTTGCCGACGAACAGGGTGCCGTCGAGGCTGAGGATGCCTTCCACGCCGGTGGTGCGGTTGAACAGGAAATGATGGCGCGCATTGCGGCCGGTCTCGGTGACCGTGTTGGTCGGCGCGGCGAAGACCTGGTCCGACAGCCCCAGCGCGTCCATGACCATCACGATGTCGTCGTTGCCGACGATGGTGCGCGAGGTGTCGGCGATGGTGACGTCGACCCCATCGTCGGAGCGCACCGTGACCGGCAGGTCCTGCGGCGAGCGGGCGACGCCCGGGATGTCGGTGCCGGCGATACGCAGCCAGGTGTCGGGCCACGGGTCCGCAGCCGTTGCGCGCGCGCCGGACGCTGCGCCCGGGTCGGGCGAAGGCGCCGACGGCGTGCACGCGGCGAGCACGCAGGCGAGCACGCAGGCGAGGGGGGCGCGAAGGCGGCGTTCGGACATCTGCAGTTCCATCCCGGCAAAGAACAGCGACCGGACCCGGGCCCGGTCGCTGCAATGGAGCGATTTTAGTTGGTTTTGGGCGTGATCCGGCGGATCTGGTCGCCCGCGGCGTCGTCGGCGCCGCGCGACTTGTTGACGGCGTAGACGGTGCCGTCGCCGGTGGGCAGTACGTGGTTGGGGAAGGTGCCGCCGTCGAGATTCGCCACGATGTTGCCGTTCGCATCCACCGCGGTGATCGTGCCGGCGCCGCGGCTTGCCACGTAGGCGAGCCCGGTATGCGGATCGAATGCCACGTAGACCGCGCCAGCGCCGACGTACACGTCGTGCAGCACTTCGCCGGTGTCGGCGTTGGCGATCACCAGGTTGTCGCTGCCCTGCGCGGCGACGTACAGGCGCCGACCCTTCGGATCGATCGCGACGCCGATGCCGCCATTGACGGTCGGGAAGCGGAACATCCTGTCGACCGCGCCGGTGGCGCCATCGAGCACCACGACCTCGCCGGTCGACAGGCCCACCGAGTAGAGCTCGCCGGCCACGGGGTCGAGGGCCAGCGCCATCGGCCCGAATTCTTCGCCGCGCACCTTCGATTCCACGGTCAGGTCCTGCACCACCTCGAGCGTCTTCGCATCGAACGCGACGAACTTGCCGCCGCCGAAGCCGCTGGCCCAGACGCGGTTGTCCTTGGTGTCCACCACCAGGTCGCGGCCATGCGGGAGCACGCCCTTGTCGAACTGCTTGACCAGCGACAGGTCGGACTGGCGGTAGACGGCCACCGTGTCGTCGCGCGTGTTGGTGACCCAGACGTTGCCGTTGGCCTCGTCGACGGCGACGCCATAGACGGCGTAGACGCGGCCATCCGTCTGCCCCTCGACCTGGGCAGGCGTGACGCGCGCGGTGATCTCCAGCGTGCGCGGATCCAGCTTGAGCAGCTCCGACTGCGTGACCGGCGGACGGCCGACTGCGGCGGTCACGAACAGGGCGTCCGACTTTGCGCTGTGCGCGACCTGGTAGAGACCCTGCACCAGCTGGTTGGTGACCACGTCGTAACGGTCCGCGCCCGACAGGGGTACATCCTTGGAGACCTTCAGTTCGATCACTGCGGCGGCGTCCGGGTTGGCGGCGCGCACGATGATCGGGTGGCGGCCGGTTGCGGCGTCGGCGGGCACCTGGACGCTGCCCTTGATGCGGCCTTCGGCGTCCGCGGTCCAGGGAGCGGCATTGAGCACGGTCTCGCCGCGCAGCAGGGTGACGGTCTGGCCGGGCTTGAAGCCCTGTCCGGTCATCTCGACCGAGTCGCCGGCCTTGATTACCGGACTCGCGGCCCGCACCGCACCCTTGAAATCGGGATCCGGCTGGCCGAATCCCTGCGCGCCCGCGGCGCCGACCGCGGCGCACAGGGCGAGGGACAGAACGGCGAGCCGGAAACGGCGCGAGGACAGCTTGGGCATGACGGACTCCTGGAACTCGGATTGGACCGGCCTGCGGGGCACCGGATGAGGACTGCTTGGTGTTTCGTATCCGCACTGTCGCCGCCGCGAGGCGGGCGTCATCGCGGGTGTGTGTCTGGTCCGTTCAACGAACGGGCTCGACGCCTTCCGCGCGACTGGGCGTGTCGCTGTGGTCGGCGATGCCCGTGACCATGTGCAGCGCCCACATCAGCGAGGCGCGGAACATCGGGCCATGGGTGAGCCGGGGAAATTCGCGGTAGCTCACCTGCAGGCCGTCGACCGCGGACAGGCGCTGGGCGAGTTTCTCGGCCGAATCCGGCGGCGCGGCTTCGATGCGGCGTAGATGCACCTGGACGCGCGGATCGGACAGGTCGCGGTGCGCCACCTGGCGCTCGCCTTCGCCCAGGCCGATCAGCACGCGCGCCGGCCGCCCCGCGTTGTTGGCGACGAAACGTTGCTCGGGCGCGCCGAGCAGGGCGCCATCGCCCCACCACAGCGACGGACTGCCGGCGGCATAGGTGTCGAAGGCACCGCTGCGCGTATAGAGCGTATGCAGCGCGAACAGCCCGGCCAGCGAATGGCCCCACAGCGTCTGCTGCGTCGGGTCGGTCGTGACACGCTGCTCGAGTTCGGGACGGATCTGGCGTTCGATGACTTCGAGCAGCGCATCCGCGCCGCCGCCACCGCTGACGGTGGTGCCGTCGCGCTGTGGTCGCTCGCCGGCGAACGGCGTGTAGTCGCGCGTGCGCGCTTCGGAATCGATGCGCAGCGCGTTGGGGTAGCCGACGAACACCAGCGCATGCGGCACGGGCCGGGCGGCGAGTTCGGCCAGCAGCGCCTCGTCGAACTCGATCAGCGCGGCGTTGCCGTCGAGCATCCAGAACGCGGGATAGCCGGCAGCAGGGGCCGGCGCCTTCGGCCTGGCAACGTGCACCCGCCAGGTGCGCGTGCCGTCGGCGCTGGCGACTTCGAAGCGCTCGAACGTGTAGTGCCGGGACACACGGTCGGCGACGGTCTCGCCGATCGTGCGCGTGGGATCGCGCTGCTGCGCAGCGGCGGTCGAGGGCACGCCCTGCAGCCCGCACAGCAGACCGGCCGCGATCGCGAACGTGGCCAGCCGGAGTGGGCGCCGGGAGTGGGGGCGGCATGTCTGCATGGGACGGGTCATCGTGCGATCAGAAGCCGATGTTCGTTGCCACGAACCATGCGCGTCCAGCCTCGTTGTAGGTGTAGGCGCCTGCCCCCTGGATCGCGTTGGGTGTGCCGAGGTTGACGCCCGACGCGTTGCCGCGGCGGAAGATGCGCTTGTCGAGCAGGTTGTCGACGCCCAGCGTGACGCTGACGCGGTCGGTGAGCCGGTAACGACCGCTCAGCCCGACCAGCGTGTAGGGCGGCATGCGGTCGGCAGCGCTGCCGGTGACCGGCTGGCCCTGGTAATCGAGGGCCTGTGGCACCTGTTCGCCATACAGCGTGGCCTTGGCCAGCAGCGACAGGCGGGGCCCGCCTGCCAGTCGAGGACGGTGTTGACGGTGTATTCCGGGATGGTCGACAGCGCCTCGCCGGTGCTGCGGTTCTTCGATTCGAGCATCCAGGTGACGTTGGTGTTCCAGCGCAGCGCGTCGGCCACCGGCAGCTCCAGGCTGCCTTCCAGGCCTTCGATCACCGCCCTGGGCACGTTGTCCCAGCGGAATACGTCGACGTTCCCGATGCGGTCGACCACGGTGCGGCCGGCTTCGACCTTGTCGCGATAGTCGTTGTGGAACCAGGTCAGCCCGGCCTGCACGCGGCCATCGGCGAACTGCAGGCCCAGCTCCTTGTTGATGCTGGTTTCGACATCGAGCGCTTCGTTGCCGACCAGGAAGCAGGCACCACCGCCGCCCCAGCAGCCGATGCCGTTGCTGTAGAGCGAATAGCCCGCATTGCTCTGGTAGAGGTTGGGCGCCTTGTACGCACGGGCGACGCCGGCGCGCAGGGTCCACGACGGCAGGAACTCGAATGCCGCGTTGAGGGCCGGACTGAAATTGCCGCCGTGGCGGTCGTGGTGGTCGTAACGCAGCGTCGGCGTCACCGTCAGGCGCTCGCCGATGTAGAGGTTGTCCTCGACGAACACCGAGGCGATGCGCGCGTCGGCGCGGCCATCCCAGGAGGTCGGCGGTACCGGCACGTTCGGCTGCGGATTGCGGTCCTTGAGCCCGGATGCGCTGTCGTCGAGCTGGCTGTCGGCCCACTCGGCGCCGAAGGTCAGCACGTGGTCGACGCTGTCGCCGGTGATGGTGTGATTGACCTCGCCATGCAGGGTCAGCGTGCGCAGATCGATGTCGCCGAAACCGCCGTCGACGATGAAGATGCCCTCGGTACCCCCGGCCAGGCCCTCCAGCAGCCGCGTGTTGCGGGTCTGCTCCAGCGCCGCGTAGACCAGCGAGCGCGTGGATGCGCCGTACTCGCCGCGATGGCTGAGGTCGACGGTCCGCCGGTAGACCCGGTTGGTCTCGTCGCCGATCCGCTCCAGCACTTCCGCATTGCTGTTGGTGTTCTGCGTGTCGCCGGCATAGAGGTTGCCCTGGCGGCTGAACCCCGCGCCGAGGTCGATGCGCTGGCCGGGCGCGATCTCCCACAGCAGCTTCGCGGCGAGATTGCGGTTGCGCACGCCTTCCCGGCCCGCCGGAAAGGTGCCGGCGTTGCTGCCGGTGCGCAAGGACGCATGGTCGCGGTTGATGTCGAAATCGTCCGATTCGACCTTGCCCACATTGCCGGACAGCCGGAACGACAGGCGCTCGGACAGAGGCCCGCTCATCGACAGCCCGGCGCGCTGGCTGCCGCCGTCGACGCCGTGCGTCGGCACCAGCCCATAGAGGTTCAGCGAGCCGCCGAAGGTGTCGCCGGGCGGGCGGGTGACGATGTTGACCACGCCGCCCGCGGCGCCGTTGCCATAGCGCGCAGCGGCCGGGCCACGCAGGACTTCGATGCGTTCGATCTGCTCCGGCGGTACCCAGCTGGTGTCGCCCCGCGTATCCCGCTCGCCGCGCCAGCCGTACCGCACCGAGTTGCGACTCGACACCGGGATGCCGTCGACCAGGATCAGCGTGTTCTCCGGACCCATGCCGCGGATGTCGATCTGGCGGTTGTTGCCGCGCTGGCCGCTGGTGGAATTTCCGGTCAGGTTCACGCCCGGCAGCGTGCGCAGGAACTCGGCGATATCGCTTCGCGGCGGTTGACGCTCGATGTCGTCGGCCAGGATCGTGGAGGCGCCCAGGGCCTGGCGTGCGATCTGCTCGGCGGTGACACGCACGGTATCGAGTTCGGTCGCTTCGTCGGTGGCGACGGGCTGGGCCAGCACGGGCGAGGCGAGCAGTAAAGCGAGGGAGACGGACAGGGCGGTCCGGATCTGACGGCGGGACGGGGACATCGAGTGGAGGCTCCGGAGGAGAGTCGCGCTTGGCGGTCGCTGGCGGTAGCGCCGTTGGGCGAATTGCCGCGATATTAGAATTAATGCGAACAATTCTCAATCAGTTCACGAAATGGCCTGCTGCTTCCCATTGCAGCGCGCTTCTTACAAATGCGACCTGTTATCATTCCCGTCGATGCCGCCTCCGGCATTCTCCCAGTCGCAGCGCCGGCGTTCCGGCCGTGACATCCGTCGATCGAGACCCGATGCACTCCGCAACCACCGCGCGCCCTGCCACGTCCGCCCTGCCGGTGCTGGTGTTCACCGCGCTTGCGGGCACCATGGCGATGATGGCGTTCGTGGCCGTGGTCGGGCCTGTCGTACGTCTGCTGGGGCTCGCTGAATGGCACGCCGGCCTGTCGGTCACCGCAGCCGGGGTGCTGTGGATGCTGTCGGCGCGGGGCTGGGGTCGCCTGAGCGACCGCATCGGCCGCCGTCGCGTGCTGCTGGCGGGGCTGGCCGGCTACGCGGTCGTCTATATCGCGATGGCGGTATTCGTCGATTCCGCCCTGCGCGCGCCGCCCGCGGTGTGGCTGTCGGTCGTCGTCCTGGTCGCCACCCGCGCGCTTGTCGGCTTGTTCTACGCCGCAATTCCGCCGACTGCTGCGGCGATGGTCGCCGACGAGGTGCCGCCCGGCCAGCGGGGCGGGGCGATGGCCAAGCTGGGCACGGCCAATGCCGTGGGCATGGTGCTGGGGCCGGCCGCTGCCGGCTGGATCGCGTTCCAAGGAATCGCCCTGGCCCTGTACGTCGCCGCGGCGCTGCCGCTGCTTTCGCTCGCGGTGCTGTGGTGGCGGTTGCCCGAAGCGCCACCGTCCGACCCCGCCCTGCGCAAGCCCCGGCCCGCGATGGCGCTGACCGATCCGCGCCTGCGGCTGCCGGTGTTCACGGTGTTCGCGGCGATGGTGTCGGTGACCATCGCCCAGGTCGTGGTCGGCTTCTTCGCGATCGATCGCCTCCAGCTTTCCCCCGCCGATGGCGCGCGCGTGGCCGGCCTTTCGCTGACTGCGGTCGGCATCGGTCTGGTGTGCGCGCAGAGCCTGGTGATGCGCCTGAAGTCGGTCGCGCCGGCGCGGTGGATCGCGATCGGCGCACTGGTCTCGGGCGTGGGCTTCGCATCCGTGGGCCTGGTCGGCACGCAATCGCAGTTGCTGCTCGCCTATGGCGCGGCCGCGTTCGGCATGGGTTTCGTGTTTCCGTCGTTCCAGGCGCTGGCGGCCGATTCGGTGGAGGCGCACGAACAGGGCGCCGCCGCGGGCACCGTCGCGGCCGTGCAGGGCATGGGCATGATCGCCGGCCCGCTGCTCGGCACCGTGCTCTATCGCTGGTCGCCGGCGCTGCCCTATCTGTTCGTCGGCATCGTGCTGGGGGTGCTGGCGGTCGTCGCAGTGGCCCATCAGGTGCGGCGGCCATGACCGCGGCCGCCCGCCCGCTGGCGCCCGCCACGATGGTGGACGACTCGGACAACCGGTTCCGGCTGCACGCGCCGGGCCGGAGTCTCGCCACCGACGGCGTGCAGGCGCGCCTGCCTGCCGGCCCGACGGCGACGCTCGGCGCACGCGTCGCGGCGTTCTTCGCGGCGCCGCGGCCGGGGCCGGACCTGCTGGTCGGCGCGCTCCCGTTCGATCCCCATCACGACGATGCGATCTACCAGCCGCTGCGCTCGGTACCGGCCACCGGCCCGCAGTCCACGCAGTCCGTTCGCCTGATCGCAGCGTCCGAGCAGCCAGCCGCCGCCGACTATGCGGCAGCGGTTGCCCGCTGCGTCGAGGGTCTGCGTGCAGCGCCCGACAGCGACGAAGCCCTGCGCAAGGTGGTCCTGGCCCGCGGCCTGCGGATGGAGGCGGACGTGGCGATCGACCCGCACGCGTTGGCGGTGCGGCTCGGTCACGATGCCAGCGTGACCACCTATGTGGTGCCGCTTCCGGTGGCGCCCGGCGACGCGCCGGCATGGCTGGTCGGCGCGACGCCGGAGCTGCTGGTGTCGCGCCGCGGACGGGACATCGTCTCGCATCCGCTGGCCGGTTCCGCCCGGCGGGATGGCGACAGTGTCCGCGACCGTGCTCGCACGGATGCGTTGCTGGCATCGGCCAAGGATCTGCGCGAGCACCGCTTCGTCGTCGAGGCGATCCTCGACGGCCTGGCGCCCCTGTGCAGCCGGCTGCAGGCGCCGGCGCGGCCCGCGCTGCTCGCGACCGAGACGATGTGGCACCTGGCCACGCGGATCACCGGCACGCTGAAGGACCCCGATGTGTCGTCGGCGATGCTCGCCGGCCTGCTGCATCCGACGCCGGCGGTCTGCGGCACCCCCCGAATGGCGGCGCTGCAGGCGATCCGCGAACTCGAACCCTTCGACCGCGGCTTCTATGCCGGCGCAGTGGGCTGGACGGATGCCTCGGGCGATGGCGACTGGTACGTCTCGATCCGCTGCGCGCGCGTGCAGGACAATGCGATGCACCTCTTCGCCGGGGCGGGTATCGTGGCCGACTCCGTGCCCGCGCTCGAGGTCGACGAGACCGCCGGCAAGTTCATGGCCCTGCGCAATGCGCTGGGCATCGACGGCGCCCGCGCCTGAGCGCCGCACATCAAGACGATGCAACACATGTCCGAGCCGACAGCCCGAGTTCCGCTGCGCCAGATCTGGCCCGATGATTTCGTCGCGCGTTATCGCGCTGCCGGCTACTGGCGCGGCGAGACCTTTCCAGCGTTCCTGCGCGCGCGGGCGCGCGAGTTCGCCGACGCGATCGCCGTGGTGGGCGGCGACACCCGCTGGACCTACGCACAGCTGTGGGAACAGGCCGAACGCATCGCCGCCGGCCTGCTGGCGCAGGGGCTCGTGCCCGGTGATCGTGTCGTCGTGCAGCTGGGCAACATTCCGGAATTCATCGCCGTGGTCTGCGCGCTGTTCCGCGCGCAGCTGGTGCCGGTCTATGCACTGCCGGCGCACCGGCTGACCGAGGTCGGCCACTTCGCCCGCAAGTCCGAAGCCAGCGCCTACATCAGCGCGGACCGCTACGAGGCATTCGATTACCGCGCCCTGGCGCGCGAGCTGCAGGCCGAGCTGCCGTCGGTGCGCCACGTCTTCGTTGTCGGCGATGCAGCGGAGTTCGTGGCCATCGGCGCGCTCGACGGCCCGCGCGACCCGCTGCCGGGCGATCCCGATCCGCAGTCGGTCGCGTTCCTGCAGATCTCCGGCGGCAGCACCGGCCTGTCGAAACTGATCCCGCGCACGCACGACGACTACATCTACAGCTTCCGCGCCAGCAACGCGCTGTGCGGCATCGATGCGGCCAGCGTGTACATGGTCGCGTTGCCGGCCGCGCACAACTTTCCGATGAGCTCGCCCGGATTCTTCGGCGCACTGTATGCAGGCGCGCGCGTGGTGCTGAGCCCGGGACCCGGGCCCGATGCGGCGTTCCCGCTGATCGCCCGCGAGCGCGTGACCTGTGTCGGTCTCGTGCCGCCGCTGGCGCTGCTGTGGGCCGACGCCGCGGGCAGGTCCACGCACGACCTGTCGAGCCTGCAGGTGCTGCAGGTCGGCGGTGCCAAACTCGTGCCCGAGGCCGCGCGGCGCGTCGTCGCCGGACTCGGCTGCCGGCTGCAGCAGGTCTTCGGCATGGCCGAAGGCCTGGTGAACTACACGCGTCTCGATGATCCCGAGGAACTCGTGCTGACCACACAGGGCCGGCCGATCAGTGACGACGACGAAGTGCTGGTGGTCGACGATCACGGCATGCCGGTCGCCGATGGCGAGGTGGGTCATCTGCTTGCGCGCGGCCCCTACACGATCCGCGGCTACCACAACGACGCCGCCGCGAACGCGCGTTCGTTCACCGCGGACGGCTTCTACCGGACCGGCGACATGGTGCAGCGGCTGCCGAGCGGCCATCTGGTGGTGCAGGGCAGGGCCACGGACCACATCAACCGCGCCGGCGAGAAGATCTCCGCCGAGGAAATCGAGGACCATCTGCTCGCGCATCCGCAGGTATTCGATGCGGCGGTGGTGTCGGTCCCCGACGACTACCTCGGCGAGCGCAGCTGCGCCTTCGTGATTCCCGGCGGCGAGAAGCCGCGGCCCGCCGAGCTCAAGGCCTGGGTACGTGGCCGTGGCCTGGCCGCGTTCAAGGTGCCTGACCAGATCGTGTTCGTCGATGCCTTCGGCACCACGGCGGTCGGCAAGATCAGCCGCCGCGAACTGCGGGCGCAATTGCGTGCGCGCTTCCTCGAAGACCAAAAGGACGCCGGCTGATGGGCCTTCCGAAGATCGCCGCATATCCGCTGCCCCGCGCCGACGAACTGCCGGTCGCGCGCGGGCAATGGCTGCCGCAGACGCATCGCGTGGCGCTGCTCGTGCACGACATGCAGCGCTACTTCCTGGCAGCCTTCGCCCAGGACGAGGCGCCGCTGTCGCACGCGATCGCCAATCTCGCGCGCCTGATCGCGCATTGCCGCAGTCGCGGCATTCCGGTGTTCTATACCGCGCAGCGCGGCAACCAGGACCGGCGCGACCGCGGCCTGCAGGCCGACCTGTGGGGGCCGGGCATGCAGTCCATTCCCGAACACGAGAGCATCATCGAAGCGCTGACGCCCGCGGACGGCGACCACGTGCTGGTGAAGCATCGATACAGCGCGTTCCAGCGCAGCAATCTCGACACCATGATGCGCGCGCGCGGCCGCGACCAGCTGCTGATCACCGGCGTGTACGCCCACATCGGCGTGCTGTCGACCGCGACCGAAGCCTTCCAGCGCGACATCGAAACCTTCGTCATCGCCGATGCGCTTGCCGACTTCTCGCGTGCCGACCACGACCTCGCGCTGCACTGGATCGCGCGCACCTGCGGCGTGCCGCTGACCACCGACCGACTTCTGGAGCTGTTGCCATGACCACCGACCGGACCGTGCCTCTGACCCTCGAGCGCATGCGCGCCGATGTCGCCAGGCTGATCGGCGAGGCGCCCGAGGACGTCGGCGACGACGACAACCTGATGGACCTGGGCCTGGATTCGATGCGCGTGCTGGGCCTGGTAATGGCCTGGGGCGAACACGGCCTGCCGCTGGAGTTCTCGCATCTGGCCGAACACACCACGCTTGCCGGCTGGTGGCAGGTGGTCCAGGGCCTGCAACGCGACCTGCCAGGCGCCGGATGACCACTGCGGCACTTCAGACTGGCGCGGACGTACAGGCCGCGGGCGTGCCGCTGACCGAAGCGCAGGCGGGCCTGTGGTATGCGCAGCGCCTGGCGCCGGATAACCCGGCGTTCAACACCGCGCATGCGCTGTGGATCGAAGGCGCGTTGGACGTGGCTGCATTCGCCTCGGCTGCAGATCGCGCCGCGCGCGAAGCGCCTGCACTGGGCCTGCGCATGCGCGAGACCGCCGATGGTCCGGTGCAATGGGTCGATGCCGCGCATCTGCCGCAGCTGGAGATCGTCGATCTCGGCGGCGAGGCCGACCCGCACGCGGCGGCACGCGCGGCGATGGGCCGCGATCGTCATGCGCCGGTGGACCCGGCGCGCGACCGGCTCGCACTGCAGCGGCTGTATGTGCTCGGCGGCGATCGCTACGTCTGGTATCTGCGCGTGCACCACCTGGCCACCGACGGTTATGGCATGGCCTTGCTGACCGAGCGGGTATGCGCGCTGTATGCGGATGCGGGCGCTGCGCCCGCGTTCGCGCCGCTCGACGGCGTGCTGGCCGAGGACGCGGCCTATCGCGCCTCCGACAAGCGCAAAGCCGACGCGGCCTACTGGCACGAGGCGCTGGCGGGCATGCCGGCCGCGACCGGTCTCGGCGGCGGCTTCGCCCACGCCGCGCATGATTGCCTGCGTCATGTCGAGCCTCTGGGTGCGGACTTTCGCGATGCACTCGCGCGCGCCGCCGCAGCGCTCGGCCAGCCCTGGCCGGACGTGCTGACCGCACTCACCGCCGGGTATTGCCAGCGCTTCGGCGGCCAGGGCGAGGCCGTGGTCGGCGTGCCTTTCATGGGGCGGCTGGGCAGCGCCTCGGCGCGCGTGCCGGCGATGGTCATGAATGTACTGCCGCTGCGTGTGCCGGCAATGCAGGATGCGCCGCTCGCGGACTTCATGCAGGCCATGGTCCGCGGCCTGGTGCGCGGCCGCCGTCATGGCCGCTACCGCGGCGAGCAGCTGCGGCGCGATCTCGGCCTGGTCGGCGGCCAGCGGCGCCTGCACGGTCCGCTGATCAACGTCCAGCCGTTCTACCGGCCGGCGAAGCTTGCTGGTGCGACGGCGACGCTGGAAATCCTTGCGACAGGTCCGGTCGACGACATCACGCTCGGCTTCCGCGGCGATGGCGCGCAGGCGCTGGATCTCGAGATCGAGGCGAACCCGGATCTGTATACCGCTGCCGATGTCGCCGCGCATGCGGCGCGGCTGCGCACGTTCCTGCTTGCCGCATTCGAATGCGCGGTGCAACCGGACGCGGGTCTCGACGATGTGCCGCTCGCCACGCCGGCCGAGTCCCGGCGCACGTTGTTCGAGTTCAATGCCACTGCGCATCCGGTGCCCGCAACGAGTCTGGCCGCGCTGATCGAAGCGTCGATGGCCGCCACCCCGGACGCCCCGGCGCTGATGTTCGACGGCGCGACCCTGACCTACCGCGAACTCGATGCGCGCACGCGCGCACTCGCGCAGGCCTTGCGCGCGCGCGGCGCCGGCGCCGACCACGTGGTCGCGGTCGCGATGCCGCGTTCGGTCGAGCTGATCGTCGCGCTGGTCGCGGTACTGCGTGCAGGCGCGGCCTATCTGTCGATGGATCTGGCGCATCCGCTGGAGCGTCGCGCCCGGATCCTGCGATCCGCAAGACCCATTGCGCTGCTCGCGCACGACGATGACGGCATCGAATGGCCGGAAGGTCTGCCGCATTACGCGCCGCGCGATTGGCCGCGGTCCAGTGAGGCGGAAGCCGCGCTGCCGGCGGTCGATCCAGGGCACGCGGCTTACGTCATCTACACCTCCGGCTCGACCGGCGAGCCCAAGGGCGTCGTCGTCGAGCACCGGGCGATCGTCAACCGCCTCGAATGGATGCGCACCCATTACGGCATCACGGCCTCCGACCGCATCCTGCAGAAGACGCCGGCGACCTTCGACGTCTCGGTCTGGGAATTCTTCCTGCCCATGCTGGCCGGCGCCACGCTTGTGGTCGCACCGCCGGACGCGCACCGCGATCCGGTGGCGATCGCGGGGCTGATCCGCGAGGCCGGCATCACCACGTTGCACTTCGTGCCGTCGATGCTGGCCACATTCCTCGCCGCGCCGCAGGCACGCGGGCTGTCGACGCGCCGCGTGTTCGTCAGCGGCGAAGCGCTGGACGCCGACCTGCGCGACCGCTTCCATGCGACGGTCGATGCCGAGCTGCACAATCTCTACGGGCCGACCGAAGCGGCGGTCGACGTCAGCTTCTGGCCGGCCGGCAGGACGGACAGCTCGCGGCCGGTGCCGATCGGGTTCCCGGTCTGGAACACCCGGCTGTACGTGCTCGACGCACGCATGCGGCCGTTGCCACCCGGCGTGGTCGGCGACCTCTACCTCGGCGGCGTGCAGCTTGCGCGCGGTTATCTGGGCCGCGACGACCTGACCGCCGAGCGCTTCCTCGACGATCCGCATCTGCCGGGCGAGCGCATCTACCGCACCGGCGATCTCGCGCGCTGGCGCGAGGGCGGGGCGGTCGAGTTCCTCGGCCGCAGCGACCACCAGGTCAAGCTGCGTGGCCTGCGGATAGAGCTGGGCGAGATCGAATCTGCAATCGTCGCCAGCGGCCTCGCCTCGCAGGCGGCGGTGATCGTGCGCGAGGACCGCGCTGGCGACCGGCGCCTGGTCGGCTACCTGCAGCCCGAACACGGCTTCGACCCTGCGGCCCTGCGTGCGGCCATTGCCGCCCAGTTGCCGGACTATATGGTGCCGGCGGCGTTCGTCGCGCTGACCGACTGGCCGGTGACCGCCAACGGCAAGCTCGACCGCGACGCGCTGCCCGCACCCGCATTCGAAGCGGGCGCGATCGCGCCTGCGCGCACGCCCACCGAGATCGCGCTCGCTGCACTGTTCGCCCAGACCCTCGGCGTCGAGCGCGTCGGCTCGGATTCGGATTTTTTCGCGCTCGGCGGTGATTCGCTGCTCGCCGTGCATCTGCTGCTCGCGATCCAGCAGCACTTCGGCCGCGACCCCGGCCTGGGTGCCCTGTTCGCGACGCCGACCGTCGCGGGCCTGAGCGCCGCGCTTGATGCGGGCAGCGACGTTGATCCCGACCACGGCCTGGCCCCGGTGATCGCGCTCGCGCAGGGCGACACGCGGCACGCACCGTTGTTCACCGTGCATCCGGCCGGCGGCATCGCCTGGTGCTACCGCGAACTCGCACACACGCTCGCGCCGACGCGCAGGGTGTTCGGCCTGCAGTCGCCGGCGCTGGATCTCGCGCAGCCGTTGCCGGGCAGTATCGAGATGCTTGCGGCGGAGTACGTCGAGCGTGTGATCGCGTTGCAGCCCGCGGGCCCGGTGCACCTGCTGGGCTGGTCGGTGGGCGGCATCCTTGCCCAGGCGATGGCCACGCGCCTGAGCAGCCTCGGTCGCGAGGTCGGGCTGCTTGCGCTGCTCGATGCCTACCCGGCCGAGGTCTGGCGCGCGGAGCCCGAGCCCGATCCGGTTGCAGCGCTGCGCGCATTGCTCGCCATCGCCGGCTACGACCCCGAGGCCTATCCCGGCCTGCAGACGCGCGAGGCCATCGTCGATTTCCTGCGTCGTGGCGACAGTGCGCTCGGCAATCTTCCCGGCGCCGTCCTTGACGGCGTGGTGCGCGCGGTCACCGACACCAACCGGCTTGTACGCCTGCACCACCACACGCGCTTCGACGGCCCGATCCTGCACGTCCGCGCCGGGCGCGACCATGCCGGCCAGCCGCATCTGCAGTCGTCGCTGTGGGCGCCGCACGCGGCCCGGGTCGACTCTGTCGAGCTGCCGTTCCTGCACGCCGAGCTGACCGGCCGCGACGCCACCGCCTACATCGCGCCGCTGCTGGACGCGCGTCTTGCAGCGTTCGATGCCGAGTCCGGATGAGCGCAGTCTCCGGATGATCTGCGAAGCTGGCGGCACAGCGCGAGGCCATCCCGGTGACGCCGCCCCGGCGCATGCACTTGGTGATTCCAAAAAGTACCTGCAAACCGTTTGCGCCAGACTCCACCCGAAACGCCAGCACTCCGGAACTTCTCCATGCAGCTCACAGGTTTTGACGGAAAGATCGCCCTCGTGACCGGCGCTGCCGGCGGCATCGGTCGCGCGGTCGCGCGCCTGCTGCGCCAGAGCGGCGCGACAGTGGTCGCAACGGATCGGGAGGCGTCCATGGTCGAGGTGCTCGATGACCATGATCGGGCCTCGGCCGGCTGCGCCGCGACGCCTCGCTCCGGGGTAGAAGCCGCGCAAGCCCTTGGGCCGCGGCGATCAGGCGCCGCGTCTGCGGACAGGGAAGCGGTGCCGGGGGCCGGTGTTGCGGGCTTTCATCCGTATCCGCTCGACGTCGCCGATGCCGACGCCGTCGATGCGCTTGTCGCACGGATCGAAGCCGAGCTCGGCCCCATCGATCTCGCGGTCAATGTCGCCGGCATCCTGTCGACCGCGTCGGTTCTCGACCTCACCGCCGAGGAATGGCGCCGCACCTTTGCCGTGAACACCGACGGCGTATTCCACGTGTCCCAGGCGCTGGCCAGGGTCATGGCACCCCGCCGTCGTGGCGCGATGGTGACCGTCAGTTCCAATGCTGCCGGCATCCCGCGGCAGAACATGGCCGCCTATGCGGCATCCAAGGCCGCGACGACGATGTTCGTGCGCTGCCTCGGCCTGGAGCTCGCGCCGCTCGGCATCCGCTGCAACATCGTCGCGCCGGGCTCGACGCGCACGCCGATGCAGACCGGCATGTGGACCGACGCCGGCGGCGAGGCACGCACCATCGCCGGCACTCTGGAGACGTTCAAGAGCGGCATCCCGCTGGGCAAGCTCGCCGAGCCGGAGGACATCGCGCATGCGGTGATGTTCCTTCTGTCGGAACAGGCCGGGCACATCGCGATGAGCGATCTCTACGTGGACGGCGGCGCCACGCTGCGGGCCTGAGGGCCGGTGTTCGGGCACCAGCGCCGCGCACGGCCGGGGCGCCCGGAGCCTGTGCAAGGTCTGCATGAAGCCACCGCGTAAGCGTCGGCCGGCCTGGGCGCGCTGCGCAGGCGGGGATCGGACGCCCGGAGACCGACGTCGGCTTGAGGTCATCACCGCGGTGCGGTCCGATCACCCGACCAGATGGCCGCTCGTCGTTCCCCGGGATCCACATCGAGGTGCGCGGGTCAAGCGGGCATTGCGGGGCCGTTCGCCGTGGTGGCTATTTTTTGACCAGGCAATCGCGCGCCACTCCGCAAGCGGCCTTGCGGGGCTTATCCACACCTTTGTCATCGGACCATCCACACCGTCTGTGGACAGCGGGCCGGAGAGGCGCGAGAAGCGCGGCGTCAAGTGGCGAGGCGCGCGCGGGTCCGCTCGGCCAGCGGCACCGGTCCGGGTCTCCTGCGGCTTCCGGCACGTGGCCGGACCGCCCTGCGGTCGGGGTGGAAGGCGCCGCGTCGGCTGGCGGCGGACGAGTCCGGGCCGGCGCTCGCGCGCACAGTCGAGCGGCGGCGTTGTCCCGAGGAAAGCGGACCGCAGCGCATGCGACCGCCCGGATTTTGCAGCGCAGCAAGCACTTTCAGGTGCAGCTGCTAGAGTGCGGACACCGCCGAATTCCTGCGCCGTCCCATGCCTCCTTCCGTTGAACCGCGTCTCCTTTTTTTTGGTCCCGCCAGTGTTAGCGCTAACTTTCTTTGTGCGGGAGCACGTCAGTGACGGTCGTCGCAGGCCTCGACGCGGGAACGCAGAGCGTCAAGCTGGTGGTGTACGACGCGGACGCGCGCGTGGTCCTCGCCAGTGCCAGTGCCCCGCTCGATCTGACGAGTGGCGATGACGGCAGCCGGGAGCAGGATCCTGCCGCCTGGGTGGATGCGATGCGCGCTTGCTTCGCGGCGATCGACGTCGGCCTGCGTCATCGCATCGCTGCGCTCGGCGTGTCCGGGCAACAGCATGGTTTCGTGCCGGTCGATGAGGCGGGGCAGGTACTCGGTCCGGCCAAGCTGTGGTGCGACACCAGCACGAGCGCCCAGTGCGGCCCGATCATGGACGCGGTAGGCGGGCCCGCGCGCTGCATCGAACTGGCGGGGAATCCGATCCTGGCCGGCTACACCGCATCCAAGCTGCCCTGGACGCGCGAACACCGGCCGGAGGTCTACGCCAGGCTCGCGACGATCCTGCTGCCGCACGACTATCTGAATTTCGTCCTCACCGGCGAGCGCTACTGCGAGCACGGCGATGCGTCGGGCACCGGCTGGCTGGATGTGCGCACACGGCAGTGGTCGGCGGAGCTGCTGGCGGCGACCGATGCGGGGCGCGACCTCGGCGGCTGCCTGCCGCCCCTGGTCGATGCGGATGCGTCGTTCGCGATCCTGCCCGGTATCGCCACCGAGCTCGGCCTGTCGCGGGATGTGCGCGTGTCCGCCGGCGGCGGCGACAACATGATGGCCGCGATCGGCACCGGCTGCGTGAGCGAAGGCCGGCTGACGATGAGCCTGGGGACGTCGGGCACGCTGTTCGCGTATGCCGACCAGCCGATCGTCGACCCCGGCGGCGCCTGGGCTGCGTTCTGTTCCTCGAGCGGCGGCTGGCTGCCGCTGATCTGCACGATGAACTGCACCGTCGTCACCGAGCAGGTCGCCAAGATGTTCGGCTTCAGTACCCGCGACGGCGATGCCCGTATCGACGCGACGCAGCCGGGCGCCGACGGCCTCACCTTCCTGCCGTTCCTCAACGGCGAACGCACGCCGGACCTGCCGCTGGGCAAGGGCGTGCTGGCGGGCCTGGCCCCGCACAACATGCGCGAGGCGCAGATCTACCGGGCGGCGATGGAAGGCGCGACCTACAGCCTGCGCTACGGCTACGACGCCTTCGTCGCCGCAGGCATGCAGTTCGATCGCATCGCGCTCACCGGCGGCGGCGCCAACAGCGCGGCATGGCGACAGATGGTGGCGGACGTGTTCGACTGTCCTGTCGACGTGCCCGCCCAGACCGAGAGCGCAGCGTTCGGCGCGGCCTTGCAGGCGCTATGGTCACTGTCGCGCAGTCGCGGCGAGGCGACCACACTGGCCGCACTCGCTGCCGAGCATGTCGCGGTCGATCCGGCGCTGGGCTGTTCGCCCGATCCCGAACGCGTCCGCGCCTATCGACCGGCCTATCAGCGCTTCCTGCGACACCTCGATGCGGTCCGTCCGCTGTACGCCGAGTCGCCGCCCGCCCCACTGCAATGACGACGGCCCATCGCAAGCCGACGATCCCCATCCTCGAGGCGCGCGAGCACGCGCCCGGCTTCATCACTCTTTCCACGCACCACACGAGACCCCCACATGAGCGCACAGCATTTCATCGGTGACCGCGAGTACTTCCCCGGCATCGGCACCATCCCGTTCGAAGGTCGCGATTCCGACAATCCGCTCGCCTTCAAGGTCTACGAGGCGAACCGCCGCATCGGCGGCAAGACGATGGCCGAACACCTGCGGTTCGCCGTCTGCTACTGGCACACGTTCTCCAATGCCGGCCAGGATCCCTTCGGTCCCGGCACGCGGCGTTTCCCCTGGGAGGGCGGCACGCCGCTCGCCGCCGCCGAGGCAAAGGTCGACGCCGCGTTCGAATTCTTCACCAAGCTCGGCGTGCCGTACTGGTGCTTCCACGATGTCGACCTGTCGCCGGATTCCGAAGACATCGGCGAGTACGAGAAGAACCTCAAGCACATGGTCGCGCTTGCCAAGGAGCGGCAGCAGGCCACCGGCATGCAACTGCTGTGGGGCACGGCCAACCTGTTCTCGCACCCGCGCTACATGAACGGTGCCTCGACCAATCCCGATTTCGCAGTGGTCGCGCGCGCTGCCGTGCAGGTCAAGGCGGCGCTGGAGGCGACGGTCGAGCTGGGCGGCGAGCACTACGTGTTCTGGGGCGGCCGCGAGGGCTACGCCAGCCTGCACAACACCGACATGAAGCGTGAGCTGCAGCATTTCGCCCGCTTCCTGACCATGGCGCGCGACTACGGACGCAGCATCGGCCTCAAGGGCAACTTCCTCATCGAGCCCAAGCCGATGGAGCCGATGAAGCACCAGTACGACTTCGACAGCGCGACCGTCGCCGGCTTCCTCAAGGAGCACGGCCTCGAGAAGGACTTCAAGCTCAACATCGAAGCGAACCACGCGACGCTGTCGGGCCATACCTTCGAGCACGACCTGCAGGTGGCCAGCGATCACGGCCTGCTCGGCAGCATCGATGCCAACCGCGGCAATGCGCAGAACGGCTGGGATACCGACCAGTTCCCGACCGATCTCTACGACACCGTCGGCGCGATGCTGGTGGTGCTGCGCCAGGGCGGCATCGAGGGTGGCCTCAACTTCGATGCCAAGCCGCGGCGCGAATCCACCGACATGGAGGACCTGTTCATTGCCCACATCGGCGGCATGGATGCGTTCGCCCGGGGTCTGGAAGTGGCGCACGCACTGCTCGAGGACTCGCCGTGGGAGCAGTGGCGCAAAGAGCGCTACGCGAGCTTCGATTCCGGTGACGGCCAGGCCTTCGAAGCCGGCCGCCTGTCGCTGACCGATCTGTACGGCATCGCCTCGAAGGCCGGCGAGCCGCAGCAGCGCAGCGGCCGCCAGGAAGCCTACGAGAACCTGCTCAACCAGTACCTGCTGCGCTGAGGGCAGGGCAGCATGACGTCACGGGCCGCCTGCGCAGACTCCGGATCACCCTCCGGACGCGCAGCGGCCCCGTTGTCATGCTGCCGCCTATTTCTGCCGCGGCGGGCGCGCCACCGAATCGCGCACGATCAGCCGGTGCGCGATCACGTGGTCGCTGAGCACCCGAGTGGTGGCGTCGTTGCGGCGGATGCCGCGCACCAGGACGTCGATCGCGGTGTTGGCCATCGCGGCGATCGGCTGGCTGATCGTGGTCAGTTCCGGCCAGACGGTGGTCGCGGCCGAGCTGTCATCGAAGCCCACCACCGACAGGTCGCGTGGCACGTCCAGGCCGCGCCGGTGGGCGACGGAGATCGCGGCGGCGGCCATGTCGTCGTTGGACGCCAGGATCGCCGTGGGCGGCTTGCGCAGCGCCAGCAGCGTCTCGGTCGCGGCGAGCCCCGAACGGTAGGTGTAGTCGCCCTGTTGCACCAGCGCCGGCTCCAGCTCGATCCCTGCCTCGTCGAGCGCCGCCTTGAAGCCCTCGTAGCGGCGGGTGGAGGCGCTGAGATACGTACCGCCCTTGATGCAGCCGATGCGCGTGTGCCCGTGCTGGATCAGGTGTTCGGTGATTTCCTTGGCCGCGCGGAATTCGTCGACGCGCACGCAGGAGATGTCGTCGCTGAAATGTCCCGACGCGATCGCGACCACGGGTACGCCGGCGCGCACGAATTCGTTGACCGCCGCCTTCGATTCGCACAGCGGCGGCGGCAGGATGATCCCGTCCACCCGCTTGGCCAGGGCACGTGCGGCCTTGCGTTCGGCATTGGCGTCGAGTTCGTCCCAGTAGTCGATGACCAGCTGGATCGCGGTGGCCGAGGCCACGCGCAGCAGGCCGACCAGAAGCTCGCGCAGATAGGCGCCGCTGGGATTGGTATAGACCAGCGCGATGCGCGTGTGCTGCGCGGCAGCCAGCGAGCTCGCCGCCAGATTGGGCGTGTAGTGGAGTTCGCGCACCGCGCTGAGCACGCGTTCGCGCGTGCTCTCGCGCACCTTGCCCTGGTTGTTGATCACCCGCGAGATCGTCATCGGCGACACGCCGGCGTGGGCCGCCACTTCCGCGATGGTCACGCCGCGTGTCTTGCGGCGGACCGATTTCCTGGGTTTCTCCAACGTTCGTTCCTTCACTTGCCAGGCGACGGGCCGACCTTGGCGCAGGGCGGGCCCATCGCATGAAAGCCGGTTCCCGGGGGGGATCCATATGCCGTGGATGTTAACGCTAACCCATGCGGGGGACGATCCGCGTCCACCGCGCATCGCCAGAACCGTGGCTGCGCTGGTGTGCTGGGGCGTACTGCTGGCCGCGATGCCTGCGTTGCACGCCGAGGACGGCTACGAGCTGTGGCTGCGCTACGCGCCGGCAGTCGTGGCCGATCCGGATTCGCACGGCCCGGGCATCGCGCAGCTCGTGGCCGGATCGGAATCGCCGGTCCAGGCGGCGACGCGACGTGAGCTTCTGCGTGGTCTGCAGGCGTTGTCCGGAGTTGCGCCGGTCGGCGCCGATACGGTGACCGAGGATGCCGCGCTGCTCGTCGGCACGCCGGCGTCTTCGTCGCAGATTGCCCGCCTGGGTCTCGACCTGGAAGGACTGGGGCGCGAGGGCTACCGGATCCGCAGCGCCATCGTCGATGGCCATGCGACGACGGTGGTGGCGGCCAACGACGATATCGGCGTGCTCTATGGCGCCTTCCATCTGCTGCGCCTGCTGCAGACCGGCCAACCGCTCGCCGACCTCGACATCCGCGAGGCGCCGCGCCTGCAGGTGCGGGTACTCAACCATTGGGACGACCTCGACCGCTACGTCGAACGCGGCTATTCGGGACAGTCGATCTGGGACTGGCATCGCCTGCCGGGCTGGCTGGACCCGCGCTATACCGACTATGCGCGGGCCAATGCCTCCATCGGCATCAACGGCGCCGTGCTCAACAACGTCAATGCGAATGCAGACGTGCTGACACCCATGTACCTGGAGAAGGTCGCGGCGATCGCCGGCGTGTTGCGCCCCTACGGCATGAAGGTCTACCTGAGCGCGCGCTTCAGTGCGCCGATGCAGATCGGCGGTCTCGCCACGGCCGACCCCGTCGATCCCGCGGTCCAGGCCTGGTGGCGCGCGAAGGCGGATGAGATCTACAGCGCGATCCCCGACTTCGGCGGCTTCCTGGTCAAGGCCAACTCCGAGGGTCAGCCCGGCCCGCAGGACTACGGCCGCAGCCACGCCGATGGCGCCAACATGCTGGCCGATGCGCTCGCGCCCCATGGCGGAATCGTGATGTGGCGTGCCTTCGTCTATTCCGACGAGGAGCCGGTCGACCGCGCCAGGCAGGCCTACAACGAGTTCGTGCCGCTCGACGGGCGCTTCCGCGACAACGTGCTGGTCCAGGTCAAGAACGGCCCGATCGACTTCCAGCCGCGCGAGCCCTTCCATCCGCTGTTCGGCGCGATGCCGCGGACACCACTGATGATGGAGTTCCAGATCACCAAGGAGTATCTGGGTTTCTCCACGCACCTCGCCTACACCGGCCCGCTTTACGAGGAGGTGCTGCGCGCCGACACCCACGTGCAGGGCCCGGGCTCCAGCGTCGCGCGGGTGATCGACGGCTCACTGCACGGCCACGCGCTCACGGGGATCGCCGGCGTCGCCAACATCGGCAGCGACCGCAACTGGAGCGGTTCGCATTTCGACCAGGCCAACTGGTATGCGTTCGGCCGGCTGGCATGGAATCCGGAGCTGTCGTCACGCGACATCGCGGTCGAGTGGACACGGATGACATTCTCGAACGACGCCGCCGTGGTCGAGCCGGTGGTCGGCATGATGATGGCCTCGCGCGAGGCGGTGGTGGACTACACCGGTGCGCTCGGCCTGCATCACCTGATGGGACGCGGCCATCACTACGGCCCGGGCCCGTGGGTGGACGGCGGGCCGCGCGCGGACTGGACCTCGGTGTATTTCCACCGGGCGGACCGCAACGGCATCGGCTTCGACCGCACGCGCCGCGGCAGCGATGCGGTCTCGCAGTACGCGGCCCCGGTGGCCGGTGTCTTCGACGACGTCGCGCAAACGCCGGAAGAGCTGCTGCTGTGGTTCCACCACGTGCCCTGGGACCACCCGATGCGCAGTGGGCGCAGGCTGTGGGACGAGCTGGTGTTTCGCTACGACCGCGGGGTGGATGCCGTGCGCGACATGCGCGCCGCCTGGTCCGGTCTCGACGGCCGCATCGATGCCGGGCGCCATGCGCAGGTCGCGGCGTTCCTCGCGATCCAGCAGGACGAGGCGCAGTGGTGGCGCGATGCCAGCGTGGCGTACTTCCAGTCGATCTCCGGGATGCCGCTGCCCGCGGGCGCCGCGCCGCCGCCGCATGCGCTCGAACACTACAAGACGCTGGAATTTCCGCATGCGCCGGGGGACACGAAGTGAGCGAACGATCGGGGAAGGGAAGGGGACTGGCAGTGCTGATGCTCCTGCTCGCGCCACTTGCGCCGGCAATGGCCGACGACACTGCTGCCACGCTGCTGCATCCGCTGTTCCAGGACCACGCCGTGCTCCAGCGCGACCAGCCGATCCGGATATGGGGTGATGCGTCGCCCGGCGCGACGGTACAGGTCGCACTGGCGCAGCATCGCCGCAGCGCGCAGGCGGGCGCCGACGGGCGCTGGACGGTCGAGCTGCCGGCGCTGCCGGCCGGCGGGCCTTACACCCTGACCGCGCGTACGGGCGAGGCATCGCGGACCGTCGACGACCTGCTCGTTGGCGATGTCTGGCTGTGCTCCGGGCAGTCGAACATGGAACTGCAGGTATGGCGCTCGCTGGATGCGCGGGCCGAGATCGCAGGCGCGGCCAGCGAAACCATCCGTCTGCTGACCGTTCCGCAGTCCTCCAGCCCGGCGCCGCAGTCGACATTCGGTGGCGACACGCGCTGGCAGAGCGTGAACCCGGATTCGATCCGCGAGTTCTCCGCCGCCTGCTGGTATTTCGCCCGCGAACTGCAGAAGAACGTCGACGTGCCGATGGGCCTGGTCAACGCGTCCTGGGGTGGTTCGCGCATCCAGGCATGGACCAGCGCGGATGCGCTGCGCGCCGCAGGCGCCTACGACGACGAACTCGACGTGCTGGCGCTCTACGCGACGGAGCCGGCCGACGCACTCGAGCGCTGGGGCAGCATCTGGGCCGACTGGTGGCAGCAGCGGCCCGGCATCGCTGCCGATGACCGGCCATGGGAGGGTGAGGCCGATGGCGGCGAGTGGCGTGCAGCGCCGCCCGGGCTCGGCGCGTGGGAGCACTGGGGCACCCCGGATCTCGCTGCGTTCGACGGCATGCTGTGGTACCGGACCAACGTTCGGCTGACCGCGGCGCAGGCTGCGCAACAGGCGACCCTGGTGCTTGGCCCCGCCGACGAGATGGATACCACCTGGGTCAACGGCCGGGCCGTTGGCAGTACCTACGGGGCAGGAATGGCGCGCACCTATGCGCTGCCGCCAGGCCTTCTGCGCGCCGGCGACAACCGTATTGTCGTCAACGTGCTCGACACCTATCGCGAGGGCGGACTGGCCGGACCGGCGTCCGCGCATTTCCTGCAACTGGCCGACGGCAGCACGGTGCCGCTCGATGGCGGCTGGCGCTATCGCGTGGTGCCGGACACGGTGGGCTCACCCCCGCGCGCGCCCTGGCAATCCGCGGCCGGCCTGTCGACGCTGTACAACGGCATGATCGCGCCGCTGGCAGGAATGCGCCTGCGCGGCATGCTCTGGTACCAGGGCGAATCCAACACCTTCGAGGCCGATGCCTACGCCGCGTTGCTGCGCGGCCTGCGCGACGACTGGCGCAGCCGGTTCGGCGATTCCGCCCTGCCGTTCCTCGTCGTCCAGCTGGCCAACTACGGCACGCCGACCAGCGCACCCGGCAGCAGCGACTGGGCCGCACTGCGCGAGGCGCAGCGCGCCGTCGCCAACGAAGCGCACAGCGCGCTGGCGGTGACGATCGATATCGGGGATCGCTACGACATCCATCCGCCGAACAAGCAGGCACTGGGGCGCCGCCTTGCGCGCGCCGCCCGCCATGCGGTCTACGGCGAGCGGATCGCGCCGTCGGGTCCGGTGCCGCGGGACGCACGCCGTGAGGGGGGCGACGTGGTGGTGAACTTCGCCGACGTCGAGGGGCATCTGTCCGCGCACGGCGCCGCCGGGCCGGTCGGATTCGAGCTGTGCGGCGCGGCGGCCGACAGCTGCCGCTTCGCCGAGGCACGCGTGGATGGCCCCCGCGTGCACTTGCGCGTCGAGCCCGGGATGGTGCCGGTCCGCGTGCGCCATGCATGGGCGGATGCCCCGCTGGTGAACCTGTTCGACGCGGCGGACCTGCCGGCGGGACCGTTCGAGATCGACATCCACTGACGCCGCCCGCGCTGGCGTTCCAGGTTGCCGTCTCCGCCTGCGCGTCACGCTCCACCCATCGCAACCGCACCGTCAAGCACAGGAAGCCGACATGCCCACAGCCACCGACCCACGCGCCCACAGCCGGAATCGAGATCCTGAGCCCGTCGATGCACGCGTCATCGTCGCCTGTCCCGGCCGCAAGCTGGTGACCCGGAGGCGCGTCACCGGTGCGGGCGGGGGCGGTTTCGGCGACGCCGGGTTCGACCGACGCGAACCTGATGTCCCCTCGCAACTGCGGGATCCCCGGGTGCCCGACCCGCGCCCGGCAGCGGACGATGACGGCAGGCGCGGCGACGCGCGGTATCTGCCGGCGGGGGCATGGCGCAGAGCGCTGCGGAGCGCGGCCCGAGCCACCCTGCTCGGCGCCCTGGCGGCCGCGACTGCCGTAGTCGGCCCCGCTGCGTTCGCGCAGCCGCCGGGATCCGCCTCGCCCACGCCCGTCTACTTCGACTGGTTCGAGTACACCGGCCGTGACGCAGCCTTCGAGGCGCCGGTCCCGGCAGGCAGTTTCCGCAACCCGGTGCTGTCGGGTTTCCATTCCGATCCCAGCGTCACCGCCGCCAACGGCAAGTTCTACCTGGTGGCATCCACCTTCACTTTCTTCCCCGGCATCCCGGTGTTCGAGAGCGAGGACATGGTCCACTGGACGCAGGTGGGCAATGCGATCCATCGCCCCGGGCAGCTGGATTTCGACGGGCTCGGCCTGTCGCGCGGCGTGTTCGCGCCGACGATCGAGTTCCACGACGGCACCTTCTACGTGGTCAACACCTCGGTCGATGCCGGCGGCAATTTCATCGTCACCGCCACCGACCCGGCCGGCCCGTGGTCGGATCCGTTCTGGCTGCCGGGCATCGGCGGCATCGATCCATCGCTGTTCTTCGACGACGACGGCAGGGTCTACATCCTCAACAACGACGAGCCGGCGGTGCCGGTGCGCTACGACGGACACCGCGCCATCTGGCTGCAGGAGATCGACATCGCCAGCAAGAAGCCCTTCGGTCCGCGCAAGGTGCTGATCGATGGCGGCGTGAAGCCCGAGGAGAATCCGATCTGGATCGAAGGGCCGCACATCTACAAGGTCGATGGCTGGTACTACCTCAACAATGCCGAGGGCGGCACCGGCCCGCAGCACTCGCAGGTGATCCTGCGCAGCCGCGATGTCTGGGGTCCGTACGAGCCGTATGCGGACAATCCGATCCTCACCCAGCGCGACCTCGATCCCGATCGCCCGCTGCCGATCACCAACGCCGGCCATGCCGACCTGGTGCAGGGGCCTGACGGGAGCTGGTGGGCGGTGTTCCTGGCCAGCCGAAATTACGCCGTGCGCCAGTACAACACCGGTCGCGAGACCTTCCTGTTGCCGGTGACCTGGAAGGACGGCTGGCCGGTGATCCTGCCGCGTGGGCAGGAGATCCCCTACGTGCTGCCGGGTCCGTCCTTCATGAAGACGCCCGCCGAGCAGGCGCCGATGACCGGCAACTTCACCTGGCGCGACGAGTTCGACACGGTCGAGCTGGGCAAGGGCTGGATGACCCCGCGCGTGCCCAAGACGCAGTGGTACGACGGCAGCGCCCGCCCGGGCTGGCTGGCGATCACGCCCTTGCCCGAACGCCTGGACACTCTGGTCAACCCGGCGTTCTACGCGCGCCGGCAGCAGCACCAGGTGTTCGAGGCCAGCACCGCGATGGCGCTGCCGGCGCCGGGCGTGGCCGCAGGCCTGGCCGCGTTCCAGGGCGAGACGCACTGGTATTTCCTCGGCCTGCGCCGCAGCGACGGCGGACGCGTCGAGGTCTTTCTCGAGAGGAAGGCCGGCGCCGGCGACAGCGAGGTGGTCGCCACGCAGTCCGCCGCCGAGGCGCCGCTGTACACGCTGCACATCGAGGGGGACGAGGGGCGCTATGGCTTCGGCTTCGATGCCGGCGATGGCAACGGCGTGCAATGGCTGACCCGCGATGCCGACGGCACGATCCTGAGTACCGACGAGGCTGGCGGATTCGTCGGCGCCACCATCGGCCCGCACGCGCGCGACGAACGCGCCGCGCAATGACACGACCTGGGAGAAACGGGAACATGCAGCGACTGAAACAAGGCACGCCGCCGCGGCGCGGCGCTTCACGCACGAAACCACTGCTGCGGGCCTGCGCGGCCGCGCTGCTGGCGGCGGTACCGGCCCTGGCGGCAGTGGCCGCCGATGGAACGCGTGCCTGGCAGGACACCTCCAAGGACTTCCAGACGCGCGCGGCCGCGCTGGTTGCGCAGATGACGCTGGAGGAGAAGGCCGCGCAGATGCAGAACGACTCGCCGGCGATCGAGCGGCTCGGCCTGCCGGCCTACGACTGGTGGAACGAGGCGCTGCATGGGGTGGCGCGCGCGGGCGGAGCGACCGTTTTTCCGCAGGCGATCGGCATGGCGGCGACGTTCGACGTGCCGCTGATGGACGAGGTCTCGCGCACCATCAGCGATGAGGCGCGCGCCAAGCATCACGAGTTCTTCCGCAACGGCCAGCATGGCCGCTACCAGGGGCTGACCTTCTGGTCGCCCAACATCAACATCTTCCGCGATCCGCGCTGGGGCCGCGGCCAGGAAACCTACGGCGAGGATCCGTATCTCACCGCGCGCATGGGCGTGTCCTTCGTGCGCGGCCTGCAGGGCGTGGCGCCCGATGGCAGCCCGCTGCCCGAATCGCAGGGCGGGAAGTATCGCAAGCTCGACGCCACCGCCAAGCACTTCGCCGTGCACAGCGGCCCGGAGGCCGACCGCCATACCTTCGACGTGCATCCGTCGCGGCGCGACCTGTGGGAAACCTACCTGCCGGCCTTCGAGACGCTGGTGACCGAGGGCCAGGTCAAGGCGGTGATGGGTGCCTACAACCGCGTCTACGGCGAATCGGCGAGCGGCAGCAAGCTGCTGCTGCGCGACATCCTGCGCGACCAGTGGGGGTTCGAGGGTTATGTGATGTCCGACTGCTGGGCGATCGTCGACATCTGGAAGAACCACAAGATCGTCGCCACGCCGGAAGAGGCGGCGGCGCTGGCAGTGAAGAACGGCACCGAACTCAACTGCGGCAGCACCTATGCCGAGCACCTGCCGGTTGCGGTACGCAAGGGCCTGATCGGCGAAGCCGAGCTCGACGATGCGTTGACCCGGCTGATGACCACGCGCATGGAACTGGGCATGTTCGACCCCGCGGACCAGGTGCCCTGGGCAGGGACGCCCTACACCGTCAACCAGGCGCCGGCCCATGACGCGCTGGCGCGGCGCGCGGCGCAGCAGTCGATCGTGCTGCTGAAGAACGACGGGGTGCTGCCGCTGTCGAAGGACATCCGCCGCCTGGCCGTGATCGGCCCGACCGCCGACGACACCATGGCCCTGCTGGGCAACTATTACGGCACCCCGGCCGATCCGGTGACGATCCTGCGCGGGATCCGCGAGGCGTCGCCGCGCACGGAGGTGGTGTACGCGCGCGGCGCCGACCTGGTGGAGGGGCGCGAGGATCCGGCAGCGATGCCGCTTATCGAGCCGCAGTACCTGCGTCCGCAACCCGGTTCCAACGAGCGTGGGTTGCGCGGCGAGTACTTTCGCAACAAGGCGCTTTCCGGTGAGCCGGTGCTGGTGCGCGTGGACCCGCAGATCGGCTTCCGCTGGGACCGTGGCTCGCCCACCGACAACCTGATGGCGCGTGGCGAGGCCGGGCCCGACAACGCCGTGCCCAACGAGAACTTCAGCATCCGCTGGAGCGGCCAGCTGTTGCCGCCGGTGAGCGGACGCTACCGGCTCGAGGTGGGCGCCAACGACGGCTTCCGGCTGTACGTGGACGGCACGCCGGTGCTGGACCACTGGGAGGACGCCGAGCGCATGCGCGCCGACAGCGTCCAACTCGACCTGGAGGCCGGTCGCGCCTACGACCTGCGCCTGGAGTATTACGAGGGCGAGCGCGATGCCGGCGTGCGCCTGGCCTGGGAACTGCCCGGTGCGAAATCGCCGTTCGAGACCGCGTTGGCGGCCGCGCAGGATGCCGATGCCGTGGTCTTCGTTGGCGGCCTGACCGGCGACGTCGAAGGCGAGGAGATGACGGTGAACTATCCCGGCTTCGCCGGCGGTGACCGCACCGACATCCGCCTGCCAGCCACCCAGCAGACGCTGCTGGAAGCCCTGCACGCGACCGGCAAGCCGGTGGTGCTGGTGCTGACCACCGGCTCGGCGCTGGGCGTGGATTGGGCCAGGCAGCACCTTCCGGGAATCCTGGTGGCGTGGTACCCGGGCCAGCGCGGCGGCAATGCCGTGGCCGACGTGCTGTTCGGCGATGTCAGCCCGGCCGGTCGCCTGCCGGTGACGTTCTACAGCGCCGACGAGCAGCTGCCGGCGTTCGACGACTACGCCATGGCCGGCCGCACCTACCGCTATTTCAAGGGTGAGGCGCTGTATCCGTTCGGTCATGGCCTGTCGTACACCACGTTCGACTACAGCGGGCTTCGGCTGGACCGCGAGCGCGCGGCGCCTGACGACACCGTCACCGCCACGCTGACCGTGCGCAACAGCGGCCGGCGCGCCAGCGACGAGGTCGTCCAGCTCTACCTGCGGCCGCTGGCCCCGGCGCGCGAGCGTGCGCTGCGCGAGCTGCGCGGTTTCCAGCGCGTGCACCTGGCGCCCGGTGAGTCGCGCGAGCTGAGCTTCCGCGTCTCCCCCTCGCGCGATCTGCGCCACTACGACGAGGCCGCCGGCGGCTATGCGGTCGATGCCGGTCGCTATGACGTCGAAGTGGGCGCATCCAGCGCGGACATCCGCGCAAGCACGGAGTTGCACGTGACACCGAGCATTTCCACCGGGGCGGACTGAAGGGTGCCGATGCCCGGCCCGCTTCGCCGTGCCTGCCCGGACCGGCTGCCGGTCAGGGGCCGGCCGGTACGGCGACCACGGCACTGAAAGCGGGTTTGGGCTGTCCCTGGCGATCGAACAACAGGGGGTAGTTGGTGCGGCCCGGGATGGGATAGTCGTTCTTCCACGACATCCCATCCTCCACGCCCCAGACCGACACGCGGTGCAGCTTGTCGCGCCGCGCGTGGAAGATGCGGAAGAGCTCGGCATAGCGATCGGCCAGCTGCTGCTCCACCGGCCCGGGCAGGCCGTCGCGATAGGGGTCGAGGAAGGTCTTGAACTCGGGCAGCTGGAACTGCGGGTGGGTCATGCCCTGGCCGATGATCTGGCCTTCCTTCGTCAACGGCAGCACGTCCACGTCGAGTTCGGTGATCATCACCTTCACCCCGAGCGCGGCATAGGCGTCGATGGCGGCCTCGATGTGCGCGGTGGACGGGTAGTTGAGGCCCCAGTGGCCCTGGATGCCGATGCCGTCGATGCGGATGCCGGCGTCCTGCAGCATCTTCACCATGCGCACGATGCCGTCGCGCTTCTCCGGTCGCCAGGCATTGAAGTCGTTGTAGTAGAGCTCGGCGTCCGGCGCGGCCTCGCCGGCGAAGCGGAAGGCATCGCGCACCAGGGCGTCGCCGTCGCCGCCGTAGGCGCGCGTCCACACCGTGTCGCGGTACTGGCCGTCCTCGCCCATCACCTCGTTGACCACGTCCCAGGCCTGCACCTTGCCGGCGTAGCGGCCGGCGACGTTGTGGATGTAGTCGCGCATGCGCTGGCGCATCGTCGCGGTGTCGGCCTGGGTGCCGGCGGCAGCTTCGAAAAACCACGCCGGCGTCTGGTTGTGCCACACCAGGGTGTGACCGATCAGGAACATGTCGTGCTGCCGGCCGAACGCGACGAAGGCATCGGCGGCGTCGAAGTCCCAGCGGTCCGCTTCGGGATGCAGCACCTCGGCCTTCATCACGTTCTCGGCGGTCAGCGCGTTGAAATGCTGCACCACCAGCGCCTGCGCGCGCGGATCACGGCCCGCGACGATGTCGTCATTGACCGCGGTGCCCAACGCGAAGGCGTCGGCGTAGACCTGTTTCAGGCTCGGCGCGGCCTTGCCGGGCTGCACCGGAGAGTGAGCGGCCGGCGGGGCCGCAAGCAGCGACGTTTCCAGGCCGGCGGCGAGCAGCAGGGCGGTGGCCAGCAGGCGAAGTCGGGTGTGCATGAAACTCCTTGTATGGGCTGCGCCGGTGCGGATTGGCGTCGGGTCGGGCTGCGGGGAGTCGATCGCCCGCCGCGTCGGCCTCGCTGGGAGGGCATCACCGCGCCACGCGGCACCTGTGCGCGGATTGCGGCGCGGCGTGCGATCTTCGTCGTTCGGCCGCGCAGACGGGGCGCGGCCTCCGGCACGGTCACCGGCTGTCCTGTCCGCCCACGTAGCCACGCAGCCACTCCAGCGCAGGCCGTTCGCTGCCGTCCTCGCGGATCAGGTATGCGCCCTGGTTGTCGCGCCAGAGTCCGCGGCGGAAGCCCCACAGTGTCATGCCGGTGACCGCAGGATGCTCCCAGAACACCGGGAACACGCGCTGGTAGCTGGCCAGCTGCACGGCATCGTCAAGCCCGTCGATGTCGAACTCGGTCACGTGGACCGGCAGCCCGGTCGCGCCGAGTGCATCGAGGTTCGCGCGGTGCACGTCCATCGACGTCTCCTCGGTGGTGGAGAACGCATGGCCCTGGACGCCGATCAAGTCGAGCAGGTTCTCGGCCTGCAGCAAGCGCACGATTTCGATGTAACGCCGGGTCGCGTCCTCGCTGTTGGTCACGCTGTAGTCGTTGAGCATCAGTTTGGAATTGGGGAAATGCCGTCGCGCCATCCGGAAGGACTCGAGGATCCAGTCCCAGCCGCTGTCACCGTCTCCGCCAAGCGCGGCAATATAGTTGCCGCCGCCCTCGTCGTCCTTCGATGGTGGATCGTTGAGCGGTTCGTTGACGACCTCGACGATGTCGATGCCCGGGTAGCGCTCGGCCACCGCGGCAAACCACTCCTCGATCTCGGCGCGCTGTTCCTCCGGCGCAAGGGTCTCGATCCATTCGGGTTGCTGATTGCCCCAGACCATCACATGCATCTGGAACGGGAAGCCGTTGTCCCGGGCGACGCGCCAGGCGGCGTCGAGCTGGTCCCAGTTCATCACGTCGCGCTCGGCCTCGACCTCGCCCCATTTGCCGCCGTTCTCCGGCGTGACCTTGTTCCAGTAGTCGGCGAAACCTTCCGCCTGCGGCGGACTGTGCGCCCCGCCGAGAAACTTGGGCCGGCCCGTAGCGAGCGGCGCATCGGGGCCGGGCTGCGGCGTCGAGGTCGCGTCCTCTGGCGACTGTTGGGAACCGCAAGCGGCCAGGAGGAGGGGCAGGGCGATCAACGTCGCGAGTGGCGTGGTCCGGAATGTGCGCATAGGCTGAAAAACGCCTCCATGGGTCATGGCGATGCGGCCCGATGGGCGCGCGGTGCCGGGGTGGGTGATGGGAGCAGGCTCACGTCCTTGGGCGGGGTCGAGTCATACCGGCGCGGGAATGGATGGGCGCGGAGCGGAGAGATACGCCAACGGCAAGCAAACACATCGCCGCATGGGACTGCGTACGTGACCGTCGCACGTTCGCTCCGGCGATCGGACCGCCGCAACCAGCAGGGAGCAACTGATCTGGCGAACCCGGCGTGACCGACTCCCGGCTCGATGCAGGCAGCTGGATATCCGCAGCGTCGTGCATCTGCGGCGCTATCCGGGCGCCTGCACATGGCAGCATCGAGGTCTCCAAGCGGCGTCTAGTGATAGCGCTATCACTAACATGGCCGAGCATGAAACCCGTTCTGCGGTGCATCAATGACGCGGGCGACTGTCCGGATCGATCAGCGGATAGCGCTTCAATCGAGCGGATATGGCATGTCTGCGCCGGCTGCCGGAATTCTTGCTGCTGCGCAGCGTGCGTGCGGGAAATGATAGCGCTACCGTCGATCCGCATCTCGCCCGGATCGCGTGGACCCGCGGGCGAAGATGGCGACCGACATCACAGAACGTCCTGGCGATGCGCATTCCCCGCGACCGCCACGACGCGACCAGACACGGGAGGGGAGTGCGGTGCAGATCCGAACCACGCCAGGCACGTTGTCCCATGCGCCGGGCCCGGCATCGCCCGGCACGGGAGATCTCCGGGTACGTATGTCGCCGCGGTTCGGGGCCGGCCGCACCCTGGACAACCTGGCCCGGCAACCGCGGATCGCTTTCGCTCAGGTCGGCGTGACCGGTGGCGGGCACCGCTCCAGCTCGCCCCCCAATGCCGACACCGATTGGTACCGACCGGGCCGCCACGCCATGTCCGGTCTCCTCGGGACCTCGTGACCCTTGCAGCACGCTGATGGCCTCCCCACGGTCTGTCCCGGCGCTCCGGCGCCGGGGTGGACCGTGTTCTCTCCGCGGGTACGTCGTCGACCTCCTGCGCCGCAGCCGTCCACACTGGACTGCTGGGCGCGGGTGTTCGCCGGATGCCCCGCACTCCAGGTCACGCCCGCCCCCGGGCGTAACCATCTGTCCGGTACCCCACCACGATGACGCCTTCCACCCATGCCAGCGCCACCGATGTCCTGTCCGTACGCGAGAAGCTCGGCTACAGCCTCGGCGATCTCGCCGCCAATCTGATCTTCCAGACGCTGGTCACGTACCTGGCGTTCTTCTATACCGATGTCTACGCACTGCCGGCTGCCACCGCGGCGACGATCATCTTCGTCGTCGGTCTGCTCGGCGCATTCGTGTTCACCCCGATCATCGGCATCCTCGCCGACCGCACGCGCACGCGATGGGGCAAGTTCCGGCCCTGGATCCTCTGGACGGCGGTGCCGTTCGGCGTGCTGTCGCTGCTGGCCTTCAGCACCCCGGACTTCGGCGATCGCGGCAAGGTGATCTATGCCATGACCACCTACACGCTGCTGGTGCTGGTGTACGGCGCCAACAACCTGCCGTACTCGGCGCTCAGCGGCGTGCTGACCGGCAACATGGCCCAGCGCAACAGCCTCTCCTCGTACCGTTTCGTCGCGGTGATGGTCGCGCAGTTCGTGATCCAGGTGCTGTTGCTGCCGATGGTGCTGATTCTCGGCGACGGTGACCGCGTACGCGGTTTCGAGCAGGTGATGACGATCTTCGCCGTCGTCGGCACGGTGTTCTTCCTGATCACCTTCCTCACCACGCGCGAGCGCATCCTGCCTGCGCAGACGCGCACGTCGGGAGTGATGCAGGACCTCACCGACCTGTCCCGCAATCGTCCCTGGCTGATCATGCTGGCGCTGACCATCCTGGTATTCGTGACCCTCGCGCTGAGGGGCGGCATGACGATCTACTACTTCCAGTACTACCTCGATGGCGCGGCGCTCGCCGCGTTCCTGCAGAACACCGGATTCAACGGTTTCGTCGACGGACTCAACGCCACGCTCACGGGCATGGGCCTGGCGGGGTTCCAGTGGCCGCAAGACGCGCCCACCTCCGCTTTCAGCCTGTTCAATGCAGGTGGCATCATCTTCATGATCCTGGGCATCGGCCTGTCGCGACCGCTGGCCGATCGCTTCGGCAAGCGCGACGTGTTCGGCGGCGCGCTGTTCGTCTCGACGCTGTTCATACTCGCGTTCTATCTGTACACGCCCGACGCCATCTGGCTGGTGTTCGGTTCGCAGATCCTGCACGGGTTTTTCTACGGCATCAGCATTCCGCTGCTGTGGGCCATGATCGCCGACGTCGCCGACTATTCGGAGTGGAAGAACCACCGCCGTGCGACCGCGATCATCTTCTCGGCGATGCTGTGCGGGCTGAAGGTCGGCCTGAGCATCGGCGGCGCACTGGTTGCCGCGATCCTTGCGCGCTACGGCTACGAGACCGGCGGCGGAGCGCAGGCGGCGCCGGTCGTCGACGGCATCCGCCTGACGTTCAGCGTGTACTGCTCGATTCCGTTCCTGCTGGCGGTCGGGCTGCTGTTCTTCTACCGGATCGACAAGACCCTGGAGTCGCGCCTGGAACGCGAACTGGCCGATCGCCGGATCCAGGCGGAGGTGGGCGCATGAGCGCGCATTCCGAGCCGCAGGCATTGGATACGACAGGCGAGGCGGCCCTGTCGGCCGAGCTGGACGCACTCGCCGCCAAGGCCGTGTCCGCACCGCTCGTCACCCACATCTACACCGCCGACCCGTCGGCGCATGTCTTCGAAGGTCGCATCTACATCTATCCCTCTCACGACATCGATGCCGGCGCACCGTTCGATGACGAGGGCGGGCACTTCGGCATGCAGGACTACCATGTCCTGCGCATGGACTCGCCCGATGGTCCGGCCGTGGACTGCGGCCTCGCGCTGCACGTGCGCGACGTGCCATGGGCAGCGCGGCAGATGTGGGCGCCGGATGCGGCGTATCGCGATGGGCGTTATTACTTCTATTTTCCCGCCAAGCAGGCCGACGGACTGTTCCGCATCGGTGTCGCGGTGGGGGCGCGGCCCGAGGGCCCGTTCGAACCCCGGCCCGAACCGATCGCCGGTACGTACTCGATCGATCCGGCGGTGTTCGACGACGGTCGCCACCACTACATCTATTTCGGCGGTATCTGGGGCGGTCAGCTGCAGAAGTATCGCGACAACGTTTACAGCGCCGCGCACGTCGAGCCGGAAGGCGATGCGTCCGCGCTCGGCGCGCGCGTGGCCAGGTTGCGCGACGACATGCTCGAGCTCGACGAAGCCACGCGCGAAGTGCTCGTGCTCGACGAGCACGGCGAGCCCCTGCGCGCCGATGACCACATGCGGCGTTTCTTCGAAGGCCCCTGGGTGCACAAATACGCGGGGCGCTACTACTTCTCGTACTCGACGGGCAACACCCACCTGCTGTGCTACGCCGTTGGCGACAGTCCGTATGGACCCTTCACCTATCAGGGCGTCATTCTCGAACCGGTGGTCGGCTGGACCACCCACCACTCCATCGTCGAGTTCGAAGGCCGCTGGTGGCTCTACTACCACGACGCGCTGCTGTCGGGCGGCGTGACCCATCTGCGGACGGCCAAGGTCACGGAGCTGCATCACGACGAGGATGGGCGAATCCGCACGATCGACCCCTATGGCGGATGACGTACCCGATGGAGCGCACGCGCCGCTCGCCAGCGGACACGTGCTGCGGATCGAATGTGCGGCGCTCGTTGCCAGCGTCGCGCCGTCGGCCGGTGGCCGCATCGCCCAGATCACCTACGAGGGTGTGCCACAGCTGATCGGGCCGGACGATGGTCATCCGGGGACCATCGCCTGGGGCTGCTATCCGATGGTGCCGTGGGCAGGGCGCGTGCGGAACGGTCGTTTCAGTTTCGACGGCCAGGCGCACACGCTGACGCCCAACCTCGGCGCGCACGCGATCCACGGCGTGGGCTTCGCGATGCCGTGGCAGGTCGAACTGCACACCGCGGACTGCATCGTGCTGTCGCTGCAATTGCCGCGCAGTGCGCGCTGGCCGTTCGGCGGCATCGCCCGGCAGACCATCCGTGCCACGCCGAGGCGCCTGCGCCTCACCCTGGACGTGCATGCACAGGATCAGGCGATGCCTGCGGAAATCGGCTGGCATCCGTGGTTCCGCAAGCCCGACCGCTTCGACTTCAGGCCGGCGCAGGTGTATCCGCGGGATGCCGACGGCATCGCGACCCTGCCGATGTCTGCCTCGCCGCCGCCGCCTTGGGACGACTGTTTCACCGGAGCCGATGGCGCCGTGCTCCATCGCGGCGCGCAGCGGATCACCCTGACATCGGACTGCGATCACTGGGTGGTGTTCGACGAGCAGGCGCATGCAACCTGCGTCGAACCGCAGAGCGGACCGCCGGACGCGTTCAATCTGGCGCCGCGGATCCTCCATCCCGGAGAAGGCATCAACCGATGGTTCGAGATGCTGTGGAGCTGATCGTGTCGCCGGCGCGCCATGCACACGATGGGGCCCGACGCATCGATCGGCGCATGCGCGCTGCAGCCGCGAGGCAGGGCGGTTGCGGCGTCGGACCCGTTGTCGTCTCGGATCGGCCGACGATGCTGCGCGCGCAGTGCGCCGTGTCCCGTCGACACGCCTGAGGTCCGCAACTGCACAGCCGCGTGCGCGGATCAAGTCGAATGATCGGCTCCATCGCCTGGTGTGGCGAAAATTTGACCAGCGCTTCGGGCGCCGCATGGCAGGCCGTGCCGGAGCGCTTATCCACACCTTTGTCATCGGATCATCCACACCGCTTGTGGACAGTGGGCTGCCTATCGGGCTGCTGATCGAAGGTCAAGCGTCGATGCGTGGCGCGCCGCCGCCGACATCGACGTTTCCGGTGCCCCGAAGGCAGTGTGGCTTCACCGGGATCACCCAGCGCCGCGAGCGTTACTCCGGTGCCGAGGGAAAGCAGACGCCTGGCGCACGCACCTGGCGAGTCGCGTCAGTGCTCTGCCCCGGCGTCGGCGTCGGGCGCGCGTTCGCGCAGGCCGACCAATGCGGCATGACCACTGGCGGTCAGCTGCGCCAGGGTCCGGTCGCCGTCCTCGAGGGTGCGTACCCAGCCTGGACCCTGCGCATCGCCGATGCGCGCATCGCCCAGCCAGGCCAGTGCGCGCAGCAGCACGCTCATGCGCACGCCGAGCCGCTTGCACAGTCGCGGCAACGACACGCCATCGGGCGCTGCCGCCAGTTCGGACAGCAACGCCAGCAGCAGGGCCTCGTCAGCGGACAATGGCGGCGGGAATGTCGCGCTGGCGCGGCATCTGCGCGCCCGCGGCGAGATGTGGGGTGACGATCACCGGCACCGACTTCGACGTCGGCGTCCGCGATTCGTCGGCGAAGCTCGACAGCGGCACCAGCGGGTTGGTTTCGGGGTAGTAGGCCGCGAGGCAGCCGCGCGGAATGTTGTACGCGACCAGCAGGAAGCGCGGCGCCTGACGGCGCACGCCGTCTTCGCAGATGCTCTCCAGGTCCACCCAGTCGCCGGCCTGCATGCCGAGCGCGGCGATGTCGTCCGCATTCGCGAACAGCACGCGGCGCTCGCCGAACACGCCGCGATACCGGTCGTCGAGCCCGTAGATGGTGGTGTTGTACTGGTCGTGCGAGCGCGTGGTCGCCAGCGTGAACACAATTTGCCCGCCGTGGGTGCGGCGCGCGCGGTGGATGGGGTTGTCGGTCGGCACCGGGCAGGGGACGAACACGGCCTTTCCGGCCGGATTGACCCAGGTCCGCTGGGCCGCGGTGTTGGGCAGGCGGAAGCCGCCGGGCACCCGCACGCGGGCGTTGAACTCGTGGAAATCGTCGAAGGTCATCGCGATCGCATCGCGGATGCGGTCGTAATCCTCGATCAGGCCCAGCCAGTCGATCTTCGAGCGCGCGCCGAGGGTGGCGTGTGCGAGCCTCGCGACGATCGCCGGCTCGGAGAGCAGTGCATCGGACGCCGGCGGATTGATGCCCGACGACAGGTGCACCATGCTCATCGAGTCCTCGACCGTCACGCCCTGCGGGCCGCCTGCCTGGAGGTCGATCTCGGTCCGGCCCAGGCACGGCAGGATCAGCGCATCGCGTCCGTGCACCAGATGGCTGCGGTTGAGCTTGGTCGCCACGTGCACGGTGAGGTCGCAGCGGCGCAGGCCGCGAGCGGTCGCCTCGGTGTCCGGGGTCGCGATCGCGAAGTTGCCGCCCATGCCGAAGAACACCTTGGCGCGGCCGTCGATCATCGCCTCGATCGCGCCGACGGTATCGAAGCCTTCCTCGCGCGGCGGCTCGAATCCGAACACCTGCTGGATGCGGTCGAGAAACGCGGCAGGCGGCTTTTCGTAGATCATCATCGTGCGGTCGCCCTGCACGTTGCTGTGGCCGCGCACGGGACAGGCGCCCGCGCCCTCACGGCCGAGATTGCCGCGCAGCAGCAGCAGGTTCACCAGCATGTTGATCGTCGCCACCGAATGCTTGTGCTGGGTGATGCCCATGCCCCAGCAGGCGATGACGCGCTCGCACGACAGATACAGTTCGCCGGCGCGGCGGATCGTCGGCTCGTCGAGCCCCGACTCCTCGACGATCACCTCCCACGGTTCGGCCAGCACGTCGGCCGCGAACGCGTCGAAACCGGTGGTGTGCCGGGCGATGAATTCCTGGTCGAGCAGCGACGCGCCGCCGTCGCCGGTGGCCTCGATGTCGCGCTCGAGCACGTGCTTGATCATGCCCTTCACCGCGGCGAGATCGCCGCCGATCTTGAGCTGGAAATAGTCCGACGAGATCGCCGTCGAACCATTGGTCGCCATCTGCAGCTTGTCCTGCGGATCGGCGAAGCGTTCCAGGCCGCGCTCGCGCAGCGGATTGAACGAAGCGATCTTCGCGCCGCGCTTGGCCGCCTCGCGCAGCTCGCCGAGCATGCGCGGATGATTGGTGCCCGGATTCTGGCCGAAGATCAGGATGCCGTCGGCATGCTCGAAGTCGTGCAACGACACCGTGCCCTTGCCCACGCCGATCTGCTTCTTCATCGCGGTGCCGGACGACTCGTGGCACATGTTCGAGCAGTCGGGGAAGTTGTTGGTGCCGTATTCGCGGACGAACAGCTGGTACAGGAACGCAGCCTCGTTGGAGGTGCGGCCCGAGGTGTAGAAGATCGCCTCGTCAGGCGAGGGCAGGGCATTGAGGTGCCGGGCGATCAACGCGAAGGCCTCGTCCCACTGCACCGGCACGTAGTGACCGCTGGCCGCGTCCAGCCGCATCGGCGTCGTCAGCCGGCCCTGCTGTTCGAGCCAATGGTCGCTGTATTCCGACAGCTGGGCCACGCTGTACCTGGCGAACAGTTCCGGACCGGCGCGGAACTTCGTGGCTTCGGCAGCGACGGCCTTGGCGCCGTTCTCGCAGAACTCGAAGGTCGAGGTGTGGTCGCGGTCGGGCCAGGCGCAGCCCGGGCAATCGAAACCGTCGGGCTGGTTGGCCCGCAGCAGCGTCTTCGCACCACTCACCGCGATCTTCTGTTCGCTCAGATGCCGGGCGACGCTCCGGAGTGCGCCCCAGCCGCCGGCGGGGCCGTCGTACCTGCGGATCGTGTCGTTGCTCATGGTGCTTGGGTCCTGCCTGGGCGCATGGCGGTCGGCGCATCGGCCGAAGGCGGCAGCAACCGCTGCGCATGGGTGTAGACGGCGTGCCCGTCGTCGCGGGCGAAGCCGATCAGGGTGAGGTGGGCGCGATCGGCCAGCGAGATCGCCAGCGCGGTCGGCGCGGAGATCGCTGCCATCAGCGCGATGCCGACGCTCGCGGCCTTCATCGCCATTTCGTAGCTGGCGCGGCTGGTGACGACGAGAAAGCCGGCGGCGGGATCGAAACCCTCGGCATGCAGCGCGCCGATCAGCTTGTCGAGCGCGTTGTGGCGACCGACGTCCTCGCGCGCGAGCCGCAGCGTGCCGTCAAGCGAGGCCCAGCCTGCGGCGTGGGTCGCGCCGGTCAACGCGGCGATCGACTGCGCATCGCGCAAGGCGCGCAATGCACGCGAGAGCGCTTCGGGCGCGACCCGGACATCCGTCGTCACCGGCGCGGGATAACGCAGCGCAGCCTCGAGCAGTTCGCTGCCGCAGACGCCGCAACCACTGCGGCCGCTCATGCTGCGGCGGCGCAAGGCCAGTGCCTCGGCGCGGGCCTCGGGAATCCGCAGCCGGATCTCGGTGCCCTCGATGAACTGCTCGATACGCTCGATGGCGACATCGCCCGGCGAGGCGACGATGCCCTCGCTGAGCGCGAAACCGCGGGCGAAGTCTTCCAGGTCCGCAGGCGTCGCCATCATCACCGCGAACGGCACGTCGTTGTAGACGAAGGCCACCGGCACCTCTTCGGCGACATGGTCGTCGACGTGGCGCACGGCGCCTTCGCGCCAGCGCTCGACGGGCCGGCGCACCGCGCCGGCGGGTGCGTCGCAAGCCTGCGGAGCGGATGCGCGCTGCGGGTTGTCGTGGGAATCGTTCATGGCGTGAGGTTAGCGGCGACCGCGTGAGCGGCCGCCGCCCATGTCAGGAGAAAAGCACCAGTGCTTTTTCCAGCGTTTTCCAGATGCCGAAGGCCAGCGGAATGCCCACTGCGGCCCAGCAGAACGCCACGAGCAGCGGATTGCCGCCGGCGCCGATGCGGTCCATCTCGTCCTGGCTGATCAGCGACTTGCCGGATGCGTCGACCTTCTCGTGGGCCAGCTGCTTCTCGCGCGCCAGTTCGTCGGGGGTCATGAAGTACTTCGCGTTGACCGGCCGCACCAGCAGGTTGCAGACCAGGCCCAGCGCGAGCATCCCGGCGAGGATGTACATCGTGGTGTTGTAGACCTGGGACGGCGGCATGCCCATGCCGAGCTGGTATTCGCGCATGTAGCCGATCACCAGCGGGCCGATGATGCCGGCCGTCGCCCAGGCGGTCAGCAGGCGGCCGTGGATCGCGCCGACATGCTGGGTGCCGAACAGGTCGGCCAGATATGCCGGCACCGTGGCGAAGCCGCCGCCGTACATCGACAGGATCACGCAGAACGCCGCGACGAACAGCGCGATGGAGCCGGCGTTGCCGAGTGTCGGCGCAGCGGCGTAGAGCGCGATGCCGAGCACGAAGAAGATCGAGTACGTGACCTTGCGCCCGAACTTGTCCGACATCGAGGCCCAGAAGAAGCGGCCGATGATGTTGGCCAGGCTCAACAGGCCGACGAAGCCCGCGGCGATCGCGGCGATCGCCGACAGCTGCTCGGCGCTCAGCTCACGGAAACCGGCGTCGACCCCGATCAGGCGACCGCCGAACATCTCCTGCAGCATCGGCGAGGCCAGGCCGAGCACGCCGATACCGGCCGAGACGTTGAGGCACAGCACCGCCCACACCAGCCAGAACTGCGGAATGCCCCAGACGCGCTTCACGTGCACGTGGCCCTGGGTGATCATGGCGTTGTTGCTCGCCGGCGGCGGCGTCCAGCCCTTGGGCTTCCAGCCGGTCGGGGGCACGCGATAGCCGAACGCGCCGGCCATCATGAAGACGAAGTAGACCGCGGCCATGACCAGGAAGGTTTCCTTGACGCCGACCGAGGTCGGGCTGGCGAAATGGCGCATCAGCATGTCGGCCAGTGGGCTGCCGATCAGCGCGCCGCCGCCGAAACCCATGATCGCCATGCCGGTGGCCATGCCGCGGCGGTCCGGGAACCACTTGATCAGCGTCGACACCGGCGAGATGTAGCCCAGACCCAGGCCGATGCCGCCGATCACGCCCGAGCCCAGCCACAGCATCCAGATCTGATGCAGGTGCACGCCCAGCGCCGAGATCAGCAGGCCGCCGCACCAGCACAGCGCGGCGACGAAGCCCGCCTTGCGCGGACCGACGCGTTCCAGCCAGCCGCCCCAGATCGCCGCCGAGCAGCCCAGCAGCACGAAGAACAGCGTGTACATCCACTGCAGCTCGCTGATCTGCCAGTCGCAGCTGGCCGAGGTGATCCGCGCGAAGAAGCCCATCTCCGGGCCACAGGCCACGGGCGCGGTAATCCCGACAGCCATCGACAACGGCAGCCAGAACACGCTGAAGCCGTAGGCCATGCCGATGCACAGGTGGATGGCCAGTGCGGCCGGCGGTACCAGCCAGCGGTTGAAGCCGGGCCTGGCGATGATGCGCTCCTTCGAAAGCAGGCTGCTCTCCGGCGCGCTGGCTGGAAGCGGTAGTGCGGAACTGTTGGCCATGGATCTCCCCCGATTTCATATGCGACTGGCGTTTTCGATCGCGCTTTATGCTCCGAAAAACATATTGGCTGCGACAGATCGTCGCAACGGTACGCGCGCATGCCTTGTATCGCCAGATCCAATGGTCGACTATCCGGCTTTGAAGAACATATTGAAGTGGCGGTCAGGGGCAGCACTGCCGCGGCCGCCGGGCAGGGGAGTGCACATGTACAAGGTCCGGATCCGGCCGCGCTGGGAACTGGAAAGCGCAAGCGGCGAACGCCTGCCACCGCATCTGCTGGAACTGCTGGTCGCGGTGCGGGCCACCGGCTCACTGGCCGCGGCCGCGCGCAAGGTCGATCTGTCCTACCGCTATGCCTGGGGGCAGTTGCAGGACGCGGCTGCGGTATTCGGCCAGCCGCTGCTGCGCATGACCCGGGGCCGCGGCGCGCGGCTCACGCCCATCGGCGAGAGCCTGGTCTGGGCGGACAGCCGGATCGCCGCGCGCCTGTCACCGACCCTCGACAGCCTGGCGACCGAACTCGAAGCGGAGCTCGAGCGCATCGTCAGCGCGCAGTCGACGCCGCTGCGCATCCACGCCTCGCACGGATTCGGCGTTGAGACGCTGCGCCGGGCGATGGCCGAGACCGGACTCCCGCTGGACCTCAAGTACCGCAGTCCGGAGGACGCGCTGGTTGCGCTGCGTAGCGGGGCCTGCGACATCGCCGGTCTGCACCTGCCGATCGGCGATCTCGAGCCTGCGCTGTTCGCGCACTACCGCGACCGGCTCGATCTCGACGCCGACCGCGTGATCCACCTGGCGATGCGCCGCCAGGGCCTGGTGCTGGCGGCGGGCAATCCGCGCGGTATCCACACGCTGCAGGATCTGGAACGCCCGGACATCCGCATGATCCATCGCCAGCCCGGCTCCGGCACGCGCCTGTTGCTGGAAACGATGCTCGCGCGCCACGGCATCGGCTTCGAGCGCATCCGCGCCTGCGATGTCGAGGAACTCACCCACGCCGCGGTGTCGGCCTATGTGGCCAGCGGGCTTGCGGATGTGGGCTTCGCGCTGGAACCGCCTGCGCGCAAGTATGGGCTGGAGTTCTTCCCGCTGGTCACCGAGCACTATTTCTTCCTGTGCCACAACGACGTGCTCGAATCGGGCCGCATCACCGAGTTGCTGGCACTGCTGCGCAGCGATGGATTCCGCCGCGATCTGGGCCTGTTGCCCGGCTATGACCCGAGCTACTGCGGGCGCGTGCAGACCCTGGCCGAAGCGTTCGAGGCGGCCCGGGGCTAGGGCCGGGCTCGCCGCGGCGGCGGTCGGGTCGCGTTGAAGCGGGGCGCTGCCACGCCGGCGCCGGTCGCAGTCGAAGATGTGGGCGCGGGCATCGCCGCGCCTTCGGTGCCACCGGCGCTTTTCCGGCGCCGGCCGTAGACGCTGCCGGCTTTACTCGATCGCCTCGTCCAGCATCAGCTGACGCGCGAACCGCACCGGCGGTGCGCCCCGGGCCAGCATGCCGTCGTGGTACTGCTTGAGGTTGAAGGCTTCGCCGGCCTTGGCCTCGGCGGCCTGACGCGCATCGAAGTGTTCCTGCGCGCCGACGAAATACGTAGCGAGCTGGGTGGACGACAACTGCGCGCGGATCCACTTGCCTTCGGCTTCGCTCTGCTGCTGGAAGGTCTGGCGCACCATCAGGTCCATCGCCTGTTCCTTGGTCCAGTTGTCCACGTGCACGCCCTGGTCGAGCACTGCGTTGGCAACCGCGCGCGCATAGAACTTCAGCTGCATCAGCCGGAACAGCGGATCGTTGTCGGCGTATCCGGCGTCGGCCATCATCCGCTCGGTGTAGACCGCCCAGCCTTCGGCGAACGGCCCGGAACGGAACACCGCGCGCAGCGTCGAGGGGTGGCCGACCGAATGCGCGCCCTCGAGGTAATGGCCCGGCATCGCCTCGTGGATCGTGAGCACGTGGATCATGTGCTTGTTGTATTCGCGCAGGAACGAATCCACCTGGCCGTCGTCCCAGTCGTCGGGAATCGGCGAGATCGCGTAGTAGGTGTCCAGACCCTTGTCGAGCGGGCCGGGCGAATCGCAGTAGGCGACCGCGACGCCACGCTGGAACTCGGGCATCAGGATGATCTTGACCGGATCCTCGGGCACGGTGACCAGGTCGTTGCTGCGGGTGAAGTCGGTGGCGACATCGAGCGTGTGACGGGCGAAATCGACGACCTCGTCGCGGCCCGGCTTGTCGGCGTAGGCGACTTCCATCGCCGCTTCGATCGCAGCCTGGCGCTGGTCCTCGCTCGGCTGGGCCGGCGTTTCCGGCGCGTCTTCGCGATCCTTCAGCACCGCCTGGGCGACGACATACATCTCGTCGCGGATGCGGCTCAGCTCGGCTTCGGCGCGCTGGCGGATGTCCTGGCGGCTCAGCGAGGAATTGAGCGCGAACTTGAGCTTCTGGTCGTACTTGTCCGCGCCGATGCGGAACTCGCCCTTGGCATTGGGCACCAGGGTGCCGTCGAGCCAGGTCTGATGTTCGTCGACCGCCGCGCGCAGGGTTTCGACCGCGGCGTCCAGGCGCGTCCGGTCCTCACCCTGCAGCTGCTCGGCATTGGGCGTGATGAAGGTCTCGATCAGCGACAGCACGCCCTTGTTCTGCGCAGCCACGGTGCGCGCATGCGTCGCCGGTACGCGCGCCGGATCGAGGTTCTCCCGTGCCTGCGCGAGGATCGTGGGGACCTTCTCCATGCGCGCGGTCGCCGACTTCAGGCGCTCGGGCATCGGCGCGAACTCGCGCGCCATCAGGCTGTAGATCGCGCCACCGGCCAGCCCGCTGTAGATCTGCGGATCCCAGGCCCAGCTCTGCATCGTCTCGGTGTCCCAGATCCCGTACTCGAGCGTGTTCCTCAGGATCAATGCATCGACATGGTTGTCGCGCGAGAGCTGCGCGAGATCGATCGCATCGAGTTCGGCGAGATAGCGGCGGCTGAAGTCGAGGCCTGCCTGGCGGCCGGCTTCGGAGAGATCGTCCACTTCGCTGTCGAAACGGTGATCGCCGATCTGCGTGGCCGAGATCGGCGCCATCCGCATCGACTCGTCGAGGAAGCGCTTCGACAGCTCGGCGAACGCGGCGTCGGCCTGCGAGGCAGCGTTGGTGGTGACGCCATCCGGGGCCGCGGCGGGCGTGGTCGGTGCCTCGCGGTTGCAGCCGGCGAGGGCAGCGGTGAGCACGGCGACGGCGAGCAGGGAACGGCGCATTCGGTGGGTTCCGGGCATGGGGGACAGCGCGCAAGCATAGGGCCGGGCAGGGGGGCATGCATGTGCCGATGGTGGCGGAAACCGGGGCGGCCGATGCAATGCGACGCGCGTCGTCATTTGACGCGCACCTCGCCCGCACAGAAGAATCGGGGCGATATGCGGCCATCGCCGCGGGGAGAAAAATGCAATGCGACGTCGCGACTTCATGGCCTACGGCGGGATCGGACTGGGCAGCCTGCTGCTGCCCGGTGGCATCGGACGCGCAATCGCCGCCGAGGAACTCGCCAGTACGCTCGATCCTGCGCTGAAGAAGCGGCTCGCGGATGTCGCGCTGCAGGTGTCGCGTGATGGCGGCGGCAGTTATTGCGATGTGCGCATCGGCCGCTATCTCCGCCAGTACGTGATGACCCGCGAGACGCGTGTCGAGAACGTGGTCAACGAGGAGTCGACGGGCGTCGGCATCCGCGTGCTCGCCGACGGTGCCTGGGGCTTCGCCGCGACGCGCGCGCTCGATCCCGACGGCATCGCCGAGGCCACGCGACAGGCGCTCGCGATCGCGAAGGCCAACGCGCGCATCCAGAGCGAGCCGGTGCAGCTGGCCCCGGTGCGCGGCGTCGGCGAGGTGGCCTGGGCAACGCCGGTGCGCCGCAACGGCATGACCGTGCCGCTGGAGGAAAAGGTCGCGCTGCTGATGGACGTCAATGCCGCGGCCACCGCCGCCGGCGCGGATTTCGTCAGCTCGCGGATGTTCCTGGTCAACGAGCAGAAGTACTTCGCCAGCACCGACGGCTCCTACATCGACCAGGATGTGCACCGGATCTGGGCGCCGTTCACGGTCACCGCCGTGGACAAGGCCAGCGGCAAGTTCCGCACCCGCGACGGCCTGTCTTCGCCGATGGGCCTGGGTTACGAATACCTGACGCCCGATCCCGCGCAGCGCTTCGAACTGCCCGGCGGCGTGGTCGCCTACGGCCAGGCCTACGACATGCGCGCAGACGCCACCGCCGCCGCGCGCCAGGCGCGCGAGAAGCTCGCCGCGCCGGGCGTGAAGCCGGGTCGCTACGACCTGGTGCTCGATCCGTCGAACCTGTTCCTGACCATCCACGAGAACGTCGGCCATCCGCTGGAACTCGACCGGGTGCTCGGCTACGAAGCCAACTACGCCGGTACCAGCTTCGCCACGATCGACAAGCGCGACTCGGGCTATCGCTGGGGCAGCGATATCGTCAATTTCGTGGCCGACAAGACCCGGCCCGGCAGCCTCGGGGCGGTCGGCTACGACGACGAAGGCGTACCGACGAAGCAATGGAACCTGATCAAGGACGGCGTGCTCGTTGACTACCAGGCCACGCGCGACCAGGCGCACATCCTCGGCAAGAGTGAATCCGACGGCTGCAGCTATGCGGACTCGTGGTCGAGCGTGCAGTTCCAGCGCATGCCCAACGTGTCGTTGGCGCCGGGCAAGGCGCCATTGACGGTGAAGGAGATGATCGGCGACGTCGAACGCGGCATCTACATCCATGGCCGTGGCTCGTATTCGATCGACCAGCAGCGCTACAACGCGCAGTTCGGCGGCCAGCTCTATTACGAGATCCGTAACGGCGAAATCGCGGGCATGGTCGAGGATGCCGCCTACCAGATCCGCACGCCGGAGTTCTGGAACGCGTGTTCTGCGATCTGCGACGAGCGCGACTTCCGCCTCGGTGGCTCGTTCTTCGACGGCAAGGGCCAGCCCAGCCAGGTCTCGGCGGTTTCGCACGGCTCGGCGACCACGCGCTTCGACGGGGTCAACATCATCAACACGGCGCGGAACATCTGAGCTGCGCGCGGCCTGGAGATCCGCCGACCTCTTCCCTCCGGGAGAGGTCGACGCGTGCAGCACGTTGGCTCGGCGAACCCCGCAGCAAGGCAGGGAACATCGTCTTCGTCCCGATTGCCCCGGGAGAGTGATGGCGGCTGCGCGTCCTGCTGCATCACCCACGGCCGGCTCCGCCTGGCGCGGGGCAGGATCGTCGGCGCTGGTCGAGGCATGGCACTTCGGTCCTGCGCTACCCGTCCTCGTGCGTCGACATGATCGTTGTGGGCGCGCGCATCGGGCCGGCACGCGCACTGTGTCATGCGCGCGCGTGCCGAAAGTCATTTGACGCTGCGTCCACACGGCGTCAAGAATCGGGATGGCTCCGCAGGATGCGATGCCGTTTCGCCAACCCCGCACATGGCGCCCGCCGTGCGCACGTTCCTCGGAGAACTCCCTTGCATAGACGCGATTTTCTCGCCCTCGCTGGTGTCGGTGCGGGCGGCCTGTTGCTGCCTGCCGTGTTCGGCAGGGTCATCGCCGCCGAGCAGCTGGTGTCCACGCTTGATGTCGCTTTCAAGAAGCGACTTGCCGATGCCGGCCTCAACGCGGCGACGTCCGCGGGTGCGACCTACTGTGACGTCCGCGTCGGGCGCTACCTGCGCCAGTTCGTGATGACCCGCGAAGACAAGGTGCAGAACGTCGTCAGCACCGAATCGACGGGCGTGGGCGTCCGCGTGATCGCTGGCGGTGCCTGGGGCTTCGCGGCGACCAATGATCTGACCGAGCAGGGTGTGGCCGAGGCCGCGCGCCAGGCGACCGCGATCGCGGTGGCCAACGCCAAGGTGCAGAGCGCGCCGGTCCAGCTGGCACCGGTCAGGGGCACGGGCGAAGTGTCCTGGCGCACGCCGATCAGCAAGAACGGCATGGAAGTGCCGGTGGCCGAGAAGGTGGAGCTGCTGCTTGGCGTCAACGCCGCGGCAATGGGCGCGGGCGCGAGCTTCGTCAATTCCACGCTGTTCCTGGTCAACGAGCAGAAGTATTTCGCGAGCACCGACGGCTCCTATATCGACCAGGATGTGCACCGGATCTGGGCGCCGATGACGGTTACCGCGATCGACAAGGCCAGCGGCAAGTTCCGCACCCGAAGCGGGCTGTCCTCGCCGATGGGCATGGGCTACGAATATCTCGACGGCGCGGCCTCGGGCAAGGTGGTCTCGCCCAATGGCGTCGTGAACTACAGCACGTCCTACGACATGCGCGAGGATGCGATCGCCGCGGCGCGCCAGGCGCAGGAGAAGCTCAAGGCGCCGTCGGTCAAGCCCGGCCGCTACGACCTGGTGCTCGATCCTTCGCACACCTGGCTGACGATCCACGAGGCGATCGGTCATCCGCTCGAACTCGATCGCGTGCTCGGCTACGAAGCCAACTACGCTGGCACCAGTTTCGCCACGCTCGACAAGCGCGAGGAGCGTTTCCAGTACGGCAGCGACATCCTCACCGTGTTCGCCGACAAGACCCAGCCAGGCAGCCTGGGCGCCGTGGGTTACGACGACGAGGGCGTGCCCACCAAGCGCTGGGACATGATCACCGACGGCAAGCTGGTGGATTACCAGACCATCCGCGACCAGGCCCATATCCTGGGCAAGACCGAGTCCGACGGCTGCGCCTACGCCGACTCCTGGTCGAGCGTGCAGTTCCAGCGCATGGCCAACGTGTCGATCGCGCCGGGCAAGACGCCGCTCAGCGTCGCCGACATGATCAAGAACGTCGAGAACGGCATCTACATCATCGGCGACGGCTCGTTCTCGATCGACCAGCAGCGCTACAACGCGCAGTTCGGCGGCCAGCTGTTCTACGAGATCAAGGACGGCGCAATCACCGGCATGATCGAGGACGTGGCCTACCAGATCCGCACCCCGGAATTCTGGAACGCCTGCAGCGCGATCTGCGACGAAAGCGACTATCGCCTCGGCGGTTCGTTCTTCGACGGCAAGGGCCAGCCGAGCCAGGTCTCGGCGGTTTCGCATGGCTCGTCGACCGCCCGTTTCGACGGCATCAACGTGATCAACACCGCGCGTTCGCTCGGCTAAGGAGAATCAACCATGACCATTTTCACCGAAGCCCAGGCGCGCGAGATCCTCGAGAAGACCGTCGCCCTGTCCACCGCCGACGAATGCACCGCGACGCTGTCCGGCTCCGTGGCGGGCAACATCCGCTTCGCGCTCAACAATGTCTCCACCAGCGGCATCGTCAGCAATGCCGAGCTTGCGGTGCAGGTCGCGTTCGGCAAGCGCGTCGGCACCGCCAGCATCAATGCGTTCGACGACGCGTCGCTGCGCAGCGTGGTCAAGCGGGCCGAGGATCTCGCACGGCTGGCGCCGGAGAACCCCGAATTCCTGCCGGCGATCGGCAAGCAGGAATACCGCCCCAGCCCGACCTACAGCGAATCCACCGCCGCGATCACCCCGGAGTTCCGCGCCAATGTGGCCGCCGGGTCGATCACCCCATGCCGGGCCGAGAACCTGATCGCCGCCGGCTTCCTCGACGACGGCAAGAACTTCGTTGCGTTCGCCAACAGCAACGGAAATTTCGGCTATCAGCAGGGGACGAACTTCAACTACACCTGCACCGTGCGTACCGAAGACGGCCGCGGTTCGGGCTGGGTGGGTCGCAACCTCAAGGATGCCAGCGAGTTCGATGCCGGCCGCGACGTACGCGTGGCGATGCGCAAGGCCAGCGAGTCGGCCGAGGCGCAGGCGCTGGAGCCCGGCAAGTACACGGTGATCCTCGAGCCGGCCGCGGCCGCAGGCCTGATCAGCTTCATGATGCGTTTCTTCGATGCGCGCACCGCCGATGAGGGGCGCAGCTTCCTGTCCAAGCGCGGCGGCGGCAACAAGCTGGGCGAGCAGGTCTACGACCCGCGCGTGAACATCGTGTCCGACCCGTGGCATCCGGAAGCTGCGGTGATGCCGTGGGACGGCGACGGGCTGCCGCGCGAGAAGATGGCGATCATCGAGAACGGCAAGATCGCCAATCTCGACTATTCGCGCTTCTGGGCCCAGCAGCAGGGCAAGCGCGCCGTCGGCCGCCCGGGCAACCTGCTGATGTCCGGTGGCACCGCCTCGACCGCCGATCTGATCCGCGGCACCGATCGCGGCATCCTCGTCACGCGCACCTGGTACATCCGCATGGTCGATCCGCAGACCGTGCTGCTGACCGGCCTGACCCGCGACGGCACGTTCTACATCGAGAACGGCGAGATCAAGTATCCGCTGAAGAATTTCCGCTTCAACGAATCGCCGGTGATCATGCTCAACAACATCGACGAGCTCGGGCGTCCGGTGCGTGTGGGTGGCGATGAGTCGTCGATGGTGATGATGCTGCCGCCGATGCGGCTGCGGGACTTCACGTTCACGTCCTTGTCGGATGCGGTGTAACGGCGCGACGCGCCGGCGTCGTCTGATAGCGCGAGGCTTGTGCTTTCCGTGATGCACACAGTGCTGTCTGCAGATTCCAGGGGCGCCGCACATCCTTGTGCGGCGCCCTCCGGGTCTGGAACGCGCGCCTGCGATCCGTCGTTGCGCACGGGCATCGGCAGCCGCTGGAACGGACACGTCGGCGGCGGCAGCGAAGCCGGCAGTGACAGCGCTGGCAAAGGCAGCGGCGCAAACGGAGGTCATCCGGACCGCGCCGCGATGTCCCGCGCCGGAGCGCGCGCGCCATGAACCGACGGCAGTCGCTGCAAATGCTGTTCGGTGCGGCTGCAGCCATGGCCTTGCCGCCACTGGCAGCGCAATCCGCCCGTTACGATTTCTGGTTCACCCGCCTGCGCTACGAGTCCGGTGACTGGGATGTCGATGCGCGGATGCCCTCGAACATCATCACCTCGCTGATCGATTACACCAGCCTGCGGGTCGATCCGGAGGAGCGGGTGGTCGCGTTGGCGGATCCGAAGATGCTGGCCTCGCCGTTCTGCTACCTGGCCGGACACAAGCTGGTCGAGTTCAGTCCCGCGGAGCGACGCAACTTCGAGCGCTATGTGCGCGGCGGCGGCTTCGTATTCGTCGACGACTGCAACCACGACATCGACGGCATGTTCGCCAAATCCTTCGAAGCGCAGATGGCCGCCATCTTCGGTGCCTCCGCGATGCAGAAGCTGCCCAACTCGCATGCGCTGTACCGCAGCTTCTTCCAGTTCCCCGATGGCCCGCCGACGACGAACTTCGAACTCAATGGCTGGGGGGACGATCTTGTCCACGATTACCTCAAGGGCATCACGATCGACGGACGTCTGGCCGTGCTCTACAGCAACAAGGACTACGGCTGCGAGTGGGACTACGACTGGCGCAACAAGCGCTTCTTGGCCGAGGACAACACGAAGTTCGCGGTCAACATCGTCATGTATGCGCTGAGCGCATGACCGGAATTCCTCACTGTGGCGCTGGCCCTGCCGGGTGCCGCCACATCGCGCGCGAGCGCGCCCCCAGACGACTCCATGAGGCACGCATGACCAACACCGCTCCCACCGAAGCCGATCTGCAGGCACGTCTCGCGCAGCTTGGCGCCCTGCGCAGTGCGATCGGCCAGGCCGTCGTCGGCCAGGCCGACGTTGTGGAACAACTGCTCGTGGCGCTGCTCGCCGGCGGCCATGTGCTGCTCGAGGGCGTGCCCGGGCTCGGCAAGACCCTGCTGGTACGCACGCTCGGCGAGGCGCTGGAGCTGGGCTTCCGCCGGGTGCAGTTCACCCCCGACCTGATGCCCAGCGACCTGCTGGGCACCGAGTTGCTGGAGGAAGACCACGGCACCGGAAAGCGCCATTTCCGCTTCCAGGAAGGCCCGGTGTTCACCCAGTTGCTGCTGGCCGACGAGCTCAACCGCACGCCGCCCAAGACCCAGGCCGCGCTGCTCGAGGCGATGGCCGAGCGCACGGTCAGCCATGCCGGCGTCACCCGTGCGCTGCCGCGGCCGTTCTTCGTGCTGGCCACGCAGAATCCGATCGAGCAGGCCGGCACCTATCCGCTGCCCGAGGCGCAGCTGGACCGCTTCCTGCTGCATGTCGCGCTCGGCTATCCCGATGCCGACGAGGAGCAGGCGATCCTCGCGCGCACCACCGGCACGATCGATGCCACGGTGCCGAAGGTGATGCACGCGGACGACGTGCTCGCGCTGCAGGCGCTGGTACGCCAGGTGCATGTCGGCGAGTCCCTGCTGGCCTGGATCACCGCGCTGGTGCGGGCGACGCGCCCGGGCGAGGGGAGCCCGGAGATCGTGCGCGAATACGTGCGCTGGGGCGCGGGTCCGCGCGCCGGTCAGTCGCTGGTGCTTGCGGCGAAGGCGCGTGCGCTGCTGCAGGGCCGGCTTGCGGCAACCCGCGAGGACGTCGCCGCACTGCTCGCGCCGGTGTTGCGCCATCGCCTGGTGCTGTCGTTTGCCGCCGAAGCGGCGCAGACCGACGCCGACGCGGTGATCGCCGGTCTGCTGCGCGCGCTGCCTGCGCCGGAGCGCTGAGCAGCTACATGATCGGCGACAGCTCCGCTGCGGTGACGGCGCCAGGCGACGCGTCCACGGACGCGTTGACGCCTGCGCTGCGTGCGTTGATCGCGACCCTGCGGCTTCGGCCGCGGCACGCGCTCGGACGCCAGGGGCTGGGGCATCACCCGAGCCGCAATCGCGGCAGCGGCCAGGAGTTCGCCCAGTACCGGGCCTACGAGTCTGGCGACGAGCCGCGTCAGATCGACTGGAAGCTCTATGCACGCAGTGACCGGTTCTTCGTCCGCGAAGCCGAGCGCGAAAGTCCCGTGCGTGCCTGGCTGCTGCTCGATACCACCGCCTCGATGGCGCAGGCCGACGAGGCCACGCCGGGGTTTTCCCGTTTCGATGCGGCGCGGCTGCTCGCGCGCTGCGTGTTCGAGATCGCACAGCGCCAGGGCGATGCCTGCGGGCTCGTGCTCTGCGGTGGCGCCGGCCTGTCGCTGGTGACGCCCGGCAGTGGGCCGCGCCAGCGCGATCGCCTGCGCCACGCGCTGGTCAGTGCCGCGCCGCGCGGGCAATGGCCCGAGCCTGAAGTGCTCGCGCCGGCCTGGGGACGGATCGTGCGCGGCGATCTGGTGATCGCACTCGGCGACTTCTTCGACGAGGCCGCGGTCGCGCAACTCGAGCGCCTTGCGCATGCCGGTCGCGAGGTCATCACGATCCAGCTGCTCACCGCCGACGAGCGCGATTTCCCGTTCGCCGACGGCCGCCGCTTCGTGGAGCCAGAAGCGGGCGAGTCCCTGCTCGGGGACGGGCCTGGGCTGCGCGCCGGTTACCTCGCGCGCTTCGCCGAGGCGCAGCGCCTACTGGCCGCGCGGCTGGCGGCAGCCGGCATCCGCCATGCGACGCATGTGATCGACCGCTCGCCGTCGCAGGTGCTGCAGGTCCTGTTCGGCGATCGCGCGCGATGAGCGTCGGCCTGCTTGCACCCGTCGCTCTCGCGGCACTGGCCGCCTGGCTGCTGCCGCTGCTGCTGCATCTGGCGCGACGCGACGCGACCCGGCCGACGCCATTCGCGGCGCTGCGCTGGCTCCGCGAGAAGCCCAGGCCGCGCCGGCGCCTGCGCTTCGACGACTGGCCACTGCTGCTGATGCGCCTGCTGCTGCTGGCGTTGCTGGCGCTGTGGCTGGCCTGGCCGGTGCTGCACGGGGCGCGCCCACCGGCGCACTGGACCGTGGTCGTGCCGGGCGTCGTCGAAGATGCGATTCCGGTTGTTGCCGACGGCGATGCGCCGCCGCGCTGGCTTGCACCGGGGTTCCCGCCGATCGAAGGGCCCAATGCACCGGAGCCGGAGCCCGCAAGCGTCTCCAGCTTGCTGCGCGAACTGGACATGACCCTGCCGGCCGGGACCACGTTGACCGTCGTCGCGCCCGAGGTGATCGACCGCGCCGACGGCGGCACGGTCGCGCTGTCGCGTGTGGTCGACTGGCGAACGGTTCCGTCGCACGCGGACGCCGCGGAGCCACAGGCGTCCGAGGCGCCACCGCTCGACGTGCTGGCCATCGCCGGCGACGATCCGTCGCTGCGCGTACTTCGGGCCGTGGCACGCGCGTGGCGACCCGATGATGCGGATGCCTTGGCGACGCCGGCCACCGGGGCGGCGTTGCGCACCGGTGCCCTGGCGGCATGGTGGGGGGAGGGCACACCTGCCTCCGGCGTGCTGGCGCACGCAGCCGGTGGCGTGTTGCTGCTCGGGCCTGCCACGCCGCGCGATCCCGGGGCCGACTGGCAGCCTGCCTGGCGCGATGCCGATGGCGGGATACTGGCCGAGCGCGCGCCCTGCGCCGCGGCGACCTGCATCCGCTTCACGCGGGCGCTCGACCCGGCGCATCTGCCTGCCGTGCTCGATCCCGCGTTTCCGGCGCGCCTGCGCGCGCTGGCACGGCCGCTGCCGGCGCCTGCGCGCATCACCGCGGACGAGTTCGCGCCGACGACAGGCCTTGCCGCGTATCCGCCCACGCCGCGTGACCTGCGGCCGTGGTTGGCATTGCTGATCGCGCTGGCGTTCGCGCTGGAACGCTGGATGGCGGCGTCTCCGCGACGGAACCGCACGGCATGAACGTCGCGACCCGCCTGCAGCGCAACCTGGCCTCGATCCGCCGCCGTGCGCTCGCGATCGTGCTGTTGCTCGCCTTGCCGCTTGCGCTCGGCCTCGCGGCGCTCGCATGGCGGGTGGCGGGCGTGGCCCCGGCGATCGCCGTCGCTGCGGTCGCCTGCGTGGTCGCGGCCGTGCTCGCCCTGCGCCGCGTGCGTGGCTTCGATCGCGACTGGCAGGCGCGTGCGCTGGACGCCGCTCGCACGGACATGGACGACAGCGCCGCGCTGTTGTTCGCAGCGCCCGCGACGCTCGCGCCGCTGCAGCAGTTGCAGCGGGCGCGCCTGCAGGCCCGCATCGAGGCCGACCCCTCGATGCCTGCGCCAACGCCGTGGCCGGCGCGGGCGCTCGCAGCCGCATGGTTCGGTGGCGCACTGCTCGTTGCCGCCGCGTTGTGGTGGCCGCCATCGGCGCCGCGCGAGACGGTGACCCCATCGACAAGCGCCAAGACCGGAAACGCCGCGGCGCTGCCGGTGCTGCGGTCGCAGGCACTTGAGATCAGGGCGCCTGCCTACACCGGACAGGCGCCGCGCACGCAGACCGAACTCGATGCGCAGGCGCCGGCCGGTGCCACCTTGCGCTGGACGCTGCATTTCGCGCCGCAGCCGCGCCAGGTCGCCCTGCAGCTGCACGACGGCAGCGAGATCGCGTTCGTGCGCGAGGACGAGGCCTGGGTCGCCACGCTGCGCCTTGAGCAGTCCTGGCTGTACCGCGTCGCCGTCGATGGCGACATCGACGGCGCACTCACGCGCGCGCAGCCGTGGCGGCTCGATGCGGTGGCCGATCGTCCGCCGGAGATCCGCGTCCGCAGGCCGGAGGCGACCCTGTCGACCTACGCGCCTGGCCAGCGCAGCTGGCCGCTGACGTTCGAGGCCAGCGACGACCATGGCGTCGCTGTAGATGCGCGGCTGCGGATCAGCGTCACCCGCGGCAGCGGCGAGGGCATCACGTTCGAAGACCGCACCCTGAGCCTGCGCGGGCGCGGCGAAGCGGGGCTGAAGACCTTCTCGACGACGCTCGACCCGGCCGCGCTCGGCATCGAGCAAGGCGGCGATCTCGTGGCGCAACTGGAGGTGCGTGACAACCGCGTGCCCACGCCGCAGACCGCGCGCAGTCCGAGCCTGATCCTGCGCTGGCCGCCACCTGCGCCCATCGATGCCGATGGCCTGGAAGGGCTTGCCCGCGACGTGTTGCCGACGTACTTCCGCAGCCAGCGGCAGATCATCATCGACGCCGAAAAGCTGCTGGCCGAGCGCCCGCGCATCGATCCCGCGACGTTCGAAGCGCGTTCGGACGCGCTCGGGGTCGACCAGCGCATCCTGCGCCTGCGCTATGGCCAGTTCCTCGGCGAGGAATCGGAAGGCGGCGCGCAACCCCCGCCGACAGCGGACGCCGCGCCGCCCCCGCCGCCACGCAAGCCCTTGCCGATCGACGATTTCGGCCAAGCCGACGCGCCGGCCGCGCCAGTGGAGGCCGCTCACGCCGAAGGCGACGGCCACGCTCACGATCACGACGATGACGGTCCTGCGGGCGCGGCCTCGGGCAACGCGCCGGGTGCGCACGCGGATCACGATCACGGTCCGCGGGACGCCACCACGTTCGGCCGCGCCGAGGACGTGATGGCCAGCTTCGGCCATACCCACGATCTGCCCGGCGCGGCGACGATGCTCGACCCGGCCACGCGCGAAGTCCTGCGCGCTGCACTGGGGGAGATGTGGCAGTCCGAACTGCAGCTGCGCCAGTACGCGCCACGCGCGGCGCTGCCGTATGCGAACCGTGCGCTGGAGCTGATCAAGCAGGTCCAGCAGGCCGACCGCATCTATCTGGCCCGCGTCGGTGCCACGCTGCCGCCGGTGGATTTGAGCCGGCGCCTGGGCGGCGAGCGAGATGGGATCACGCCGCGCCCGGTCCCCGCGCCGGCGACGACCGATGCCGACGTGCCCGCACTCGCGTGGACCGCGCTGGCCTGGAACGGGGAGGCCGACCTCGCCGGGCTGGTTGCCTGGACGCAGGCGCATCCGCGCCAGGTCGACGATCCGCTGGCACTGCTGGCCACGGTCGACGCCCTGCAGCGCGACCCGGCCTGCGATGACTGCCGCCAGGCGCTGCGCGCCCAGCTGTGGCGCGTGCTGCAACGGCCGCTTGCCGCGCCGGTCCTGCGACCGGCGATCGATGCGCTGGGCGCGCGCTACCTCGACGCCCTGCAGGAGGACGCGCCATGAGGCCCGAACATTGGCTCGGCGCGGTGCTGCTCGCCGCGGCGCTGCTGTCGATCGCGCGGGTGGCTTTCGCCCACCTGCGCGCGCCGGGCGGACGCCGCCCCGCGGCATGGCGCAGCCTCGCCCTGGCGGTGCTGACCGCCGCCTCGGCGCTGCTGCTCTATCGCATGCTGCTGCCGTCGGCGCCGGCCGGTCCCGACCGTCTGGTCGTGCTGACCGCCGATGCGGACGGCCTGCCGGTGCCGGCGGCTGCGCAGGTGATCGCATTGCCCGAGGCCGGCGAGGTTCCGCCCGGCGCGTCGCGGATGCCGGACCTGGCGACGGCGCTGCGCCTGCATCCGCAGGTGCGCGAACTGGTCGTGGTCGGCGCAGGCCTGCATCCGCGCGACCGCGACGCGGTCGATGGACGCGCACTCGCATACCTGCCTGCGCCGGTAGCGCCCGGCCTCGCGGAACTGGATGCTCCGGGCGATGTCGCACCCGGCGCACGCTTCGCGGTGCGCGGACGCGTGACGGGCATCGAAGGTGCCCGGGTGTCGCTGTTCGATCCCGCCGGGCGCGTGGTCGACACCGCTGCCACCGACGAGGCCGGCAGCTTCCGGCTGAGCGGTACCGCGCGCGGCGCCGGCGCCACGCTGTTCGAAGTCGCGATCCAGGACGTGGAAGCCAGTGCCTGGACCCGCGCGCGCGTGCCTGTGGTGGTCGCCGGGTCCGCGCCGATGCGGGTGCTGCTGCTTGCCGGTGCGCCCAACCCGGATACGCGCGCGCTGCGCCGCTGGGCCGAGGACGCCGGCACCTCGCTGCGCTGGCGCATGGCCTTCGGTGGCGGTGCGGTTACCGGGGACGCACCGACGCTCGATGCCGCCAGCCTGGGCAAGCAGGATCTCGTGCTGATCGAAGCGCGCGCCTGGGACGGACTCGGCGCCTCCGCGCGTGCCGCACTTCTGGCCGCGGTGCGCGAGGGCCTGGGACTGCTGGTGCATGCGCCGCAGCCGCCGTCGAACGCGCTGCGCAGCTGGCTGCGCACGGGCGGACTCGCGATCGAAACCGGCCGCCTGCGCGAATGGCGCGTCGACGCCGGCCCCGACGATCTCGCCCGGCTGCGCGCGTGGTCGGGCCCGGGCAGCGAAGATGCGCCCTTCGACCCACAGCTTGCCGGCGAGGCGCCGCCCGCATTGGGCTATCTGCCGCTGACCGGTGGCCTGCCCTCGGCCGGGGTCGGCGCGGACGACATGATGCGCTGGCAGGCGCTCGGGAAGGGCCGCATCGGCATCGTTACCCTGGCCGACAGCTGGCAGTTGCCGCTGGCGGGTCGCGCAGACCTGCATGGCGAGCTGTGGAGCGCCTGGGCCGGCACCCTGGCGCGTCCAGGCGATGCGGTCGTGACCGGATTCGGTGGCGAGGCCCGGGTCGGCGAGCGCGTTGCCCTGTGCGCGCTGGAGGCGGATGCGCAGGTGTTGGCGCCCGACGGAAGGACCACCGCGCTGGTGCCTGATCCTGCAGCAGACGGCTGCGCCGGACTGTGGCCCCGCGTCCCCGGCTGGCACCGTATCGATGGCGGCGGCGTGCTGTGGGTACGCGGCGCCGACGATGCGCCGGGTCTGCAGGCGGCCGCGATGCAGGCAGCGACCCGGGAACTCGCCGGCGCCGGTGCCGATCCGGGCATGCAGGCGCTGCCATCCCCGGCGGTGCGTCCGCTCGTCTGGTTCCTCGCCTGGCTGCTGGTCACCGCGCTGCTGTGGGCGCTGCACCGCAGCCGCCGCGGCCGGGCAGGTGCGCCCGCCGACTGAGGCGCGCACCGCGCCGGGCTGCGCTTGCCGCGCCAGCAGGGCTGCTGCAGACTCGAACGACCCGCGCCGACATCGATCGCCGCAGCGTTCCGGCTCCGTCGGGGCGAGCGCCTGCAGCGTTGCACGGTCTGCACGCCATACAGGAGGACACCATGGTCACACGTCGCGATGCCCTGAAACTTTCCCTCGGCGCCGGACTCTCGCTGGCGATGCCCGGCGCGCTGCTGGCCCAGGCCGCGCAGTCGCCGATGCTCACGCGCGTGATTCCGTCGAGTGGCCAGCGCATTCCGGTCGTCGGCCTGGGCAGCTCGGCGACGTTCTCCAAGACAGCGGGCGAAAACGCCTCGGCGCTGCACGAGGTGCTGCGCACGCTGGTCGAGCAGGGCGGCGCGGTGTTCGATACCGCGCCGAGCTACGGCGCCTCGGAGGAAGTCGCCGGCAGGGCGGTGCAGGATCTCGGCATTGCGGACCGTGTGTTCTGGGCGACCAAGGTCAACGTCGCCGGGCGGGGCGCCGATGCCAAGGCCGATCCCGCGCAGGCGCGCGCGCAGATCGAGACCTCCTTCTCGCGGCTCGGACGCGACACCATCGACCTGATCCAGGTCCACAACCTCGGCGACGTGCCGACCCAGCTCGGCATCCTCAAGGAACTCAAGGCCGACAAGCGCGTGCGCTACACCGGTGTCACCTCGACCAGCAAGCCGGCGTATCCGCAGCTCATCGAGATCATGCGCAACGAGCCGCTGGATTTCATCGGCGTCGATTACGCGATCGACAACCGTGATGTCGAGGAGACCATCCTGCCGCTCGCCGCCGAGCGCGGCATCGGCGTGCTGGTCTACGCACCGTTCGGACGCACGCGGCTGTGGGAGCGCGTCGGTGACCGCAAGGTGCCGGACTGGGCGTCGGAATTCGACGCGGCCACCTGGGGCCAGTTCTTCCTGAAGTTCGTGCTCTCGCACCCCGCGGTGACCAGCGTGACGCCGGCGACCAGTCGCGCTTCCAACCTGGTCGACAACCTCACTGCGGGGCGCGGGCGCCTGCCCGATGCCGAGCAGCGTCGCCGCATGATCGCGTTTATCGAAGAGCTGCCTGCGGCGACCTGATCGGGCTCGCTACGTAGCCGGGGGTATGAAGCGGTCGAGCGGGATACGCAGGTAACGCCGGCCGGCTGCGTCGGGATCGGGCAGGCGGCCGCCGCGGATATTGACCTGCATCGCATGCAGCATCAGTGCGGGCAATGGGAGGGTCGCATCCCGCTGCCGACGCATCGTCACGAATGCGGCCTCGTCGACCGCGCCGCGAAGGTGCACGTTGTGCGAGCGCTGCTCGGCGACAGTGCTCATGCACGCAGGTGGGCGGCCGGGGGCGTAATCGTGACCCACGAAGAGCGTGGTCTCGCCCGGCAGCGCGAGGATGCGCTGCAGCGTTGCGTAGAGCCGGTGCGGATCCGCCCCTGGAAAATCGGCGCGGGCCGTTCCGCTGTCGGGCATCATCAGGGTGTCGTGCACGAAGGCAGACCGGCCGACGAGATAGCTGACCGAGGCCGCCGTGTGGCCAGGGGAAAACAGCACGCGCACCTGCAACGCCCCCAGATCGAAGGTGTCGCCGTCCTCGAAGAGCCGATCCCACTGGCGACCATCGCATTCGAAATCGTCGAGGCCGTACAGCGCCTTCCAGATCGACTGCACCTCGGTGACGCGGGCGCCGATGCCGGTCGGCGCGCCGAGCCGGTCCTTCAGGTAGGCCGCGGCCGACAGATGGTCCGCGTGCGGATGCGTGTCGAGAATCCAGGCGACCTCGAGCCGCTCGCGTTCGATGTGTGCGAGCAGTGTGTCGGCATTGCGCGTGGAAATCCGGCCTGAGGGCGCGTCGAAATCCAGTACCGGGTCGATGACGGCTGCGTGCCGCGTCGCCGGGTCGGCGACGACGTACTGGAAACTGCCGGTGGCCTCGTCGTACAGCGAATGCACGTGCAAGCCGTCATCGGGATGGAGTTGCATGGTCGCGCCGCCGGGACGTTGCGGCTCAGCCTTCCTCTTCGGTCTCGAACTCGACGACCGCGTCGAGATCGAAAGCCAGCGCCTCGACGGCTTCGCGCAGCTTGCGTTCGGTCGAGGCATTGCCCACCTCGATCTCGATCGCATGCATCTTCGGGCCGCTGACATCGTGCAGCCCGGCGGAACTGGAGTCGGCGTCGTCCATGTGCGGCATCAGGTCAGCGACCTCTTCGACGTGTTCGATCCCGTCCACGCTCTGCAGGAGATTCATCACTGCGCGCGCGGTGTCGTCGCTGCCGGTGAGGCGGATGCGGAGCATGGGCATGTGGTGGTCTCGTTGGTTGGGATGGACGCAGGCTAGGCAGCGCCCCGGAAAGCCGACGTGACGAGACAGGCGAAGACATGGCTGCAGTCGCACGCGACGGACGCGGGGTCGCGCCCGGGAACGCGAAAGATGGGGGCCGGAGATTGATGCATGCTGCCGTCCGCGCAAACGCGTCCCCCGCTCGACGTGGTGTCTGCACTTCCTGCACGAGTTCGACAGCAGCGCATCGAGGGGCTTGCGAGTGGGTTCGAGATGCCGGTGAATCCTTTTGCCGACTTCGAGGCGCAGCGCGCAGGCATCACCATCAGCGGCGCGGGCAGGGCTGACGGAACGCTCGAACCGGTCGGCGCGCACATCCGTGCGGCGGCCGGACGTGCTCACGATCTCGCGGACCGTCAGACGCATGCCGGCGCCCGGCGCGCTCGCTGGTGAGCAGCCATGTCCCGCGTGCCGGATCAACACCCGGTCAGGCTGCTGGTCGACGTGGCATTGCCGCGATGATCGGCGGTACGGATGGCCGGGTTCCAGTGCGGGGACTCCCTGATCGCCGGTGTCGCATGCGATGGCCGACTCGCAGCGAAACCGCGCTGGCTGTCGCCCCGTCACGCTGGGTAGCGACGACAGCCGCCGTGACGCCAGGCACCGCGCGTCAGACCGGACGCAGGCGCTCGAAGGTCAGCGTGGTCTCGCCGTGGTACTGCGTCGGACCGGTTTCGACGTAGCCGAGCTTGCCGGCCAACTTGCGCGACGGCGCGTTGTCCGGATTGATGATGCAGACGCTGCGCCCGCCGAAAGGCTGCGCGTCGAACCAGGCATGCATCGCCTGCGTGGCCTCCAACGCGATACCGCGGCCCTGCGCCTCTTTTGCGAACACCCACGCGGCTTCCGGCGAGGCGGAGAACGCAGCGCCGAGGCCGCGACGGAAGTCCGCGAAGCCGACGCCGCCGATGTTGCGGCCGGTCTTGCGCTCGATCACCGCGAAGATGCCGAAGCCCAGCGCGGTCCAGTGGCCGATGTAGCGCAGCAGCCGGTTCCAGATGTCCTCGTCGCTCGGCACGACCCGGGTGATGTGCCACATCACCTCGGGGTCGCGCATCAGCGCACGCAGCGCGTCGAAATCCTCGATCGCATGCGGACGCAGCAACAGGCGGTCGGTTTCGATCCGCATTGCACTCAGGACGAGGGCGGCGTGCGTACCGGCACGCTGATGTTGCACAGGTCGATGTGTCCGGCCGGCTGCACGTACCAGTCGTCGCGGCGGTTGCGGCGCGACTCCACGACCGCGTCGAACAGCGGCGTGTCGGTGCGCAGCACCTGCAGCGGCGTGCGCTCGCCCACGGGCACGTCGGATGCGAGACGGATCCGGCGGATCGGTGTGCGCAGCGATGGATCCTCGTAGAAGCCAAGCGGACCGGTGCCGCGCGGCAGCACGCTCAACAGTTCCATGCCCTGCAGTACGCGACCGACCGTGGTGATGTTGCGGTCGAGCTGGCGTGGCGACTGGCCGGTGACCACATAGAGTTCGGTGCCGTTGCTCGAGTCGGGCGCCATGTCGCGGCCCGCCCCAAGCGTGCCGTAGCAGTGCGCAAGCCACGCGCGTCCATTGCCGCGGCGGTCGTCGCGCGCGGCCGGGAAGCCGTCGACGAAACCGACCCGCGCCGCCCAGCCATCGGCATCGGGCAATGCGTGAAACGCGAGGTCGGCAGCGGCGCGGTCGAATTCCGCCGGCAGGCTGGCCCGCGCGCTGCCGATCGGCCGGCCGGGGACGCCTTCTTCGGTGATGTCGCCGAACTGCACGACGAAGTTGTCCTGCGAGCGGTACAGGCTGAGCCCGTCCCAGAAACCGCCGCGGGCGAGGGTGCGGATGTTGGCGACATGCTCGGGCGCGAAGGCCGGGGCCAGCTCGATCACCACGCGGCCGCCGTCGAGGTCCATGTACAGCAGGTTGGCCGGATCGGGCGTGCGCCAGTCGGCGTCGGTCGATGCCTCGAGCAGTTGCTGCGTGGACCGGGTTTCGAGCGCAACGGGCGCGCCCGGCGTGGCGCAGCCGGCCAGCGCGAGCATGCAGGCGGCGAGGGTGGCGGACAGGATATGGCGCGACGGCTGGCGCATGGATGGGTTCCCCTGAAAGACAGATCCGATTGTGGCCGAGTCGATGGTCAGCGTGACTACCAGCACATCCGCTATAGCGAAGTCCGCAATAGCATCTGGATCAACCTGGCGGAGATCGCGAATGGCCGAGGCCCCGGATGACAGTGATCTGCAGCTGCGCAAGTTCCAGAAGGAACTGAGTGCGGGCACGGTGTCGCTGGCGTTGCTGGCGGTGCTGGGCAGCACGGACGAGCCGATGTACGGCTACCAGATCGCCAAGCGCCTCGAATTGCTCGACGGGGTGCTCAGTGGCAAGCAGAGCGCGCTGTATCCGGTGCTGCGCAACCTCAGTGCCGCCGGCCTGCTCGACAGTCATGTCGAGCCGTCGGTCGCAGGGCCGCCGCGCCGTTACTACCGCATCACCGAGGCAGGGCGGACCACCCTGCAGCAGTGGACCGCCGCCTGGCGGGCCACACGGGATTCCGTCGACGCCGTCCTGGAGGGGCTGTGCCAATGAACAGCATGCGAATGAACGACAACCGCCCGCCGCAGAGCATTCCCGAATACCTCGAACAGCTGAGCCAGTCGCTCGCCGGCGCGGATCCCGCACTGGTGCAGGACGCGCTCTACGACGCCGAGGAATATCTGCGCTCGGAGCTGGCCGAACAGCCGGGCCGTTCGGAAGCCGAGGTCATCGCCTCGGTCGCATCGAGCTACGGTGCCCCGGAGGAAGTGGCCGACATCTACCGCGACACGGAGGTCAAGGTCCAGACCGCGCTGCGGCCACCGGCGCCGAAGCCGCGCACGTCGCTGCTCGGGCGCTTCTTCGGTGTCGCCGCCGATCCGCGCACCTACGCGTCGATGTTCTACATGGTGCTGTCGCTGGCGACGGGCATCTTCTACTTCACCTGGGTGGTGACCGGCCTGTCGGTGTCGCTGAGCCTGGTGGTCGTGCTGATCGGCATTCCGCTGCTGATCCTGTTCTTCGGATCGATACGGCTGCTGTCGCTGGTCGAGGGCCGGCTGGTCGAAGTGATGCTCGGCGAGCGCATGCCGCGCCGGCCGCTGTACTCGGCGCGCGGACGCAACTGGCTGCAGCGCATCGGCGACATGTTCACCGACGTGCGTACCTGGAGCACGCTGTTGTACATGCTGGTGATGCTGCCGCTGGGCGTCGTCTACTTCACGGTCACCGTGACCCTGCTGTCGCTGTCGCTGAGTATGGTCGCAGCGCCGCTGGCATTGCTTCCGGGGTTGCATCTCAACGTCTGGGAATTCGGTATCGATATCCCGCAACAGGCCCCATATCTGCTGCCTCTGGTCTCGGTGGCCGGCGTAGTGCTGCTCTTCGCCAGCCTGCATCTGTTCCGCGGCATCGGCCGCATGCACGGCAACATCGCCAAGCACCTGCTGGTGAAGACGGCGCAGTACAGCTGAGGTCGTTGTTCGATCCAGAAGAAAGGCGCGCCGGTCTCACCGACGCGCCTTTTTTTCTGCATGGTCCATGCCAGCGCGGCGCGGATCAGAGATGCGTCTTCGCAGCCCGCTTCGCCGCACGCTTGCGCGCGGTCGTAGCGGCCGGCTTCGGCTTCGCCGGGCTTGCGCCCTGCACGTGCGACGCGATGAAGTCGCGGACCTGCGGATACACCTGGTTGCGCCAGCGGCGGCCACTGAAGATGCCGTAATGTCCTGCGCCTTCGACAGTCAGGTGGGCGCGGTCGGCTTCGGCGACGCCGGTGCACAGGGTGTGCGCGGCGCGGGTCTGGCCTTCGCCGGAGATGTCGTCGAGCTGGCCCTCGACGGTCAGCAGCGCGGTGCCGGTGATGCGGGAGGGGTCGACGCGTTCGCCGGCCACGATCCACTCGCCGCGCGGCAGCAGATGCTGCTGGAACACCACGCGGATGGTGTCGAGGTAGTACTCGGCCGGCATGTCGAGCACGGCGTTGTATTCGTCGTAGAAGCGGCGGTGCGCCTGCGCGTCGTCGTCGTCGCCCTTGAGCAGGTTCTGGTAGAAATCCCAGTGCGATTCCAGATGGCGCTCCGGATTCATCGCCATGAAGCCCATGTGCTGCAGGAAGCCCGGATACACCAGGCGGCCGTGGCCGGGATAGTTCGCCGGCACCGGGTGGATGACATTCTGCTCGAACCAGCCGAGCGGCTTCTCGGTCGCCAGATTGTTGACCGCGGTCGGCGACTGCCGGGTATCGATCGGCCCGCCCATCATCACCAGCGAGCGCGGCGTGGTCTCGCCGCGCGCGGCCATCAGCGACACTGCCGCGAGCACCGGCACCGTCGGCTGGCAGACGCTGATCACATGCAGTCTGGCGGCGCCGATGTGGCGGATGAATTCCTCGATGTAGGCGACGTAGTCGTCCAGCGAGAACGCGCCGGCCTCGGCCGGCACCATGCGCGCATCGATCCAGTCGGTGACATACACCTTGTGGTCGCGCAGCAGGGTGCGCACCGTGTCACGCAGCAGGGTGGCGTGATGGCCCGACAATGGCGCGACGACGAGGACGGTCGGCTGGGCCTTGATCTCCTCGAGATGCGCCGGATCGTCGGTGTAGCGCTTGAAGCGCAGCAGCCGGCAGAACGGCTTGACCAGCGCATCGAGCTGGACCACGGGATAGGTGCGACCGTTGCCGGGGTTCTCGACCTCGTGGATCGCGAACGGCGGCTTCTCGTAGTCCTTGCCGACCCGGTACAGCAGCTCGTTGGCGGCCGACAGCTGTTCCGAGCCGGGCAGGGCCGACAGCCAGGTGCTGTTGGACGCGAAGGCGCGCGCATTGGCGTCGGCCAGCAACGTCCAGGGTTTCATCCAGGCGCGGCCCATCTCGTGCAGTTGGTAGAACATCGACCTTCCGTCAGTGGTGTTGCTGCGACGCAGCATATCGTATCGGCCGTGAAAGCCAGGGTCGCCGCAGCGCGCAAGGCGGCGGCATGACGGCCGGCGTCAGCAGGCTTCCAGCGCGGTCGCCGCATCCGCCAGTGCCGGCGACAGCCAGCAGTGCGAGCCCAGCGCGCGGAAGCCGGCGCCGGCAAAGCGATCACGGTAGAAGCGCGCCGGCCGCTGCTTGAAGCCGTCGTCATCGCCCTCGGCGCCGTCCTCGCGGGTGAAGCATTCGAGGAAGGCCACGCCGCCGGTGAGTTCGGCCAGGCCCGGCAATCCGCGATCGAGTTCGCGCGTGTCCAGGTAGTGCAGGACGTCGCTGCAGACCAGCAGGTCCACCGGGCCGCAGGGCCGCAGCATCGCGAAATCGCCGAACCTGGCGTGGTGCAGGTTGCGCGTGCGGCCGAAGCGGGCGACCGCGTATTCGCTGGCATCGAAGCCGAGGTACTCGAGCCTGGGGCGAAGCTTCAGCAGCGGCGCGCGCCACGCGCCTTCGCCGCAGCCGATGTCGAGCACGGTGCGCACCGGCCGCTCGAGATGGTATTCCGCGGTCGCCACGGCCAGGGCGACCTTGCGCGCCAGTCGCGCGGGTCCGCCGATGTCGCCGGCGCGATACCAGCGGTCGAAATAGGCGCGGTCGTACTGCTTGGTCATCATCGGGCCGGGCGTAAGAGGATGCGCATTCTAGGCGCTGTGGCCGAGCAGCCGTGGCTGCGAGGTGAGGGCGCGCCGCTCGTGGTGTCGGCGATCGCGCGCCGGCATGCGATCCTGTGCACCAGCCGAGGGAGCCAGCGCGATGCAGTCATATCTTTGGGTCAAGACGTTCCATCTCGTCTTCGTGATGGCCTGGATCGCCGCGGCGTTCTATCTGCCGCGAATCCTCATCAACCTTGTCGAGGCCGGCGCGGCGGGCGACGTGCGTGCGCGCCTGGTGCTGATGGGCAGGCGGCTCTACCGCTTCGGCCACGTGATGCTGGGCCTGGCCCTGCTGATGGGTCTCGTGTTGTGGATGGGCTACCTCGTGATTCCGGATTTCCCGACCATGGCGCCGATCGGCAGCGGGGCAGGCTGGCTGCACGCCAAGCTGGCGCTGGTGGTCCTGCTGATCGTGCATTTCGTCGTGGGCGGCAGCTGGCTCAAGGGCGCCCAGGCGGGCCGGGCGCTGCCCTCGACCAAAGCGCTGCGCTGGTTCAACGAGATTCCGGTGCTGCTGCTGGTCGGTGTGGTCTGGCTGGTGCTCGCCAAGCCGTTCTGAGTTCAGCCCGAGGACGCCGCAGGCCAGGAGCCGTCGCCGACCACCTGGTCGCGCCCCGCATGCTTGGCCCGGTACATGGCGTCGTCGGCACGTCGCAGCAGCGCTGCGGGGCTCTCGTCGGCCGCCGTCAGTGACGCCAGTCCGATGCTTGCGGTGAAGTGCAGCCCCGGCACGTCGAGCATGGGCGCCAGCTCGCCGATGCGCCGGCGAATGGTCTCGAGGCGGGCATGGGCGGCTGCCCCGGCCAGGCCCGGCAGCAGCACCAGGAATTCCTCGCCGCCCATCCGCATCACCTCGTCGGCGTTTCGGGTCACCGCGACCAGCGCATCCGCCACGGTGATCAGCACACGGTCGCCGACATCGTGGCCGTGGACATCGTTGATCCGCTTGAACAGATCGACGTCGACGAAACCCACCGACAACGGTATGCCATGGCGGCGTGCCACGGCGAAGGCTTCGTCGAGACGAACGAGGCCTGCGCGCCGGTTGGGCAGCCCGGTCAGCGGATCGGTATCGGCGAGCTGACGCATCGCATCGCGCTGCGCGCGCAGCTGTCCGTATCGGGTGGTGAGCGTGTAGGCCATGACCACCAGGAACCAGGTCAGCACCAGCTGGACGATCTCGATGCGATACGCCGCCACCGTCGGGCTGCTGTTGATGATCGGCACGGCGAGCAGCAGGAAGGGCAGCGAGGCCGCCAGTGCGGCGACCGCGCGCCTGTCGCTGCGGCGGATCGACAGGCAGGCCAGGAGGCTCAGCCCGATCACGGTCAGCAGGAAGATGCGGTCGGCGATCCACCACAGTGCAGTCAGCGCCGAAACCGGGACTAGGGGTGCAAGCAGGCCGAGTGCGATCAAGACCCTGATTGCCCAGCGCGTGGCCCGCCGAAGCCGCGGGCGCTGCCCGGCGATACCGGTCTGGGCCGAGATGCCGTACGCGATCGCCGCGAAGCTGAGCGCCGCAAGCGCGACCTGCCAATGGGATTCCTGCTCGCCGATCGGCAACCAGGGTTGGGGAAATCCGCTCAGCCCGCCCAGGGTGGCCTGCCACAGCAGCAGCGTGACGCACATGCCGACGTGGCCGAGGAACGTCCTGTCGCGGGCGCCGACAAAGCCCATCAGTGCCGAGAACGCCAGCGCGAGCGCAATGGCCAGGCATGACGTCCGGACGACCAGGCGCAGGGTGTCTTCCTGCTGGATCGCGCTGGGTGCGCCGATCCGGATGCCGGGGATCCAGTGGGCCTTGAGCGGCGTGCGCCAGCCGACGCGGACAGGCTCGCGACTGCCCGCTTCCGGCACGACCACCAGGCCGACGCTTGCGCGAAAGCGCGGGTCGCGCGTCCGGGCGTCGTGCATGCGGCCGCAGACGACCCGATCGCCCAGGCCGATCATCACCTCGCCTGCGAACACGTTGAACACGCTGACCGCCTGCGGGGTGCCCGACCAGCCCTCGACGGGTGCCGGAATCTCGATCTGTTCGAGCGTCGCCAGCACGGCCGGATCGCAGCTGCGCATCGGGGTGGTCTCGTCGGTGGGCGTGCCGCCGAGCACGTAGGCCGGACCGCCGGCAGGGCCGTCGGCGGAGACCGCGCACGCGGCCAGCGCCAGCACGAGCAGAAGCACGAGCAGGCAACGCCGGATCAGGATTTGCGTCGGTCTCGCCATCGGAATGCCCGGCTGTATGCAGGCGTCCTCACGCCGTCCTGGGTGCATGCAAGTCCCATGCCGGGGCGGACCGCGATGACGGCGTGGCCCGGCAATGGCATGCCGGCGTGCCTGGGGCGCCACGGCCGGGGGGCATCCGTCGCTGGGCGGGCGCCGCGCCGGCCTGCAGCACCCGGGTCCCGATGGAATCGCGCGGCCGTGTCTCCGGAATGCGGCCCTGGCGCGCGGCGGCGCAGCTTTACTGCATGAACCAGCCGTGGCTGACCATCACACTCTGCCCGGTGAGCGCATTGGTCTCGAACGCCGCCAGCATCAGGGCGACATTGGCTACGTCGTCGACGGTGGTGAACTCGCCGTCGACCGTGTCCTTGAGCATGACGTCGCGGACCACCTCGTCCTCGCTGATGCCCAGTTCCTTCGCCTGCTCCGGAATCTGCCGGTCGACCAGCGGCGTGCGGACAAAGCCGGGGCAGATCACGTTCGCGCGCACGCCATAGCCTGCGGCCTCCTTGGCCACCGTGCGGGCAAGTCCCAGCAGGCCGTGCTTGGCGGTGACATAGGGCGCCTTGAGCTTGGACGCGGTGTGCGAATGTGCCGAGCCCATGTAGATGATGGCGCCGCCGTTCTTGCGCTTCTCCATGTCGCGCAGGCATTCGCGCGTGGTCAGGAATGCACCGTCGAGATGGACGGCGAGCATCTTCTTCCAGTCGGCGTAGCTGAAATCGGTCAGCTTGTTGACGATCTGGATGCCGGCGTTCGAGACCAGCACATCGACCTGTCCGTAGTGGGCGACCGCCTTCGCGATGCCCTCGACGACCTGCGCCTCGTCGGTGACATCCATCGCAACCGCCAGCGCATCGCCGCCGGCGGCGCGGATTCCGGCTGCCGTGGCTTCGGCCGCATCCAACTCCAGGTCGGTGACGACCACGCGGCCACCGGCCCGGGCATAGACCTCGGCGATGCGCTGGCCGATCCCGCTGGCCGCGCCGGTGACCACGCAGACCTTGCGGTCGAGTCGATTCATGGAGGGCGCTCCGCGCTGTGGGGAACGGCCAGCTTAGCGATGTTGCCGGGCGCTCCGTAGCGGTGGTGACCGAGCCCGGTGCCGCGAGGGCGCGCGCTCCGGCGCGGAGAGGCTCTGAAAACCTTTCGCGTGCGGGCGCGCACCCCAGGGAGGCGCGAGGCCTCAGTCGGCGGACGGCACCGGCGCGCCGACCGGGGCCATCCTCGGCAGCTCGACCGGCACGCCGTCGGCATTGCAATGGCCTGTCGCGCACAGCTGCGCGCGCAACGCCGGCGTGGCCTGGACGATAAGGTGATAGATCACGTTCTGCTCGACCGTGCCGCGGACCGCGCCACTGCCCGGGCCGCGCGCCCAGATCCCGACGTCGTCGCCGCCATGGGATTCACTGCGCATCGGCACCAGCGCTTCCTGCATGAAGTCGGGATGCTCGGTGTCGACCGCACTCAGGTCCGGCCGCCCGACGGCGGGCTCGAAGCTGCGCGGCTTGTGGAAATGGGTCTTCGGGCCGGCTGGCTGCTGGTCGCTGGCTCCGGTGTAACCGGGGCCGTTCGCATACACCAGGGTCGTGTAGGGCAGGCCGGTTCCGTCGAGGGCGTAGGCGTCCGGATCGTCGTCCTCGCTGACGCGGCCGCGCACCTTGCCCAGGATCGGATTGCCGCGGGTTGGATAGCCGACGAAGTTCAGCGTGTGCGAATGGTCGGCGGTGACCAGGATCAGGGTGTCGTCCTCGGACGTCAGCTCCGCAGCCGCGCGCACTGCCCGCGACATCGACACCGTCTCGTCGAGCGCGCGGAATGCGTTGCCCTCGTGGTTCGCGTGATCGATGCGGCCACCCTCGACGAGCAGCACGAAACCCTTGTCCTCCCGTGACAGATGCTCGATCGCGAAGCGGGTCATTGTTTCCAGATCGGGCTCACCGTCGGGCCCGCGATCACGGTCGTGCTCGTATTGCATATGGCTTGCTTCGAACAGGCCCAGGACGGACGGTGCACCGCGCGCGGCCTCGAACTGGGCCGTATTCCAGACGAACGCGCCATCCGGGCGGGCTGCCTGCCATTCCTCGATCAGGTTGCGACCATCCTGGCGGCGGCCGCGGACGCCGGGCATCACCTCGTCGCCCGGCAGGAAATGCTCGGCGCCGCCTCCGAGGGCGATGCTGGGACCATGGCCCGAACGCACGGCATCGATGAACTGGCTGGCGATGTCGGCGCAGCCGGCCGCGCGGGCAGCCGCCGGCATCGGGCCGTCACTTTCCCATTCGCGGTCGGGCACGTGGGCGTAGGTGGCGGCCGGCGTCGCGTGAGTGAGGCGCGCGGTCGTCACGATGCCGGTCGCCAGCCCGGCTTCGCTGGCCAGGCGCAGCCACGACTGCACATGACGCTGCTGGCTGTCGGCGCAGTCGGAGCGTTTGCCGGCCGAAACACCGATCGCACCCATATGGGATTTCACCCCGGTCGCGACCGCGGTCATCGTGCCGGCCGAATCGGGCGTTTGCGAATCGGTGTTGTAGGTCTTGGAGAAGCCGGTGGCCGGGAAGTGTTCCCAGCTCAGAGCGTGCTCCTCGCCGTTGCCGCCGAGGCGCTGGCCTTCGAGGATGCGCGCGGCGGCCACGGTGGTCAGGCTCATGCCGTCGCCGAGGAACACGATGACGTTCTTCGCCCGGCCCTCCATCGCGCCGTTGGCGGCGGCGCGCGCTGCGCCGCTGCGGTACCACCACTGCGCGGTCTCGTCGCTGCGGGAGGCGGCCGGCTCCACGTCGATCGGGCGGATATGGCCGGTGCCGGAAGGGCCGGGCGACGCGCACGCGGCGCAGAGCAGGGTCAGCGAGCAGGCGAGGCCTGCGGAGATGAAGCGCATGCGGGAGAGGGACCGTGATGGGGGGCAAGCGCGCAATTATGCCCGCCAGGCCGCGCCGGCTTCACATTCAGGGAGCGGCGGAGCTGTTGTATTGGCCGCCGGATGGGGACGCAAAAAGTCCGGATTGGTCGCATGGGCAGGACGCTGGCGTCCCAGCGCCGGCATCGCGATCACCGGTGCGCTCACGTATCGTCGCAGGTTGCATTCGGGAAGGCCGTTTTATGAGCGCTCTGGCGTGGTGGTTCAGGATTCCGTTCTGGCAACGGGTCCTCGGCGGGTTCGTGCTCGGCGCTCTGGCGGGCTGGTTGATGGGGCCCGCGGCCGGCACCTGGCTGCAGCCGCTCGGCACGCTGTACGTCAACCTGATCCGCATGATCGCGGTGCCACTGGTCTTCTTCGCGGTGATCAATGCGGTTGCCGCGCTGCACGGTCAGCAGTCCATCGCCGCGCTGGGCGGCCGGACCTTCGGCTGGTTCGCCGCCACTGCAGTGCTTGCGGTGGGCGTCGGGTTCGCCGTCGCCTACACCTTCAATCCGGGCCTGAGCATCGAGGCCGGCTCGCTGACCCCGGCCGCCGACTACACGCCGCGCGAAGTGCCGTCGGCGATCGAGGTGCTGTTGAACGTGGTGCCGACGAACCCGTTCGCGGCGTTGTCGAACGGCAACATCCTGCAGGTGATCTTCTTTGCTGGCCTGCTGGGCTTCGCGCTGGTGAAGCTGGGCGAGCGCGTGGCGGCTCTGCGCGCGCTGGTCGGGCAGGCATCCGATGCGATGATCCAGGTCACGCGCTTCGTGCTGGAACTCACGCCGATCGGGACCTTCGGGCTGATCGGCGCGCTGGTGGGCACCTACGGGTTCGAACGACTGCTGCCGCTGGGCAGCTTCGTCATCGCGCTCTATGCCGCCTGCGCGGTGCACATCGTGTTCGTCTACGGCGGCCTGCTGCTCGCGCATGGCCTCAACCCGCTGAAGTTCTTCCGCGGCGCCGCGCCCGGCATGCAGGTGGCGTTCGTGAGCTCCTCGAGCCTGGCGTCGATGCCGGTGGCCCTGCGCGCGGTTACCCACAACCTCGGCGTCAATCGCGACTACGCAGCGTTCGCCGTACCGCTGGGCGCGACGATCAAGATGGATGGCTGCGGGGCGATCTATCCGACGCTGGCCTCGGTGTTCATCGCACAGTACTTCGGCATCGAGCTGAGCTTCGCCCAGTACGCCGCGATCCTGCTGGCCTCGGTGCTCGGCAGCTTCGGCACCGCCGGCGTACCCGGCACCGCGGTGGTGATGGCGACGGTGGTGCTGTCGGCGGCGGGCCTTCCGCTCGAGGGCCTGGGGCTGCTGCTGGCGATCGACCGCATCCTCGACATGATGCGCACGATGACCAACGTCACCGGGCAGATGCTGGTGCCGGTGCTGGTGGCGCGCGAAACCGGGCTGCTCGATCGCGCGGTCTACGAGGCCGCGCACAGCAATGTGGGCATCGACGACGTGGAAGACAGCAGCGCGACCAGATAGCGGCGACGCCGCGGCCGGCGCGCGGGGCCTTGTCCGCCGGGTGTCGACGGCGTCCCGGATCGCATAGGCCCATGTGCAGGCCTGCGATCCGCAGCGCAGCATGCGCGGTCACCGCGGCGCAGCTTATAGTCGGCCTTCGTGCCCCGGGGAGCGGGGCGGACAGGGAACGACCATGAAACGATTTGCCCGGATGGGCAGCGCCTGCGTGCTGCTCGCAATTTTTGCCGCGCCCGTGGCGGCACAGCCCGCCGCCTGGCGCATGCCGATCGAAACCAGGACGCTCGACAACGGCCTGACCGTGGTGGTGTCGGAGGACCGCAGTTCGCCGACCGTCGGCGTGAGCGTGGTCTACCGCGTCGGCATGCGCCTGGAGCCAGAGAACCGCACCGGCTTTGCCCACCTGTTCGAGCACCTGATGTTCCAGGGCACGCCGGTCGCGCCCAAGGGCACCTTCGATCGCGTGATCCAGGGCGGCGGTGGCCGGCTCAACGGCTCCACGCGCCCCGACTACACCAACTACATCGAGACCGCGCCGGTCCCCGCGCTGCGGCCGATCCTGTGGCTGGAAGCGGACCGGATGAAGACCCTGGACTTCTCCCCGGAGAACCTCAAGAACCAGCAGGACGTGGTCAAGGAAGAGATCCGCGTCAACGTGCAGAACCAGCCCTACGGCCTGTTCTTCGTCTTCGACATCAACCGCCTCGCGTTCTCGAAGTGGGCCAACGCGCACGACGGCTACGGCAGCTTCAAGGATCTCGAAGGCGCGACGCTCGCCGATGTCGAATCCTTCCACCGCGACTACTACGGTCCGAACAACGCGGTCATCGGCATCGCCGGCGACATCTCGCCGGAGGAAGCCTTCGCGATGGTCGAGGAATACTTCGGCGACATTCCGGCGCGTGCGACGCCTGCACGGCCTGACGTGTCCGAACCGCTGAACACCGAAGGCAGGCGCGAAGCGCAGGCCGACGCGCTGGCGCAGGTGCCGGCACTCGCCGTGGGCTGGAAGATGCCCGCGCGCGGCCATGCCGATCACGCGCCGATGGCGGTGCTGTCGCAGCTGCTGGCGGGCGGCGACGCGTCGCGTCTGTATCAGGGACTGGTCAAGGGCCGCGAGCAGTTGGTCAACATCGATGGCGGCCTGGGCTGGCCACTGGGCCACGCCTGGGACTACGACGGCCCGACGCTGCTGACGCTGTTCGCGCTGTACAAGCCCAATGTCGAGCCGGACGCGGTGCTGGGCGCGGTCAACGAGGAAGTCGCGCGCATCGCCGCCGAGGGCGTGCCTGCCGAGACGCTGGCCGCCGCCAAGACCAAGTTGCTGGCCGATTACGTCAACGGTCTCGAGCCCTTCATCTCGCGCGCCGACGAACTGGCCAAGGCGCAGCTGCTGTGGGGCAACGCCGAGGCGCTCAACCAGGTGCCCGGCCGGGTGCAGGCGGTGACCGTCGCCGACGTGCAGCGCGTGGCGAAGACCTATCTCACCGATGCCAACCGCACCGTCATCGACCGCGTGCCCGCCGCGATGGCGTCTGCGCGTGGCATCGCCCCGCCGGCCGCGCCGGCGCCCGCTGCAGCACCGGCGCAGGACTGAGGAGATCGACATGGACAAGCACCACATTCCGACCCGCGGCCTGCGCCCGCTCGCACTGGCGCTCGGCGCCTGCCTGTTTGCCAGCGCGGCCCATGCGCAGCAGCCGTCCGCAGCCACCGCGCCGCCGACCGAACTGCCTGCGGGCCTGCCCGATTACGGCGCCGACCGGCCGTTGCCCGAGCTGGGACTGATCGAACGGCGCCTCGACAATGGCCTGACCGTCTGGGTGCTGCCGCGCCAGGACGGCCTGCCGAAGGTGGACTACGTGCTCGCCGTCCGCGGTGGGCTGGCCAGTGATCCCGCGACGCTGCCGGGCATGTCGAACCTGCTGGCCGGCTTGCTGCAGGAAGGGACCGCCACGCGCAGCTCGGTGCAGATCGCAGAGGAACTGCAGCGTCTGGGCGCGTCGATCGGCGCGAGTGCCAGCAGCGACGGCGTGTTCGTCACCGCGTCCGGCCTGTCGTCGTCGGCGCAGCCACTGGCCGCGGTTTTCGCGGACGTCGTGCGCAATCCGGCGTTTCCGGCCAACGAGGTCCAGCTGGCCAAGACCAATGCACTGCAGGGCCTCAAGGCGATGCAGGCGCAGCCGGCCTATCAGGCGAACCGGGCGATGGGACGCGTGCTCTTCGGCGCGCATCCCTACGGCAACATGTTGCCGACCGAAGCCGGGATCGAAGGCACCGACGCCGCCGGCCTCGCAGCCGCCCACGCAGCGCGGTTCCATCCCGAGCGCGCGCTGCTGGTGATTGCCGGTCCGGTGACGGAGCGCGAGGCAATGGCGCTGGCGCAATCGGCGTTCGGCGACTGGCGCGGCGCGGACACGACGGTGACGGACGTGGCTGCCCCGGACTATCCGGCCGGGCCCCGATTCGTACTGGTGCCGCGCGCGGGCAGCGTGCAGTCGGCGGTGCGCATCGGTCGGCCTGCATTCGATGCCGACGATGAGCGCGCGATTCCGGCGGCGCTGGCCAATACCATCCTCGGCGGCGGTTTTGACAGCCGCCTGATGCGCAACCTGCGCGAGGACAAGGGCTACACCTATGGCGCGGGCAGCAGCTTCGGCCTGCGCGCGCAGGGCGGCGCATTCCAGGCCCAGGCCGACGTGCGCAACGAGGTGACCGGCGCGGCAATCGGCGAGTTCTTCAAGGAGTTCGAGCAGATGCGCAACGTCGTCGTCGATTCCGACGAGCTGCTGCGCGCCAAGCGCTTCACCGCCGGCACCTACCTGTTCCAGAACCAGCTGCAGGGCGCGGTGGCGGCGGCGCTGGCGTCGAACTGGGTGCTTGGCCGCCCGGCCGACTACCTCAGCAGCTACGTCGACAAGGCCAACGCGGTGACAGCTGCCCAGGTGCAGTCGGTCGCGCGCGAGTTCTTCGATCCGAAGCAGCAGAGCATCGTCGTGGTCGGCGACGCGGCAGTCGCGGATCAGCTGAAGGGCTACGGGACGTTCGGCAGCGCGGAGTGAGTGCGCGGCATCCGTGATGCGAAGAGGCCCCGCCTGCCCGGCGGGGCCTTTTTCTTGCCTGTTCCGGTCGCGTGACCGGCTGCCGGGAGCTGCGATGGCATGCAGGTGCCTGAGCGTGTCGACGCCGGGCGCAGGCCATTCGCATCTCATGCGACCGGCGGATCATCGACGTGGGACGCGAGGTGTCGTCCGTGGTGACGGCCTCAGGCGACGGCGTCGGCCGTCCGTGCACCGGAACGGTTGAGCCAGGCCGCGAACGCGGCTGCGGTCAGAAACATCAGCAGGCTGTAGACCGCTGCCGGCGCCGACATGGTCGCGTTGCCGAGCACGCTGAGCGCGATGAAGATCGCCAGCGTGCCGTTGTGGATCCCGATCTCCATCGCGATCGCGATGGCCTGCCGGCGCGGCAGCTTCAGCGCTCGCGGCGCGGCGTAGCCCATGCCCATGCTGACGAGATTGAACAGCAGACAGGCGATGCCGACGGCGGCGAAGTAGGCCAGCAGTGTGTCCCAGGTGCTGGCGACGGCCGCGACGATCAGCAGCGCGAGCACGACCACCGACAGCAGCCGGATCGGCTTTTCCATGCGCGCCGCGAAGCCGGTGGCAAACGCCCGGACCAGCATGCCGATGCTGACCGGCAGCAGGATGATCAGCGCGACCTCGACGATCTTGCGCGTCGGCGGCGGCACGTACTGGCCGGCGCCGAGGAAGAATTCCAGCGACAGGTCGAGGATGACCGGCAGCGTGACCAGGCACAGCACGCTGTTGACTGCGGTCAGGGTGATGTTGAGTGCGACGTCGCCGCGCGCGATGTGGCTGTAGATGTTCGCGGTCGCGCCGCCCGGCGAAGCGGCGAGCAACATCAGGCCGACCGCGAGCTCAGGCGGCAGGCGGAACAGCAGTGCCAGCGCCAGTGCCGCCCACGGCAGCACGCCGATCTGCAGGACGAGTCCGGTCAGCACCGCGCGTGGATAACGTGCGACCCGGCGGAAATCATCGAGGCCCAGACCGAGGCCCAGGCCGAACATGATCACGCCGAGTGCGAGCGGCAGCAGCAATGTGGTCAGCAACGATGCCTGCATGGACTTCCCCGGACGTGGCTAGAGCGAAAGCGTCAGTTGGCGAGGTGGGTACGCCCGAGAGCGAGCCTGCCGCCACACCAGGCCAGCGGGACCGGGCCGATCAGCCCCGGCAGCGTCATCCAGAGCGGATGCGGCAGCATCCACGCATTGAGCAGCACGCCGAGTACCAGCAGCAGGCCGACGGCGATCGCCGCCGCCATCCGGCGTGCGCGTGCGAAACGCGCGGCGACCCAGCCGCCGCAGACGGCGGCGATCAGCCAGCCGAGCAGGACCCAGACCAGTTTTCCGGTCGGTGCATTGGCGACGATCGTGGCGAGATCGGCGTCTTCGGCGAGCTGGCCGGCCGGCATCGGGAACATCCAGGTGCCGACGAATTCGAGCCCCAGCATCACCATCATGGCGACCAGCATGCCGAGCATCACCGAGAACATCGTACGGATCATGGCGCCTCCCCCGCGCGCGACCGGCGTGCAGGATCGCCCGGTGGGTGGAGCAGGGCAAGCCGCAGCGCGGCACGTTGTACTGGAGCACCGTGCGGCGCCGCGTGGCCGGGCGGCCGGCTGGCGCGGTTGCCGCCTGGGTCCTTGCCGGGCCATGCACCGCCAATCCGCGGGGACGCGGCGCCCCGGCCACCGGATCCGGCACTGCGGACTGTATCGACCGCCGGCATCATGTCGGCGCGGATAGCCGGCGCGCGCGCCGGCCGGCGGGCCTCAGCGCGTCGCCTCCGTCTCCGCCTCCGCCTCCGCTGTCGGCGAGGCCGCGGGTCGCGCATCCGCACGTCCGCGCTGCGCCGCGAGCCAGGCATCGATCTTCGCCTCGAGCACCGGCAACGGCACTGCGCCGTCCTTGAGCACTTCGGTGTGGAACTCGCGGATGTCGAAGCCCTCGCCCAGGGCGTCCTGGCTGCGCTTGCGCAGCTCCTGGATCTTCAGCTCGCCGATCTTGTAAGCCAGTGCCTGGCCGGGCCAGGCGATGTAGCGCTCGGCCTCGGCGATCGCGTCGGGTTCGCTGACCGAGGCATTGGCGAACATGTAGTCGAGCACCTGCTGCCGCGTCCAACCCTTGCTGTGCAGGCCGGTGTCGACGACCAGGCGCACGGCGCGCCACAGTTCGCCCTGCAGCCGACCGAAGTAGTCGTAGGGGTCGGCATAGATGCCCAGTTCGCGGCCCAGGCTCTCGGCATACAGGCCCCAGCCCTCGATGAAGACGGTCTCGCCGCCGAACCGGCGGAAGGCCGGCAGGTCGGTCAGTTCCTGCTGCAGTGCAAGCTGGAAATGATGGCCGGGAATCGCCTCGTGCAGGAACAGGTCCTCGGCGTCCCAGCGCTTGCGCGTGGGCAGGTCGAAGGTGTTGACGTAGAAGATGCCCGGACGGCTGCCATCCTCGCTCGGGGGCAGGTATTCGCCGCCCGCAGCCGATTCCGCCCGGAAGTCCTCGATCGGCCGGATCTCGAACCCGGCCTTGGGGGTCAGCGAGAACAGTTCGGGAACCCGGGCTGCAATCGTCTTCTCGATGCCCCGGTAGTGCGCGAGCAGCGCCTGCTCGGAACGGAACTCGAAGCGGCGGTCGCTCTGCATGAAGCGGAAGAAGTCCTGCAGCGAGCCCTCGAACCCCGTCTCGGCCATGACGGTGCGGATCTCCGCGTGGATGCGTGCCACCTCGTCGAGGCCGATCTGGTGGATCGCCTCGGGCGTGAGGTCGGACGTGGTCTGCTGACGGGTCGAGAATGCATACCAGGCCATGCCGTCGGGCAGGGCGTCGAGTCCCACGCTGTCGCGGGTATGCGGCAGATAGTCATTGGCGATGAAGTCGCGCTGGCGCCGGATGGCCGGATTGAGCTGCTCGGTGATCAGGCTGCGGAAGGCGGCGGTCAGCCGTTCGCGCTCGGGAGCGGGGACGTCGTCGGGGAAGTTCGCAACCGGGCCCCAGAACGGGCTCTTCTCCGGATCCTCGACGAGGATCGCATCGAACTGTGGCAACACCTTTTCCATCAGCACGCGGGGCTGGACCACGTTGGACTCGATGCCGATACGCATGTTGGCGATCTCGGTGTCGAGTACGGTGGGGATCCGCGCCGCGCGGCGCAGCCAGGCGTCGTAGTCGGCGACGCTCGCGAACGGCTGCGCGGTCTGGCCCGAGCCCAGCAGCACCGCGTAGCTGACCGTGCTGCCCATCTGGTTGACCGGCATCATCCAGCCCGGGAAGCGTTCGGCGTCCAGTGCATCGCGCCGGTCCTGGACGAAGATCCGATAGCTCAGCAGGTCCTGGCCCTCGAGGCCGGCACTGCCGATCGCTTCGACCGTTTTCAGCCAGCGCTCGTTGAAGGCGCGGAGCTGTTCGCGGTATTGGGCGCTGGCGAAGTCGGGCAGCTGGTCGTTGTAGCGCGGGTCCCCGAGGAAGGTCGCCTGCACCGGGTTGAGCTTGAGCAGTTCTTCCCAGTACTCGGTGTAGTGCGTGGCCAGCCGCGCGGCGCGCGCGGGCGCGTCTTCGGCAGGCACTTCCGCCGCTGCGGTCGTGTCGGGCGTGGGCGCGGCGCGGTCGCAGCCGGCAAGGCCACTGCTGGCTGCGACGGCGACGGCGATGGCAAGAACGAGCGGCTGCTTCATGACGGGGCTCCGGAAGGTCGATCGATGCTGAGCAGCGTGTAGTCGCTCGGCAAGGGCCGGAGGTCACGCTGTCACAGATCGGTGCCGTGCCTGGGTACCGTGCCCGGTCGGTCGAACGGAATCGTGTCCGGCGCCACCGCGCCGCCGGAAATGATGAAGCTCATCGCCTGGTCGACGGTCCAGTCGGTCGGGGTGAGCTTCTCCAGCGGCACGATTTCCAGATACCCAGAGGTCGGATTGGGCGTGGTGGGCACGTAGACGGCCGCGAGTTCACGCCCGGTGCCCTGTTCGCGGATCACCCGGGTCACGAAGCCGACGGACTTCATTTCCCGGTGCGGGAAGTCGATCAGCACCACGCGCTGGGTGCCGTCGGGCTTGGTCTGCAGGATGTCGAGCAGCTTGCGTGCGCTCGAATAGATGACATTGGCCAGCGGGATGCGCTGCACCAGTGCTTCGAGCCAGCCCAGCAGGCGCTGGCCGACGACCCGCCGCGCCAGCCAGCCCACGCCGAGGATGAGCACGAGGGTCGCCAGCAGCGCGATCGTCGCCTGGACCGAAACGGCATTGATCCACCCAAGCGAGTTCGGAAAGCCCGCGGCAATGCCGTGCGCGAGCGGGCCGACCAAGGGACGGCTGATATCCGACAGCAGCACGAATACGAACTTGACGACGATCCAGGTGAGCCAGATCGGCAGCAGGGTCAACAGGCCGGTCAGGAACAGGCGCTGCAGGCGTCCGCCCAGGGTGTGGGCACTCATGGCGTTTCAGGCGTGAATGGGGGAACCCGACATCATGCGCCCGGCGCCCGGTCTTCGGAAGTGCGGCATCTGTCGCCAGGTGTTCAGGGCAGGTGGGCCAGGCGGAAACCGACATCGTCATAGCCGCGGCGCGGGTCGAGCGCGCGGCTGCTCAGCTCGTCGCGCTGGCTGCGGCCGGCGGCGATGCGGTCCTTGCATGCGGCCGCGCAGTCGCTGCGCCATTCCGCCGGACCCATCGCGCGGGTCGCGACGCTGGCGCCCTGGGCGGTCGAGGCGACGACGATGCTGCGGCCTTCGCGTTCGCTGCGCCACCGCGCGTATTCCATGGCGTCGTCCCACGACACGCAGACCACCGGATCGCTCGGCGACTGCTCGAAGCCGGGATCTTCCCAGTTCTTCGGAGCCAGTGCCCGCAGCACCGAGCCGCGGGCACGGCAGGAGGCGGACTTGTGACCGGTGGCCGCGACGAAGGCGGCGTAGTCGGCGCGGCTGACCGGTGCATTGGCGATCGCGTAGGCGCCGTCGGGCCCGCGCACCACCCGGGCGCCACCGGCAACACGTGCAGCCAACGCCGCGACATCGGGAATGGTCATGGCCAGCCGGCGCAGGCGCGTCGTGACCGCCGCATCGATACCGGCCGCCTCCGCAGCCGCCAAAGCAGCGAGTGCATCGGCACGGTCGACAGCGGCTGCCGCAGCGGCGATGCGCGCGTCGGCTGCGGTCTCCACTTTCGCGCGCAGCTGGCGCATTGCCTCGCCTTCGGCCTGGCCGGTGGCCGCCGCGTGCTGGCGCGCGGCGGTCAGCATGGCGGCCGCTTCAGCGTGCGCGCCCTTGGCGATCAGCGCGCCGGCGCGCGCGGCAGCAGCATCCAAGGCGCGGGCGGAGACCGGCGCGAAGCGCAGATGTTCGCGATCGGCACGCCAGGCACGGGTCAGCGATTCGAACGCGTTCGCCCCCTCGGGCGCAGCCAGATGCCCGGCCTGCATCCGGCGTTCCGCCTCGAGCAGGTACCGGTCCGCCTGCGAGACCGGCGCCACGCGCGCCGCCGCGGGATCGACGAGCTCCATCGGCCCGGTCGCGGCCGTGCCGGACATGTCGTCGCGTGCGAGGCCCTGCGCATCGCTGGGTTCAGGGCTGGGGAGCATTCTGGCCTGCGCCGCGGCCTGCGTATCCGGGTCCGGTTGGGTGGCCGGGCGAAGCAGCAGGCCGATACCGGCTGCCAGCACCAGTACCGCCGGTATCCACAGCAGCGGCGGGACGCGCCTGGCGCCGGCCCCGGCCCGGCGCAGCGCGCCTTCGATCAGCGGAGCACTGCGTCCGCCACGCAGCGGCACCTCGGCCAGCGCCTGCAGCATCTGGTTCGCATCGGCGAATCGCCGGCCCGGTGATTTCGCAAGGGCGCGGTCGATGAAGCGCTGCCAGTGGCGCAGCGCCGGCGGCAGTCGCGGAATCGGATTCTGGGTGTGCGCTAGTGCCATCGAGAGTGCGTCGTCGGCCTGGTAGGGCAGGCTGCCGTTGAGCATTTCCCAGGCCAGCACGCCAACGCTGTAGAGATCGGCGCGGAAATCCACCTGCTGTCCGCGCGCCTGTTCCGGCGCCATGTAGGCGGTGCTGCCGACGGCGAGCCCCACCATCGTCACGCGCGTGCCGTAACCACGCCGCAGGGCGATGCCGAAGTCGGCCAGCAGCGGGCGGTCGGCTTCGTCGAACAAGACGTTCTCGGCCTTGACGTCGCGATGGATCACCCCGCGCGCATGCGCATAGGCCAGTGCCGAGAGCAGGGCGCGCAACACTTCGCGTACCCGGCCATGGTCCCGGGTGAGGTCGCGCCGACCCAGGTGGCCGTGCGGGAGGTAGGGCATCGCGTACCACGGCAGGCCATCGGCCGTGCGGCCGACCTCGTGGATGCCGACGATGTTGGGATGCTCGAGCCGGGCGATGGTGCGGGCCTCGTTCTCGAAGCGTCGGCGGCTGACCTCGTCGGCAAGCGCCTCGGGTCGCATGACCTTGATCGCCACGTCGCGGCCGAGCGACAGCTGGGTGCCGAGATAGACGGTCGCCATGCCGCCATGGCCGACGACGCGCACCACGCGATAGCCGGTAATCTCCGGCAGCGTCATCGGCTCCTCGAGCCCGTGTACGTACTGCGACATGCGTCCCCCTGTGCGGCCGACAGCATACCCACCGGGTCGCAGAAAACGGTGTGATGTCGTTGGCGCTACCGAGCGCGTGCATTGCCGGGCATGGCAGACTCCGCTGGCCGCAGGAGCGCGGCCAGCAGGGGGATCATGGATGCGTTGGTTGAACTATCTGGGTTTGGGGTTGGTGGTGACGGCGACGGTACTGTCGCTGCTGTGGGGCGCGTCGCGACTGCGCGGACCGACGCCGGAACAACGTGCGGCACTGGCGCTTATGGAAGCGCCGAACGTGTTCCATGGGCGCAACGTGTTCGACGCGCTGTGGGTGCTGCGGCGTGACGTGCCCGATGCGGAGGTCGCGGCGGTGGTGGACGCCGACATGCAGGCGCTGACCACGGCCTGGCGCGAGCGCAGTCCCCCGCTGTCGTTCAAGTCCGCCCGCGCCCGCTATCGCGACCTGCTTGTGGACAACGCCGCCACCCCTCACTGCGGAAATGCCGGATCGGACTGTCTCGAAAAAGTCGGCGCTTCGCTGGACGCGTATGCCGCGCTGGTGCAGTCCAATCGCCACCTGATCGAACGGGTGCAGGCATTGCGGAGCTACGATCACTATCTCTCGCGCCTGCCGCCCGATTCCACAGGCCTGCTGTCTGTTCCCGTCGGCCTGCTGAGCTGGCCGGTCACTGCGCACGCCGTGCAGTTTGCGAAGGGCGACCGGATCGGCGCGATCGACGCGACCTGCCGCGATCTCGCGACGTGGCGACGAATCGGGCACAACAGCGACGAGCTGATCGTACGGACGTACGGGATGGCGCTGACCACCAATGGCTATGGGGCGCTGCTGGCCAGCATGCTGGCGGACATGCCGGCCGGAACGGCGTTGCCCGGCAGTTGCCATGCGGCACTCGTCGCGCCAGTGGCCGCGGAATGGTCAAGCTGTCCGGCCATGCGTGGCGCGTTTGCGACGAGCATGGATGTGGTCCAGCAGATCCCCGAGATGCGCGAGCACAACGCGTGGAGCTGGCTGGTCCTGGATCGTGATGCCTCCCGGGCGCTGTTCGCCGAGCAGATGAGTGTGCCCTGCGCGGCGCAGCCGCTGCCGGACACGGGTCCGCAGGTCTCCAGCGCCAGCAGGCCCATCTGGCGGCGTTTCGAATGCATCGCGAACTTCGGGGGCTGTGTTATCGCCAACGTCGGGGGACCCACTTACCAACCCCTTGCCGCGCGGGGACACGATTACGGTGCGCGTCTGCAGCTGCTCGGCACGCTGGCCTGGCTGCGCGAGCAGCCCGACGACGGGAGCCTCGCCGAACGTCTGGCGCGCCGTCCGGAAGGTCTTCGCAGCGCGGACCGCGACATCACCATCGGTGCCGATGGGCGCACGATCGGCATCGCGCAGCGCTATACCAGCCCCGTCGACACCTGGTCGCTGCCCCTGCCGGCCTATCTGGTCGAGGCGGTCGCGTCGGCCGACTGAGACGCGCGCCGCTTGCGGCGCACGTAGATCTGCTTGCGCACGCGGGCCACCAGCTCGCCCGACGCATCGAGCACATCGGTGGTGAACCAGTGCAGGTGCTTGCTGCCGTCGGCGGTCGCCGCGCGGATCGTCTCGACCGTCGCGTCATCGAGGTCGAAGCTCGCGTGCACGGTACCGCGGCCGGGGCGGACGAACTCGATCTCGGCGGCCTTGTCCCAGACCACGTGTTCGCTGCCGAGCGCGCGCAGGGTGAGGATCATCCAGAACGGGTCGGTCATCGCGAACAGGCTGCCGCCGAAGTGCGTGCCGACATAGTTGCTGTTGAACCAGCGCTGGCGCAGTTCGACGCGCGCATGCCGGAACCGCGCGTCGATCGCGGTCACCCGGATCCCGGTGAACAGGAACGGTGGCCACAGGTTGAACATCAGTCGGGCGCGGCGGGGTGTCATGGCAGTGCGATCGGCGGGGGCGCCGATCTTGCCATACGCAGCTGTACGGTGCCTGTGGCCGTGGCCGGATCAGAACAGCAGCGAGGCCATCTTGCGGCGATAGCGGCCGACCAGCGCAGGATCCTCGACGATGCGGAACGCATCGATCAACGCCTTGCGCGGCAGTCCGTCTTGGAAGTCGCGATCGCGGCTGAGCATCTCGATGAACTGCTCGAAGCCCGCCTCTGCGTCTCCCGCGACGATATGGCGCACGCCCAGCTGGTGGCGGGCGGTCAGATTGCCCGGATCGGCCGCGATCGCGGACTGCAATGCCTCCACCGGCGGCGCGTCGGCCAGCAGGGTCGCGAAGTCCAGGCGCGCGCGGGCCTTGATGGTGCGGTCGTCGGTGGCGAGATTGGCCGGCAGGCCATCGAGCAGGCTTTCGGCCTCCTGCGCCGCGCCGGTCTGCAGCAGCGCAAGGGCGAGATCGAGCCGCAGCTCTGCCTTGTCGGGCTCGGCTGCGATCGCCTCGCGCAGCCGGGCGACTTCCGCGGCGGGGTCGAGCGGGGCCGGGGCGGCGTCTTCGGCAGGCGCCCCTTCCGCGGGCGTGATGCCATGGCGCTGGAGGAATTCGCGGACCTCGCCTTCGGGCAGCGCGCCGGGGAACCCGTCGACCGGCTGCCCACCGACCAGCAGGAACACGGTGGGCACCGAGCGGATCTGGAAGGCCGCGGCGATCTGCTGCTCCTTGTCGACATCCACCTTGGCCAGCACGAACGCGCCGTTGTATTCGGCCGCCAGCTTCTCCAGCACCGGTCCAAGCGACTTGCACGGCCCGCACCATTCGGCCCAGAAATCGATCAGTACCGGGGTCTGCAAGGACTTCTGCAGGACCTCCGTCTCGAAGTTGGCGGTGGTCGCGTCGAAGACGTGGCGGGGGGCGTCGGTAGCGGGGGCGTTGCCGTCGAGGAGCATGCGGAAATCCTTGGAAGGGGAAGCGCCGTGCGCGATCACAAGCAGATGGCGACGGCCGCGCAGGATACAACCATGTAAAAGATAGTTGACATCAGCTTATACAAATGTAAATTGCTTTTTACCTTGTGTTCGGTGGAGCGGACATCATGACGACACGGACTGTGTATGCGCCTGATGCGGGCTGGGCGTCGATCTGGGCTGCGATCTGGCCGACGGTGGTCTTCATCGGTTTTGGTGTTCTGTTCATCGCAAGGGAACCGGCTTGGCGCGCGCTCACACTCGGGCCCGTCATGGTCCTCCTGATCTGCGTTGCTTGGGGCGCGTGGCGAAGCACGCGGTTGTCGGCGGATGGCGAGGGGCCATCGGCGACGGAAACCGACGCCCGGAATTCGGGGCAGATCTTCCTCGCGGGCGTGATCTTTCTGCAGATGATCGCCGCCGATCGACTCGGCGACGGCTGGTTTCCGTATCTGATGCTGTTCGCCTATGGCGGTGCGGTCGTCGCCGCGCCGGCCCTGCGGAAGTACCGACTTGCGCAGCGGCTGCGCCATGGCGGCATCCTCGAGGACGAGCGCGATCGTGCGATCCAGGCGGACGGCATGCGATGGTCGAAGCGCACGCTGGAAGTGCTGATCGTCGTCGGGGCGCTGGCCTATACCATTCTCGTCGCGCACGCGGGCATTGCGCTCGATGCGCGCGCCACAGTTGCAGCGGCTTTCGTTTCAATGTTCGTCGCCAATGGAATCGGCAACTGGCGGGCTGCGGTGCTGTACGGCCGTGATCGTCGCTAAGGGCGGCCCGATGACCGGCACACCCATCGCCAACGAGATCCGGCGCCTGCGTTTCGAGCACGGCGAAATGACCCAGCAGGCCTTGGCCGAGGCCTGCCAGGTCACGCGGCAGACGATCATCGCGCTGGAGGCGGGGCGCTATGCGCCATCGCTGGAACTGGCATTCCGCATCGCACGGGCCTTCGGGGTCGGCGTCGAGGACGTGTTCCGGTGGGCGGCATGAGGCGCCCCGATCTGGTGCTGTGCGCCGCCGCGCACGCTTGCAGCCTGCTCACGCTGCTGATCGCGGCGGCGTTGACCGGCGTGCCGGCCGCTGCGCCGCTGGCGCTTCCCGGCGCGACCGGCATGCCCTTGTCATGGGTGTTCAACGTACTGGCCTGGATCGGGCCCGGCCTGGTCGTTGCAGCGGTCGCGCTGCGGCTACGGGGCCGACTTCCACGTTCGGGCATGGGCGCCGGCATCGCCCTGCGGCTGATGCTGCTGGCGGCACTGGCGTTCGCGGCGCAGGGCTTGCTGCCGCTCGATCCCGAGGCGCTCGACGCCGGCATGAGTCGCTGGCATGCCGCCACGTGGATGGTCTGGATGCTCGCCTTTGTCGCCGCTGCGTTGCTGTCGGGTATTGCATTGCCGAGTGTGCGCTGGCCGTCGCTGATCCTGTGCGCGACGGTCGCGATCTGCCTGTTCGCGCCGATGCTGGTCGGCCCCGAGATCGCGACGCGGTTGGCTTTGGCGTGCTGGTGGGCGTGGACCCTGTTGCTGGCGTGGCGGCTGCCACGCCAGCATTGACGCGGTTCAGTCGGCGGCGATTGCCGGCGCGTCCGGCATGCGGTGCACGCGGCCGGCCTGCATGACGAAGTCGACCGCCATCACCACGTTGATGTCCGCTACCGGATCACCCGGCATCGCGATGATGTCGGCGCGCTTGCCGGCTTCAATGACGCCCTGGTCGTCGACGCCGAGCACGGTGGCGGCATGCAGCGTCGCCGACTGCAGCGCATAGGCGGCCGGAATGCCGGCCTCCACCATGTAGATGAACTCGCGCGCGTTGTCGCCGTGCGGGCCGACCCCCTGGTCGGTGCCGAACGCGATCGGCACGCCGGCGCGATAGGCACGCGCGGCGGTGTCCTGGATCTGCGCGCCGATGGTCGCGGCCTTGGGTCGCACGACTTCCGGAAAGTAGCCCGGCTCCTTCGCCTTGTCGGCGACGAAGCGGCCTGCATAGATCGTGGGCACATACCAGGTGCCGCGCTGCTTCATCAGCCGCATCACTTCCTCGTCCATGTGGGTGCCGTGCTCGATGCTGGTGACGCCGGCGAGCACCGCGCGCTTCATTCCCTCCGTGCCGTGCGCATGGGCGGCGACGCGATAGCCGTAGTCGCGGGCGGTATCGACGATCGCCTGGACCTCGTCGACGGTGAACTGCGGCGCATCGCCGCTGCGCGCGTAGCTCAACACGCCGCCGGTGGCGGTGATCTTGATGACGTCGCTGCCGTCCTTGTAGCGCTGGCGCACGGCCTGGCGCGCATCGTCGACCGAATTGATGACGCCTTCGGTCGGGCCGGGCGGGCCGAGCAGGTGCGAGAGCATGGAGTTGTAGCCATTGCTCGGATCGGCGTGGCCGCCGGTGGTGGCGATCGACTTGCCGGCGGCAAAAATCCGCGGTCCCTCGACCAGTCCCTGGTTGACCGCATCGCGCAGGTGCGGACTGACTTCGCCGCCAAGGTCGCGCACGCTCGTGAAACCGGCATCGAGCGTCTTGCGCGCGTAGCCGACGGCGCGGAACGCGTAGTCCACCGGATCGAGACGGAACCCTTCGGACTAGCTCGCTGGGCTGGACTGCGACCCCAGATGCACGTGGAGATCGGTCCACCCCGGCGAACAGGTGCGCTCCGCGAGCACGATCGAGTCCACATCGCCGCCGAGCTTGGCCCGGCCGGGAATCACTTCGCGGATCCGCCCGTCCTCGACCAGAATGGTGTGCTCGCCGAGTACGCGTCCGCTGCGCGCATCGAACAGGCGCTCGCAGTGGAGGGCGGTCTGCGTGGCGGCGATGGCGCCGATGGGCGACAGCAGGGTCGCGGCCAGCAGGGCAGAGGACGACAGGCGAACACGTGAAGCCATGGGCAACTCCGGAACGGCGGCGGTTCCGGATTGAAGCACGCCTGCGCGATGTGCAGGGATCAGGGCGCGTACGACACGTGCAGCACGCGGTTGCGGCCTTCGGCCTTGGCACGGTAGAGCGTTGCGTCGGCCATCTGCAGCAACAGGTGGGGCGCGTAGCCATCACCGGGGAAGGTCGCGATGCCGATCGAGATCGTCACCGGCCCGAGCTGCTGCCCCAGGTGCTGCACCGTCGTCATTTCCACCTGGCGCCGGATCCGCTCGGCGCGCGCGCAGGCGCTCGCAGCGTCGAGTTCCGGCATGACCAGGGTGAACTCCTCGCCGCCGTAGCGGCAGGCGATGTCCTCGTCACGCACGGCGGCCTCGATCTGGCGTCCGATCTGCGAGAGCAAAGCGTCGCCGGCGGCGTGGCCATGGGTGTCGTTGAAGCGCTTGAAATGGTCGACGTCGAGCATCAGCACCGACAGGGGCAGGCCCCGGCGCTCGCAGCGCTGCAGCTCGCGGCCCAGGCTCTCTTCGAGATACCGGCGGTTGAACAGCCCGGTCAGCGGGTCGCGCAGGGATTGCGTCCGTAGGGTCTCGCGCAACTGCAGGTTGGCGATCGCCAGTCCCAGCTGCTCGGCCAGCTGGCCGATGAGCTCGTCGATGCCGTCGCCATGGTCGACCTGCTCGGTCGGCGCGCTGACGTGCAGCAGGCCGATCGAGCCGCTCTGCGCACTCAGCGGCAGGCAGATCGAGGTGACGCCCGGCGCCGGCATGCCCGGGTCGAGATGGCCGCAGCCCAGTTGCCTGCGGTCGACGCCCGCGAGCATGTGCATCTGGCCGCGACGCAGCGCCCAGCAGTCCTCGGGCAGCAAGGCATCGGGGCTGCTGATCATCGCTTCGCCGAAGCTCGCGACGCTGTCGTGGAATTTCTGCGAAGCGCGCAGAAGATAGATCCGGCCACTGGCGCCAGGCAGCAGCCGCAGGATCGTCTCGATCGACAGCTGCACGATCTCATCGCGCGTCGTGCAGCTCTGCAGGAGCCCGGAATACCGGCTCAGCTCGTGCCGCTGCCGGGACAGGCGGTTGACCTGGTCCATGCTCAACGCCATCTCGTGCGCCGCGCCACGGGCCTCCTTCTCCAGCCCGAGGGCGCGACGGTTCTCGCGGGTGAGGCTCTTCATGAGAATCACCATGATCGCGCCCGAGGCGAGCATCCCCAGGATCACGATCACGCTCAGCTGCACCGCCTGCCGGTGGTTGGCCGCCTTGCGCTCGGCAAGCAGGCGCAGCTCGTCGCGACGCATCTGCGAGCCGATCCCCTCGATTTCACCCCATTGCCGCAGCACGGTTCCCGGATCGGTCGCCAGCCGCGCCGCTTCGGCGCCGCGGGCTTCCTGCAGGTCGTGCACGCGGCGCAGTTCGGCGAGATGCTGCCGGGCGATATCGCGCAGGTGCCTCGCCCGCGTGTCCTGGTCCGGGTTGTCGCGGATCAGCATCGTCAGGGCTTCGATGGTCCTGTCGACTTCGGGCGCCGCCGCGAGGTACTCGCTGCGGAAATCGGGATGACCCGTCAAGCGATACGCCCGCGCATTCGCCTCCACGGCCCGGATGGAGCGCTCGACCACCTCGATCTGGTTGATCACCTCGTAGCTGTGCTCGATCCACGCATTGCTGCTGCGCAGGCCGGCGACAGCGGTCAGGCTGGCGATCGCCACGCCCACCAGCAGCACCAGGGCGACAGCGAACGCAGGCAGGCGATACCGCGAGATCCTGGACGGGGATGCGGGCAAGGCGGGAGATCCGGGAACGGGGCCGGGGATTCTAGCCAGTGCGCACCGGCCCATGGGTTTGGCCGCTGATCCATGGCGGCGGTCCCGGCGCTGCGGTAGGCTTCCCGCTTGTATCGCAGCACAGCAGCGCATCCCGTGTCCAACGAGCCCTTCGTCGATTCCACTGCCTATCAACCCGCTCCGGTGGAGTCCGACGCCCAGCGGTTCTGGACCACGACCCGTGCCTTCGAAGTCACCGAGCGGCCCGACAAGCCCAAGTACTACTGCCTGTCGATGCTCCCGTATCCATCGGGCGCGCTGCACATGGGGCACGTGCGCAATTACACGCTCAGCGACGTCATCAGCCGCTACCAGCGCATGACCGGCAAGAACGTGCTGCAGCCGATGGGCTGGGACGCGTTCGGCCTGCCGGCCGAGAACGCGGCGATCAAGAACGGCACCGCGCCGGCCAAGTGGACCTACGCCAACATCGCGCACATGCGTGGCCAGCTGCAGTCGCTGGGCTATGCGATCGACTGGAGCCGCGAGTTCGCGACCTGTGCGCCGGACTACTACGTCCACGAGCAGCGCATGTTCGTGCGGCTGATGAAGAAGGGCCTGGCCTACCGCCGCAACTCGGTCGTCAACTGGGATCCGGTCGATCAGACGGTGCTCGCCAACGAGCAGGTCATCGACGGTCGCGGCTGGCGCTCCGGCGCCCTGGTGGAGAAGCGCGAGATCCCGCAGTGGTTCCTCAAGATCACCGCCTACGCCCAGGAGCTGCTCGACGGCCTCGATACGCTCGACGGCTGGCCGGATTCGGTCAAGACCATGCAGCGCAACTGGATCGGCCGCAGCGAGGGCCTGGAGTTCGCGTTCGACGTGGTCGGAAGCGACGAGAAGCTCGCGGTCTACACCACACGGCCCGATACCCTGATGGGTGTGACCTTCGTATCGGTCGCCGCCGAACATCCGCTCGCGGTCCGCGCGGCCGAAAGCGATCCCGACCTGGCGGAATTCGTTGCCGACCTGCGCCGGGGCGGAGTTTCGGAAGCCGAGCTCGAGACCCAGGTCAAGCGCGGCATGGACACCGGCCTGCGCGTACTGCACCCGATCACCGGCGAGGAAATCCCGGTCTGGGTCGCCAATTTCGTGCTGATGGGCTACGGCACCGGTGCGGTCATGGCGGTACCGGGCCACGATCAACGCGACTGGGAATTCGCCAAGGCCTATGGCCTGCCGATCAGAATGGTGGTCGTGCCGACCGACGTGCGCGATGCGCTCGAGGAAATCGGCCGCGACCGCGTTACGCATACCGATCCGATGCAGTCCGCGCTCGAGGGCGGCGCCTCGCTGGATGTCTACGACACCGGCGCTGCGGTGCAGGTCGTCGAGGAATTCGAATACCGCATCGCCGAAGAGAGCGCCTACACGGACCGCGGCTGGCTGGTGAATTCGGGCGAGTTCGACGGTCTCGATTTCCAGCAGGCGCTCGATGCCCTGGCCGCCCGCTTCGAAGCGGAGGGTCGTGGCAACCGCAAGGTGAACTTCCGCCTGCGCGACTGGGGCGTCAGCCGCCAGCGCTACTGGGGCTGCCCGATCCCGGTGATCTACTGCGATGCCTGCGGCGCGGTGCCGGTGCCCGAGGATCAGCTTCCCGTCCTGTTGCCCGAAGATGTCGAGGACGCCTTCGCCAACCCGGGCGTGGTGCAGTCGCCGATCAAGTCCAATCCCGAGTGGCGCAGGACCACGTGTCCGAGCTGCGGCGGCGCGGCCGAACGCGAGACCGACACCTTCGACACCTTCATGGAGTCGAGCTGGTACACCGCGCGTTACACCTCGCCGGGCGCGGCCGACATGGTCGACGAACGCGCCAATTACTGGACGCCGGTCGACCAGTACATCGGCGGCATCGAACACGCGATCCTGCACCTGCTGTATTTCCGCTTCTATCACCGCCTGATGCGCGATGAGGGCCTGGTGCGCAGCGACGAGCCGGTGATCAACCTGCTGACCCAGGGCATGGTCATCGCCGATACCTTCTATCGGGAGCTCGACAACGGCGGCAAGGACTGGATCAACCCGGCCGATGTCGAGATCACCCGCGACGACAAGGGCCGGATCACCGGCGCGACCTCGAAGCTGGACGGCCAGCCGGTCTCGATCGGCGGCACCGAGAAGATGTCCAAGTCGAAGAACAACGGCGTGGATCCGCAGTCGATGATCGGCAAGTACGGTGCCGATACCGTGCGCCTGTTTTCGATGTTCGCGGCGCCGCCCGAGCAGTCGCTGGAGTGGAACGAGGCCGGCGTGGAAGGCATGTCGCGGTTCCTGCGGCGCCTGTGGAACCAGGTGCACCGGCACGTGCAGGGCGGGGCAGCAGCGCGTGCCTTCGACGCGGCTGCGGCAACGCCGGCGCAGAAGACCCTGCGCCGCCAGCTGCACGAGGCGATCCAGAAGGTCGGGGACGACTACGGTCGCCGCCACAGTTTCAATACCGCGATCGCCGCGGTCATGGAACTGCTCAATCATGTGGGCAAGTTCGACGAGACGGATGCGAACGCGTGTGCGCTGCGCCAGGAAGCGTTCGAGACCATCGTGCTGCTGCTCAACCCGATCACACCGCATATCGCCCACACGCTGTGGCAGGTGCTGGGTCACGCCGAGACACTGCTCGAGGACCAGGCGTTCCCGCTGGCCGATCCGGCTGCGCTGCAGCGCGATGCCGTGACGCTCGCGGTGCAGGTGAACGGCAAGCTGCGCGGGACGATCGAGGTGGCGGTGGACCTGCCGCGGGAGACGATCGAGGCGATGGCACTGGCCGAGCCGAACGTCGCGAAGTTCCTAGACGGAGCAACCGTGCGCAAGGTGATCGTCGTGCCGGGCAAGATCGTCAACATCGTCGCCGGCTGAACCCGGCGTCGCCGCATCTCCGACCGGCGCTTGCCGGTCCTATCCCCCTCCTCCAGACTTCGCCCATGCGCATCCTCCGATCGGTTTTCCCGTCTCTGGCCCTCGTCGCCCTCGTGCTGGCGCTTTCGGCCTGCGGCTTCCATCTGCGCAATGCGCTGACCCTGCCGGCCGACCTCGGGCCGGTGGACATCGTGTCGAGCGATCCCTACAGCCGCCTGGCGCGTTCGGTCGAGCGGGCGCTGGCGGCCGCCGGTGCCGAGATCGCTGAACCCGGCGCGACCGACGTCGCGACGCTGAACATCCAGTCCGAGCGATGGGCCTCGCTGCCGGCGAGCCTCGACGCGCAGGGCCGCGCGCTGGAATACACCCTGCGCTATGCGGTGGTGTTCTCGATGCAGGATGCCGATGGCCGTGCCATCGTGCCGCAGCAGGCGATCGAGCTCTCGCGTGACTATCTGGCGCCGCCGACCGACGCGATCGGATCGGAATCGGAGCGCGAACTGCTCTCGCGCGAACTCGAGCGCGAGATGACCGCCTCGATCATCCGTCGTATCGATGCGGTGTTCCGTAACCCGCAGCAGCGCCCGCTCGGGTGAGCCCGTCGCGCGCCAGTGGCCGCTTGAGCCGGTCGTGGAACTGACGCCCGAGCGCCTGGCCGCGCAGCTCGATCGCGAACCGCTGCGCCCGGCCTATCTGATCGCGGGGCCCGAGCCGCTGCGCGTGCTCGAGGCCGCCGATGCAGTGCGGGCGGCCGCGCGTGCGCAGGGTTTTGCCGAGCGGGAGGTCTTCGAGCCGGAAGGGCGCGACATCGACTGGAGCGCGGTCGAGGCCACGTTCCGGGCGCCGAGCCTGTTCGCCTCGCGCCGGCTGGTCGAGATCCGCCTGCCGACGACCAAGCCCGGCAAGGACGGCGCCCAGGTCATCAGCGGGTTCTGTGCCGATCCGCCCTCGGATGTGACCCTGCTGGTCACCGGCGGCGAGTGGAGCCGGCAGCATGGTGGCAAATGGAGCGAGGCGATCACCGGCATCGGCCATCTGGTGGTGGCCTGGCAGGTCAAGCCGCACGAGCTGGAAAGCTGGATCGACGCCCGCCTGCGCAGCCGCAACGTGCTGGCCGATCGGGCCGCCGTGCAGCAGCTGGCCGAACGCGTCGACGGCAACCTGCTGGCCGCGGCGCAGGAGGTCGACAAGCTCGCGCTGCTGGCGGACGGCAGCACGCTTGACGCGCCGCGCATGCATGCGCTGGTGGCGGATGCTGCTCGCTTCGATGTGTTCCGCTTGCTCGACGCCACGCTCAACGGCCAGCCGGCGCAGGTGGTGCGCATGCTCGCCGGGCTGCGGGCCGAGGGCGCTGCGATTCCCGCACTGATGGGCATGGTGGTGATGGAGCTGGCACGCGCCGCGCAGCTCGCCCAGGTCCAGGCCCGCGGCGGCAATCTGGCCAACGAATTCAAGGCCCAGCGCATCTGGGATGCCCGCCAGGCCGGTTACCGGCGGGCCCTGCAGCGCCATCCCGAAGCGCGCTGGGTGCGCTTCGTCGCCGAGGCCGGGCGCGTGGACCGCATCGCCAAGGGGCGCGGTCGGCCGGGGCAGGACCCGACCGACGGTTGGCTTGCGCTCGAGCGGCTGCTGGTCGCGGTCGCAGACGCGCGCGCCGGCGCCCTGCTGGCCGCATGAGCGGCGCGGCGGAGCCGCTGCACCTGGTCTACGGCGGCACCTTCGATCCGATCCATTGCGGCCATCTGGCGATCGCCCGCGCGGCCCGCGATGCGCTGGGCTGCACTGTCCGGCTGATGCCCGCGGGCGACCCGCCGCATCGCCCGGCCCCCGGCGCGGATGCCGAGATGCGGGCAGCAATGGTCGCCCTGGCCATCGCCGGCACGCCCGGACTGCTGCTCGACCGCAGCGAGCTCGATCGGGGCGGCCGCAGCTACACCGTCGACACCCTGGCCGGGCTGCGCCACATGCTGGGCCCCTCTGCGCCGATCGCCTGGCTCGTCGGCGCCGACAGCCTGCTGGGCCTGACGGCCTGGCATCGTTGGCCGATGGTGTTCGAACTGGCCCATCTGGTGGTCGCAGAGCGACCGGGCAGCGCGCTCGACGCCGCACTGCCCGACGACCTCGCCACTGCCCTGGCCCCGCGCTGGGCCACGTCGCCGGACGAGCTGCGGACGCGGCCCGCCGGTCGGGTCCTGCGCCTGCATCAGCCCCTGTCCTGCGTGTCGGCAACCGAGGTGCGGGCGCGTCTCGCCGCGGGCGCTTCGACGGAAGGCTGGCTGCCGGAGCCGGTGGCCGCATTCATCCACGAGAAGGGCTTGTACGGAGCAGGCTCCCGCGCTCCGCTATAATTTCCGCCGCACTTTCAGAAGCCACACTCTTGTCCAATCCCGCACACGTCATCAAGACCCGCCTGCCCGAACCGCCGCCGTCCCCGGACGCTTTGCTCGAGGTCGCGCGCGCGGCAGTCGCCGAAATCAAGGCCGTCGACGTCATCGACATCGACGTGCGCGGACGCAGCAGCGTCTGCGACTTCATGGTCATCGCCTCGGGCACGTCCAGCCGCCACGTCAAGTCGATCGCCGACGAAGTCGTCAAGCACGCCAAGAAGCTCGGCTGCCAGCCGCTCGGCGTCGAAGGCGAGCGCGAGGCCGAATGGGTGCTCGTCGATCTGGGCGACGTCGTCGTCCACGTCATGCTCCCGCGCGTGCGCGAGTTCTATGCCCTCGAGCGGCTGTGGACGGTGGGCGACGAGCCGCCGGCCGAGGATCGCGGCCCGCGTCGCGATGCCTGATCGGGCGCGCCCGGCGTCGGCGCCGGACGCGGTGCTCCAGTGAAAGCGAAGCTGATCGCCGTAGGCGAGCGCGCACCTGCATGGGTCGCGGAGGGCTTCGCCGAATATCGCAAGCGGCTGTCGCACTGGCTGCCGCTGGATCTTGTCGAAGTCGAGCCCGGCCTGCGCGGCAAGGGCCGTGACACGGCGCGCGCGATGTCCGACGAGGGCGGACGCGTGCTGGCGGCGGTGCCGCGCGATGCGCTGGTGGTCGCGCTCGACGGCCGCGGCAGGCTGCATTCTTCCGAGGACCTTGCCCAGCGCCTCGAGCACTGGCGCATGCAGGGCCGTGACCTGGCATTCCTGATCGGCGGACCCGAAGGCCATGCCCCTGACGTGCTCGCACGTGCCGATGAGCGCTGGTCGCTCGGGCCGTTGACCCTCCCGCACATGCTCGTGCGGCTGGTGCTCGCCGAACAGCTCTATCGCGCCGCGGCGATGCTGGCCAATCATCCCTATCACCGGGCCTGAGCCGCCGCGGCTGCAGGTGTCCGCAGCTGCGAGGCCGTCGCAGGCCACCGCCCCGCGCGTCTCCCGGCCCGGGCGCAGCAGGTCGGGCCGCGTGCAACGCAAAGAGGCGTAGGCATCGGCGACCGCTCAGGTGTCCCCGACTTTTGGAGCTGATCCCCTTTTACCAGGCCGCGGTACGCGCGGGACGGGCGTTTACGGCCACATCGCCCGAACGCGCGTCGCACCGCGTGCTGTCAGTCGCCGAGCAACGCAGGGCAGGGGGAGGTGCCGCGCGTACGCGCGGTGGTGGAAGCCGGTCTGCGGAAACCGCACGCGCCTGGGTTCACGCGTTTCTGCGGGCAATCGCCGCGCATGCGGCGGAAGGTCGCTGCCCGAGATCGGGCGGCGGTCAATCCTCCGGCATGCTCTCCGGCTCGCGATCGAGGCCGCCGTCGTCGGGATTGCGCTCGTGGGTGTCCACCGGCTGCTGGGCATCGCCCTTGTCGTTGGGGTTCTTCTCCGAATACCCGGGATTCTGGCCCGGACGGGTCGGCGGTTCGTGGGTGGTCCTGTTCTGGCTCATGTCAGCGTCCCAGTTCGAAAACGACGTCGAGGTTGGCGGTGAGCGTGCTCTCACCGGGCGATACGGGTGACGAGAAACTGTCCTGCTGCACGGCTCGCATCGCCATCATCGGGCGCGGTGGCGCCTGGAAGCCGCCGCCCTCGCTGATGCTGACGATGCGGCGCACGCGCATGCCCAGCGACGTGGCATAGGTTTCGGCCCGGTGCTGGGCCGTCTTCAGTGCCGCTGCGCGGGCCTCGTCGCGGACGCCTTCGGCATCCTCGATCTCGAAGGTCGGCCCGTTGATCTGGTTGGCGCCACTGGCCACGAGCGCGTCCAGCACCTGGCCGAGCTTGCCGATGTCGCGGACCTTCAGATTCACGGTGTTGCTGGCCTGGTAACCGGTAATTGCCGGCGGCTGGTCTTCGGCGTAGCGGTACTGCGGATTGAGGTTGATGCCCGATGTCTGCACGTCGCGGTCGGCGATGCCGGCTGCCTTGATCGCGGTCATGAGCGTGGCCATCTGTTCGGCATTGCCGCGCATGGCCGCGTTGGCATCGGCGGCCTGGGTCACCACTCCGGTCGACAGCACGGCGATGTCCGGGCTGCGGCTTGCCTCCGCCTGCGCGGAGATCGACAGCAGGGTGCCGTCGCCGGGTGTGGCCTGGTGCATGGGCTGGGCGCTGGCGGTCATCGACAGGGTTCCGAGGGCGAGGCCGCAGGCGAGCAGCAAAGGACGAACAATGAGGCGCATCGAGAGCTCCAGGGTGGGAAACAAGGGTCGTCACGCTCCGGTGAACGGCCCGTGAGCCATACCGGGTTGATGCGGATCCAGCGGGCAGAGCGCAGGGGGCCCGCACGGTATCCTTTCGTCATGCTGCATCTTGCCTCGCAATCCCCCCGTCGCCGCGAACTGCTGGCCCGTCTCGGCCTGCCGTTCGGGCAGATCGACGTCGATGTGCCCGAGGTCCGCGGGGCGGACGAGCCTGCGGCCGACTACGTGCTGCGCGTCGCGGGCGACAAGGCGCGCGCGGGACTGCAGGCGCTCGGCGGTGGAGCGGAAACACTGGTGCTCGGCGCCGACACCGAGGTCGTCCTCGATGGCGTGGTGTTCGGCAAGCCACGCGACGACGCCGACGCGATGGCGATGCTACGAACGCTGTCGGGCCGTCGTCACGAAGTGATTTCAGCGGTAGTCGTGGTCGGCGAGGGACGCATCGGCCAGCTGGTGGTGGTCACCGGGGTCACGTTCGACACGCTCGACGATGCAACCATCGCGGCGTATGTGGCCACCGGCGAGCCGCGCGGCAAGGCCGGCGCCTATGCGATCCAGGGCGGCGCCGAGCTGTTTGTCGCCCGCATGGACGGCAGTTACTCCGGGGTCGTCGGCCTGCCGCTGCAACAGACCGCGGCGCTGCTGCGCACATTCGGGCTGCATCCGCAGCCCTTCGCATCCGACCACGGAGCCTGAGACCCGCATGTCCGAAGAGATCCTGATCAACGTGACTCCGCGCGAGACGCGCGTGGCGGTGGTCGAGAACGGCATGCTGCAGGAGCTGCACATCGAACGCGGCTGGCGCCGTGGCGTGGTGGGCAACATCTACAAGGGCAAGGTGCAGCGGGTGATGCCGGGCATGCAGGCGGCCTTCGTCGACATCGGCCTGGAGCGCGCCGCGTTCCTGCATGCCAACGACGTCGTCCGTCCGCCGCAGGCCACGATCGACGCCGAGCCCAACGGCGAAAGTCTTTTTCCCGCTCCCTTGCCGACGCTTGCGGTCAACGAGCTGCTGCGCGACGGCCAGGACATCGTGGTGCAGGTGGTCAAGGATCCGATCGGCAGCAAGGGTGCGCGCCTGACCACACAGATCAGCATTCCGTCGCGTTACCTCGTGCTGCTGCCGCAGTCGCACGTGGTCGGGGTGTCGGCACGGATCGAGGACGAGGTCGAGCGGACCCGTCTCAAGACGCTGGTCTCCGAGCTGGCGGCGGCGACCGGTGGGCACGGCTACATCGTGCGTACCAATGCCGAAGGCCAGAGTGCGGAAGCGCTCGCCGAGGACATCGCCTACCTGCAGCGGGCCTGGGCGCTGATCGAGCACGGCACGGCCGAAGCGCGGGTGGGCACCTGCGTCTACGAGGACCTCACACTGCCGATGCGCGCCGTGCGCGACCTGATGCGCCGGGATGTCGACACGGTCAAGGTCGATTCGCGCGACACCTTCGAGAAACTCTGCATCTTCGCCGCGCAATACCTGCCGGCGCCGGGTCCGGCCGAACAGGCGCGGCTCGTCGACCGCATCGAGTGCTACACCGGCACGCGGCCGATCTTCGACCTCTACGGGGTGGAGGACGAGATCCAGCGCGCCCTGAAGAAAGACGTGCCGCTCAAGTCGGGTGGGTACCTGGTGATCGACCAGACCGAGGCGATGACCACGGTCGACGTCAACACCGGTTCGTTCCTGGGCCAGCGCAATCTCGAGGAGACGGTGTTCCGCACCAATCTCGAGGCCGCGCAGGCGGTCGCGCGCCAGCTGCGTCTGCGCAACCTCGGCGGCATCATCATCATCGACTTCATCGACATGGTGGATGCCGAGCACAGGCGCCAGGTCCTGCGCACGCTCGAGAAGTCCCTGTCCAAGGATCACGCCAAGACCACGGTCTATGACTTCTCGCCGCTGGGGCTGGTGGAGATGACCCGCAAGCGCACCGTCGAGAGTCTTCAGCGCCAGCTCGGCGAAACCTGCGGCGCCTGCGGTGGCCGCGGCATCGTCAAGACCGTCGAGACCGTGACCTACGAGATCTTCCGCGAGATTGTCCGGGCCGTTCGCCAGTTCGAGGCCGACCGCCTGCTGGTGATCGCCTCGCCCAAGGTGGTGTCCATGATCACCGACGAGGAATCGGCCGCAGTGGTCGAGCTGGAGGAGTTCCTCGGCAAGTCGATCCGCTTCCAGTCGGACGACCAGTATCTGCAGGAGCAGTTCGACGTTGTACTGCTCTGAAGCCCCCGCCCGGTCGCATGCACCGACGACGCGCGCCGGAGTGGGGCGGCGATGACGGCCATCCGGACCTCGCGCCTGCATCGTGCGGGGCGCGCGGCGTGGTATCTGCTCGCCGCCGTGCTGGTCACGATGGCGCTGGCGGCGGTCGTCACGTCGCAGTTCGCGCTGCCCTGGCTTGAACGCAACCCGCAGACCGTCGCCCGCTGGCTGAGCGAGCGCGCGGGTCGCCCGGTCGGGTTCGACACCCTTGAAGCCGCATGGACCCGCCGTGGGCCGTTGCTGCGGGTCACCGGCCTGCGTATCGGTGAGCCGGGCCTGGCGGTGCCGGTCGGCAAGGCCGAGATCCAGATCGCGCAGTACTCCGGCCTGCTGCCCGGCCGATCGCTGACCGAACTGCGCCTGCATGGCATCGCGCTCACGCTGCAGCGCGCCGACGACGGGACCTGGCAGGTCCGCGGCCTGCCGGGCGCGGCAGGCGACGACGAGGATCCCCTCGACGCGCTGCAGGGGCTGGGCGAGCTGCAGGTGGTCGGCGCGCGGCTGACGATCGATGCCCCTTCGCTGTCGATCGCGCACACGCTGCCGCGCGTGGACCTGCGCATGCGCGTCGACCGGCGCCGCGTGCGCGCTGCGGCGCGGGCCTGGGTGGAAGCCGACGGCGCGCCGCTGGACCTGCGTCTGGATCTGCTGCGCGAGCAGGGCGACGGGCGCGCCTTTGTCGCGATGCCGCGCAACGACCTGCGCATCTGGTCGCCCCTGCTGGCCGCGAGCGGCGTGGCGATCCAGGCCGGCCACGGCCGCGTGGATGCGTGGATCGATCTGCGTGGGCGACGTGTCGAAGCGGTGACTGGCGACGTGGCCCTCGATGCGGTGTCACTGCAGCGCGCCGGCGATGTCGCCCGCGCCTCGACCGATGCACCGACGGTCGTGTTCCAGGGCGCGCGCATACGTGCGCGCTGGGCGCATGTCGACGGCGACTGGCGACTGGACGCACCGACGCTGCGCATCGTGTATCTCGACCGCGAGCAGGTGCTCGACGGCCTGATGCTGAGCGGTGGCCGGCAGCGCTCGATGCACGCCGGACGGGTCGAAGTGGCGCCCCTGATCGCGCTGGCGGCGCTGGGCGATGGCATCAGCCCGTCGCTGCGGGAATGGTTGCAGGCCGCTGCGCCGCACGCGGTGCTCTCGGACGTGCGCTTCGCCGCGCGTGCGGGCGGGCCGCTGCGGCTGTCGGCGCGGATCGAGGACCTGGGGTTTGTACCGGTCGGCGATCGCCCGGGCCTGTCCGGTGTCGGTGGGACCATCCTCGGCGATGGCGCCGGCGTGGTGTTCCGCCCCGATCCGGCCGCGCAGGCGGTGTTCGACTGGCCGGTGGGCTTCGACGTCCTCCATCCGCTGCGGCTCGATGGCGAGATTGCCGCCTGGCGCGACGTCGAGGGCTGGCGGGTGGAGACTCCCGGGCTGCGCGTCGATGGCGACGGCTATGCCGCCGATGCCCGCGGCGGGCTGCGGTTCGACGGCGACGGACGCCCGCGCCTGGACCTGGTCGCCGATGTCGATGCCGCGGAGATTCCGGTGGCGAAGAAGTTCTGGGTGCGCCACCGGATGCCGGCGACGGCGCGTGCCTGGCTGGACATGGCGCTGGTCGGAGGGACTGTCCGCAACGGCTACGGCATCGTCGCCGGCGATCTCGACGACTGGCCGTTCGATTCGCGCAATGCCAGGGACCGGCGCGGGGTGTTCCTCGCCGAGGGCGACATCGAAGACGCCACGGTTCGCTTCCAGGACGACTGGCCGGCGATGACCGGGCTCAACGGCCACATCCGTTTCATCAATGCCGGTTTCGAACTGCGGCCCGCGGGCGGCGAGCTGGTCGGCGTGCCGGTGCGTGATGTCGTCGCCCGCATCCGCGACTACGGCGACTCGCCGGTCGAGGTCAGTGCGACTGCCACTGCCGATGCGAAGCAACTGCTCGGGCTGCTGCGACAGAGCCCGTTCCGGAAGACGCAGGGGGAAACCCTCGACGCGCTCGACCTGGCCGGTCGGGCGCAGGTCGCGATGTCGCTTGCCGTGCCGCCGGGCGCACCGTTCCGACTCGATGGCGAAGTGGCGTTGCAGGGCGTGGCGATGCGCGATTCACGATTCGAACTCGCCTTCGACGACGTCCGGGGCCGCGTGGCGTTCGACCAGGCGGGCTTCCATGCCGATGGTCTTGCCGCGCGCCAGGCGGGTCAGGCCGAACAGGCGGGCACGCTGTCATTGCGCGCCGGCAACGGACACGTGCGGCTGCGCAGCAACGCGTTCGAGGGCGAACTCGACATGCCCATGGACGCCGATGCGCTGCTCGCGCGCGCGCCCGACCTGGCATGGCTGCGGCCACACGTCGGCGGTCGCGCGCCCTGGCAGATACGGGTTTCGGTGCCGGATGCGCCGGCGCGTTCGGGAATGCCGGCCGCGCGTCTGCTGATGCGTTCCGACCTCGTCGGCACGACGCTGCGCCTGCCTGCGCCGCTGGACAAGCCGGCCCGGGTGCCGCTGCGCACGACGATCGAGGCGCCATTGCCATTCGGCAGCGGTGACGTGCTCGTCGGATTCGGCGACCGTCTTGCCCTGCGCGCGCGTACCGGTGGCGCGCGTGCCGGCATCCGCGTGGAGCTGGGACGGGCGCGCGTCGATGCCGCGGCGCCCGCGCAGGGCATCGCCGTCGGTGGCCGTACGCCTGTGGTCGACGTGCTCGACTGGATCGGCCTGATGGCCGGTGGCGGGAGCGGCGGGGGCGGGCTCAGGCTCGAGCAGGTCGATGTGACCACCGCCGATCTGCGACTTGGCAGCGGACGGTTCGGCCAGACACGCATCACCGCCGCGCACCGGGACGACGCCACCGACCTGCGCCTCGATGGCGCGGCGCTGGCCGGAAACGTGCGCATCCCCGACGCCGACGGGGCGCCGGTCGCGATCGCCCTGCAACGCCTGCATTGGCCCGCGGCGGCGAAAGCGACGACGGCACCGATGATCCATGCGGTGCCGGCGACGGCGCCGGCGGACATGCCCGATCCTGCGTCGGTGCCGCCGATCCAGCTCGCGATCGACGATCTGCGGTACGGCGCACTCGCGCTCGGGCGCGTCGACGCGCACGCGCGGCGCGTGCCCGGCGGGCTGTCGCTGGACCGGCTGCAGGTTCGGGCGCCGGCGCACCGCATCGATCTGACCGGTCGCTGGACCGGTCAGGGCCGCGGCGCCCGCACCACCATCGATATCGACGTGGAAAGCGAAGACTTCGGCCGGCTCGCCTCTGGCCTCGGATTTGCCGGCAGCATCGTCGGCGGGCACGGCCGCGTGGATCTCGCTGCCGCCTGGGCCGGCGCGCCGAACGGCTTCACCCCCGCCTCGATCAACGGCGCGATGCGCGTGGCGCTGCGCGACGGCCAGCTTGTGGAGGTGGAGCCAGGTGCGGGCCGCGTGCTCGGCCTGCTCAGCGTGGCGGAGCTGCCGCGGCGGCTGACGCTCGATTTCCGTGACTTCTTCAGCAAGGGTTTCGGTTTCAGCCGTCTTGCAGGCGACATCCTCTTCGGCAATGGCGTTGCCCGCGGCGAGAACCTCGTCATCGACGGGCCGGCCGCCGAAATCCGCATCCGCGGCAGCGCCGATCTCGCGGCGCGCACTCATGATCAGGAAATCGAGGTGCTGCCCAAGACCGGCAACCTGCTGCCGGCGGTCGGCGCCCTGACCGCCGGGCCGGTGGGCGCGGCAGTCGGCGCGTTCGCCAATGCGGTGCTGCGCGGCCCTCTGGGCGAGATGGGCGCGCGCCGTTATCAGGTCAGCGGGCCGTGGCAGGACCCGAAGGTCGAGGTCATCGAACGCCGCGACTCGGTGCAGGGTGCGCCCCCGCGGGACGGACCGCGTTCGGCCGATTGAAGTTGCGCGCTGGCGAGCCGTAGCGGAGCGGTGATGGCTTGCTGCGCGCCCGCTGCGGCTTGCCATCCGCGGCTTTGCCCCCACACTTCGACGATGTCCGAATCTTCCCTGTCTTCCGGCGGTGCGCTCGCGCTCGCCGAGTCCCGTCTGCTGCTGCCCGCCGGTCTCGATACCGCCGGTCTCGATCGCACCTTCTCCGCGCTGCTCGGTCCCGGCATCGATTTCGGCGATCTGTATTTCCAGCACTCCCGTCGCGAGAGCTGGTCGGTCGAGGATGGAATCGTCAAGAGCGGTTCCCATGCGATCGAGCAGGGCGTGGGCGTACGCGCGATCAGTGGCGAGAAGACCGGGTTCGCGTACTCCGACGATATCGATGCGGGTGCGCTGCTGGGCGCTGCGCAGTCGGCGCGCGCGATCGCCCGTGACGGCCGCGCACATGCGCCGCATGCGTTGGCCCGCGCCCGCGCCCACGATCTCTACGCGCCCCGCGACCCCATCGATGCGCTCGACAATGAAGCCAAGGTCGAGGCGTTGCGCCGCATCGACCGCCTGCTGCGCGCCGCGGACCCGCGCGTGCAGCAGGTCATGGTGAGCCTGTCGGGCGGCGTCGACACGGTGCTGGTCGCGCGCAGCGACGGCGTGCTCGCCGGCGACGTGCGCCCCCTGGTGCGACTCAACATCCAGGTGCTGGTGGAGCACGATGGCCGGCGTGAATCCGGTTATGCGGGGTATGGCGGGCGCTATTCGTACGAAGAACTGCTCGGGGACGGACAGCCGGAGCGGTTCGCGCGCGAAGCTCTCCGCCAGGCACTGGTGAACCTCGACGCGGTGGATGCGCCTGCGGGCACGATGCCGGTGGTGCTGGGCGCTGGCTGGCCCGGCGTGCTGCTGCACGAGGCAGTCGGCCACGGCCTCGAGGGCGATTTCGCGCGCAAGGGCACCAGCACCTATGCGGGCCGTATCGGCACCCGTGTGGCGTCGCCCGGTGTGACCATCGTCGATGACGGCACGCTGGCTGCCCGCCGTGGCTCGCTCAATATCGACGACGAGGGCACGCCGACGCAGTGCACGACGCTGATCGAAGACGGCGTGCTGACCGGCTACATGCAGGACACGCTCAATGCGCGCCTGATGGGGGTCGCGCCCACCGGCAACGGCCGCCGGGAATCGTTTGCGCATCTGGTCATGCCGCGCATGACCAATACCTACATGCTCGCCGGCCAGGACGCGCCCGAAGACATGATCCGTTCGGTGAAGAAGGGTCTGTATGCGGTCAACTTCGGTGGCGGGCAGGTCGACATCACCAACGGCAAGTACGTGTTCTCGGCGACCGAGGCCTATCTGATCGAGGACGGCCGGATCACCGCGCCGGTGAAGGGCGCGACGCTGATCGGCAATGGTCCCGAGACCATGCAGCGGGTGCGCATGATCGGCCACGACATGGCGCTCGACCATGGCGTGGGCGTCTGTGGCAAGGACGGGCAGAGCGTGCCGGTCGGCGTCGGCCAGCCGTCGCTGCTGATCGATCAGCTGACCGTCGGCGGCACCCGCGCCTGATGGTGTGGGTCACGGGCGGATGCGTGCCGGCGGGCGTGGGCGCCGCAGGTTCGGGTATCCCACGAGCGGGTTGTACGCGGTGGCCTTCCGCCGCCGTCAGCGCCGGCGACGCCGCGTCCACGCGTCCTCAGCGAGCGTCGTCCGTGTCGCCTGCGTCGTCGTCATCGGAGTGGCCATCGTCCGCAGCGGTTTCACCCGCCGCGAGCGAGGCCGCCGCGAATACGCCGCGCAGTTCACGGAACAACTCGCGGAACGCGGCCGGCGGCTTGTTCTTCGCACGCTCCGCCAGGGCGTTGCGCACCAGCTGGCGCAGGCGCTGGCGGTCGGCCTCCGGGTACGTGTCGAGCAGCTCCGCGAGCGCCGCGTCGCCGTCGGCCAGCAGGCGTTCGCGCCAGGCTTCGGCCCGGTGCATCTGCGCGGTGTCCATGCGCGCCGCGGCGCCGCCGGCATCCATCGCATCGCGGATCGCATGCAGCGTCTCGTCGTCCTCGCGCCGCATCTGCTTGGCCAGGTACGCCAGCTGCCGCTTGCGCGCGATGTGCGAGGTGATGCGCCGCGCATCGGCGATGTGCGGCAGCAGAGTCTCGGGAATGGGCAGTTTGCCCAGCTGGTTTTCCGATAGCGCGGCCAGGGCATCGGCCAGCGACAGCACTTCCAACGCTTCGCGTCGGTTCTGCTTGCGGCTGGGGCCCAGGTACTCGCCGGAATCTTCGTCTATGCCTCTCATTGCAACAGGATAAGTCATTGCTCATGTCGCCCGCCCTGAATGTTCACACCGCCGACGATTCGGCCGAGCGCCTAGAAGCGCTGGCCGCGGTATCGCAGCGCCTCCTCGACCGTTGCCGCGCCGCCGGGGCCACCCAGGCGGAGGTGTCCTGCTCGGAGGACGCGGGGCTGAGCGTCAATGTGCGCATGGGCGAGGTGGAGACCGTCGAGTCCACCCGCGACCGCGGGATCGGCGTCACCGTCTACTTCGGCAAGCGCCGGGGCACCGCCAGCACCGCCGATCTGCGCGAGGAGAGCCTCGCGGCTACGGTCGACCAGGCCTGCGCGATCGCGCGCTTCACCGAGGACGACGAGGCGTCGGGCCTGGCCGACGCCGAACTGATGGCGCGGCCCGGGCCGGACGGCCGCTTTCCGGAGTTCGATGCCTGGCATCCCTGGGCGCTGGACGCCGACGCCGCGGTGGATCTGGCCCTGGCCTGCGAGGCCGGTGGTCGCGACGCGGATCCGCGCATCGAGAACTCCGACGGCGCTTCGGTCAGCACCACGCGCGGCCTCAGCGTGTATGCCAACAGCCATGGCTTCATCGGCGCCGAGCGCAGCAGCCATCACAGCATCGGCTGCGCGCTGATCGCGGGCGCCGGGGATCGCATGCAGCGCGAGGGCTGGTACAGCGTGGCTCTGGCTGCGGACGACCTGGAATCCCCGATCGCAATCGGCCGACGCGCGGCCGAGCGGACCCTGGCGCGCCTCGATCCCCGGCCCGTGCCCACCGGCAGCTATCCGGTGCTGTTCCAGGCCGAAGTGGCGCGATCGCTGATCGGCCACCTGCTTGGTGCGGTGTCGGGCGGTGCGCTGTACCGGCGCGCGAGCTTCCTGCTCGACAGCGTCGGCACGCAGTTGTTTCCCGAGTGGTTCGGCATCTTCGAGCGGCCGTTCCTCGAGCGCGGCTTCCAGTCTTCGGCCTACGACGCCGAAGGCGTGGCCACGCGCGAAGCACCGCTGGTCGAGGGCGGCGTGCTTCAGCGCTATGTGCTCGGCAGCTATTCGGCGCGCAAGCTCGGCCTGCAGACCACGGGCAATGCGGGCGGCGTACACAACCTCGAGATCCCCGCCAACGCCGGCGGCCTCGACGAACTGCTGCGCGGCATGGATCGCGGCCTGCTGGTCACCGGTCTGATGGGGCAGGGCGTCAATGCGGTGACGGGCGATTATTCGCGCGGCGCGTCCGGCTTCTGGGTGGAGGGCGGCGAGATCCGGCATGCGGTCGACGGCATCACCATCGCCGGCAATCTGAAAGAAATGTTCGCCACCATCGAAGCGGTGGGCAGCGATATCGACCCGCGTTCGCATGTGCGGTCAGGGTCGATCCTGCTCGGCCGCATGACCGTCGCCGGCGACGACTGAGCTTTGCGCACTTGACGGTGGCCCCCCATCGCTGAACAGTGCTTCGCAGGCCACGGCCTGATCCTTCCACACGACCAGAGGCGCTTTCGCATGAGCGAGTTCGACAAGTACACCCTTGCACCGCCTCCGCCCGCCGGCGCCGCGTCTTCGGAAGAGCGCCAGTGGGCCCTGTTCGCCCATCTGTCGGCGTTGACCGGACTGTTCACCGGCGGGGTCGGCAACATCGTCGGCCCGCTGGTGATCTGGCTGATCAAGAAGGACACGATGCCGTTTGCCGTCGATCAGGCGCGCGAGGCGCTGAACTTCAACATCACCCTGTTGATCGTCGGCGTGCTGTTGCTGCTGATCACCCTGGTCACCTTCGGCCTGGGCGCCGTGCTGACCTTCCCGCTCTCGATCCTGCTCGGCATCGCGTGGCTGGTGCTGACGATCATCGGCGGCATGAAGGCGAACGACGGCGTGGCGTATCGCTATCCCTTCGCGCTGCGACTGGTCAAGTAAGCCGCTGCCCTGCTGCAGCACACGGGCTCCGGCGCCGCGCGCCGGCGCCTGTTGCGTACGGGCGTGCCGGAAGTCCGGGTGACCTCCGCGGCTGGCGGGGCTCATGACGTGCCGGCAGGCTGAAACCTGATCACATCCACCACCGGAGTCTTCGTATGCAGACCGCATCCTTCCCGCAGACCCTGCCCGCCAGCGAGAGCCGCAACTGGGCGGCGGCGATGCACATCGGCGCGTTGGTGCTTGCGCTGCTGACGAGCTGGATGTCGGGTCTGGCCGGAGCGCTGGTGGCCGGCGCGGTCTATCTGGCCAAGCGCGATGAGGACGCCTTCGTGGCCGAGCACGCGCGCGAGGCACTCAATTTCCACCTGAGCATGTGCCTCTACGCCTGCGCGATCGTCGTGACCGGCATCGTTCTGCTTGGCGCGACCGTGCTGACACTGGGGATCGGCGCGATCGTGACGGTGCCGGCCGGCCTGTTGCTGGGCGCGGCGGCCTGCGGACTTGCGCTGCTGTGGCTGGTCAGCAGCATCGTCGCGGCGGTCCGCGCACTGAACGGCGAGCATTACGAGCACCCGCTGACGATCCGGTTCTTCGGGCGCCGATAAGCCGTTCGCAGCCCGGTCGAACGATCCGCTTCAGTGATCGCGCTCGATCGCGCGTCGACCGAGGGCGGCCAACGGCGCGACGGCATCGCCGAACGGCGCCAGCGCCTCGTCCATGCGCGCGGCCAGCGCCTGCAGGCGGTCACGCGAGGCTTCCAGCCCGATCAGCGCCGGGAAGGTGGCCTTGTCCTGCGCGACATCCTTGCCGGCCGTCTTGCCGAGCGTCGCGCTGTCGCCCTCGATGTCGAGCAGATCGTCGCGGATCTGGAATGCGAGGCCGAGCGCGGCGGCGAAGCTGTCGAGCCGGGCGCGGGTGTCGGCGTCGACACCGGCTGCCAGCGCGCCGAGGGTGACCGCGGCCCGCAGCAGGGCGCCGGTCTTCATTGCGTGCAGGCGTTCGAGCGCGGCGATATCGATCGATACGTCCTCGCCGGTTGCGGCGAGATCGAGCGCCTGGCCGCCGCACATGCCGTTCGCGCCGGAGGCATGCGCCAGCGCGGCGACCATCGCCAGGCGGATCTCCGCATCGAGCGGGGCCTCGGCCAGCAGCGAGAACGCCAATGTCTGCAGCGCATCGCCGGCGAGGATCGCGGTGGCTTCGTCGAAGGCGACGTGCACGGTCGGCTGGCCACGGCGCAGCGCATCGTCGTCCATTGCCGGCAGGTCGTCATGGACCAGCGAATAGGCATGCACCAGCTCGATCGCGGCCGCGGCCGCGTCGGCGGCTCCGGGCGCGGCGCCGAACGCGTGGGCGGTCGCGTGCACAAGAAGCGGGCGCATGCGCTTGCCGCCGAGCAGCACTGCATGGCGCATCGCCGCGTGCAGGCGGGGCTCGCCGCCCGCCACGGCGTCGAGCGCGCGTTGCAGGCTCGCGTCGGTGCGCGCGCGCCAGACCTCGTTCAACCCCACCATCGGGTCAGGCATCGGGACCGTCTGCCGCAGCTTCTCCGAAGGGCTGGGCGCGTTCCGGCGCGGCCGGGTCGCTGAGCAGGCGTACACGCAGCTCGGCATCCTCGAGCGCCTGCTGGCAGCGGCGATAGAGGCCGACGCCGCGCTCGTAGGCGCCCAGCGATTCCTCCAGGCTCAGTTCGTCGCCCTCCATGCGTTCGACCAGCGACTCGAGCTGGGTCAACGCGTTCTCGAAATCCGCGACGGGACTGGGTTCGGTAGTGGCAGGCTTTTTCGGCATCCGCGGATTTTAAAGCATCGGCGCGTGCAGGGCCGATGCCGTGGTGCCCGGCGGCCACCAGCGCAGCCGGCGATGGCCGCTGCGGAGCCAGGCGTCGAAACCGGCGTCGAAGACGAGGTCGCCGGCCGCCGCCAGCCGACCGCTGGCATCGACCAGCAGCGGCAGGTGGGCCCGCAGCCAGGGCGGGATCGCCAGCGACTGCAGTACGTGCTTGAGGGCGTGGGTATGGTCACGTCCCGGCAGGCGGATGCGCTCGCCACCCCGGCGCGCCTGGACCCGCCAGGGCCCCGCTTCGTCCAGGACGCCTTCGAAGGCCAGCACGCCCCCGCCCGGCAGGCAAAGCGGTGCGCGGCCGTGCCAGATGTCCGAAAAGACGCGATCGAGCGGCGCGCGCACCGGCCCCGCATGCAGCAGCTCACGCCAGCGCTGCAGGCGGTGGCCGGCCCAGTCGAAGCAGGGCTGTCGATCCGGCTGGCCACTGGCCAGGTCGTGCTCGCACCAGGCCAGCGCCTGCGCCGGCAGCGGGGGCAGGCCGAGCGCGGCGCACCAGCGACGCAGCACACGGGCGCGACGCGCGGGCGGAAGCCTGCGCAGGGCGTCGAGCCGGAGGACGGCCGGATCCAGCGTCCGTGCCTGCGCGAGCGCTTCCGCGTCACCCGGGTCGAGCAGGTCACCGGCGTCGGCCTGCAAGGCCGCAACGCCGGCCAGCGCCGCGTCGGCCTGCGGCCAGCGCGTGCGCAGCAGCGGCAGGACGCGGTTGCGCAGGAAGTTGCGGTCGGCGTCGTCGCCGGCGTTGCTGGCGTCCTCGATCCAATGCAGGTGGTGGGCCTGCGCATACGCAAGCAGCCGCGCGCGCGGAAGGGCCAGCAGGGGGCGCCACAGCTGGCCTGCTGCGAAGCTGCGCAACGGTCGCATCGCCGCGAGCCCCTCGGGACCGGACGCGCGCAAGGCACGCAAGAGCACGGTTTCGGCCTGGTCGTCGCGGTGGTGGGCGAGGACGAGAAGGCCGCCATCGGGCAGATGCCGGGCGAACGCGGCATGACGTGCATCGCGGGCGGCAGCTTCCAGGCCCCGGCCATCGGGCACGACATGCACACGGGCAATCTCGCATTGCAGTCCAAGTGCATCACAGACCGCCGCGCAGTGCGTGGCCCAGCCGTCGGCGGCCGGTTGCAGGCCGTGATGGACGTGGATCGCGGAGAGCCCGCGCATGCGCGCCTGCGGCGTATGGGCGAGCGCGTGCAGCAACGCGGTGGAGTCGAGTCCGCCGCTGAACCCCACGAGGAGCGGTCCGTCACCGGGGAGCGCGGGCAGGGGCAGTACGGGCGGCATGCGCGCATGGTGCCATGCGCTGCAATGCTCCGATCCGGCGGTGCGGTCGCCGTCGGCATCCGTGCCGCCTACAGTGAGCACCCCTCGGAGGATGACTGCATGGCTGCCCTGTTCGCCCCGTTCCGCCAGCGCGACGTGACGTTGCGCAACCGCATCGCGGTTTCTCCGATGTGCCAGTACTCGTCCGTCGACGGCATGCCCGACGATTGGCAGCTCGTGCACCTGGGCAGCCGTGCGGTCGGCGGCGCGGGACTGGTGATGACCGAAGCCGCGGCGATCTCCCCGGACGGGCGGATCTCGCCGCAGGACGCCGGCATCTGGAACGACGCGCAGGCGCAGGCCTGGGCGCCGATCGCGGCGTTCATCCGTGCACAGGGTGCGGTGCCGGCGATCCAGCTCGCGCACGCGGGGCGCAAGGCCAGCACCCATGCGCCATGGCGTGGCCGCAGCGCGGTGCCGGTCACGGAGGGCGGCTGGGAGGTCGTCGCGCCGTCGGCGCTGGCCTATGACGCGACCTATCCGTCGCCGCGGGCCCTCGACGCGGAGGGCATCGCCGCCGTCGTCGCCGACTTCCGCGCAGCGGCGGTCCGCGCGCTGGCGGCGGGCTTCGAGGTGGCGGAAATCCACGCCGCCCACGGCTATCTGCTGCACCAGTTCCTGTCGCCACTTTCGAATACGCGCGACGATGCCTGGGGCGGCTGCTTCGACAATCGCGTGCGCTTGGTGCTGGACACGGTCGACGCGGTGCGCGGCGTCTGGCCCGAGCGACTGCCGCTGTGGGTGCGAGTGTCGGCGACCGATTGGGTCGATGGCGGCTGGGATCTTGCCCAGACCGTCGAACTCGCGCGCCTGCTGAAAGCGCGCGGCGTGGATCTCGTCGACACCTCCAGCGGCGGCCTGTCGCCATTGCAGTCGATCGACGCGAGGCCGGGCTACCAGGTCCCGTTCGCGCGTCGCATTCGCAAAGACGCCGGTATCCCGACCGGCGCGGTCGGCCTGATCACGACACCTGCGCAGGCCGAGCGTATCGTCGCCGACGGCGATGCCGACATCGTGCTATTGGCGCGCGAGCTGCTGCGCGATCCGTATTTCCCGCGGCGCGCGGCAGCAGAACTCGGTGCGCAAATCGAGGCGCCGCCGCAGTACCAGCGGGGCTGGTGATCAAGGCGCCGCGCCCGGGGTGGACGCGGCGCATCGGACGATCGGGTGTGGTCGCGTCAACAGGCCGCGCGGGACGGTGCAGGCCGCCACGCGCGGCGATCGATCACTCGGTCTCGATGCGGATGCCGCCGATAACGCCGGCCGCCGCGTTGTAGATGAGTGCCTGGATCGCGCCGCCGATGAAGCCGGCAATGCCGTACATCAGCGGCAGCGCGATGACCATGAGGCCCCCCATCATGGCGAATCCATTCCCGGTGCCCGTCATGGGGCCAAGCAGGCCCTCGAACAGGAACACCATCATTCCGACCAGCAGGCCGAACCCGGCGGCGATGATGCCGATGATCTTGGCAGCCGAAAACACATCGATACGTTTGATGATCACGCAGAGCTCCCCTGGGCTGGCCAGTCGCCAGCGCCGGAAGTCTATTCGAACGCGACTGGAAGGCGTCGTTCGGCGGTGCGACGCTTACGCCGCCTCGTACGCCCCGTAGCCGCGCAGGCGCTCGTAGCGACGCTGCAGCAGCGTCTCGACCGGCAGCTGCTCGAGCTGGTCGAGCTCGTTCATCAGCACCGCCTTGAGGCGCGTCGCGGTCTGGCGCGGGTTGCGGTGGGCCCCGCCGATGGGCTCGCGAACCACCTTGTCGATCAGGCCCAGCGACTTGAGCCGCCTGGCGGTCAGCGCCAGCTGTTCGGCGGCATCGCGCGCCTTGCCGGCGTCCTTCCACAGGATCGAGGCGCAGCCTTCCGGTGAGATCACCGAGTAGGTGCTGTATTCGAGCATCAGCGTGCGATCGCCGACGCCGATCGCCAGCGCGCCGCCCGAGCCGCCTTCGCCGATCACGGTGCAGATGATCGGCGTCCTGAGCCCCGCCATTTCCATCAGGTTGCGGGCGATGGCTTCGGACTGGCCGCGCTCCTCGGCGCCGATGCCCGGATAGGCGCCCGGCGTGTCGATGAAGGTCAGCAGCGGCAGCTTGAAGCGCTCGGCCATCTTCATCAGGCGCAGCGCCTTGCGGTAGCCCTCCGGGCGCGGCATCCCGAAGTTGCGGCGCACCTTGGTCTTGGTGTCGCGCCCCTTCTGGTGGCCGATGATCACAACGCTGCGGCCGTTGATCCGGCCAAGGCCACCGACGATCGCCGCGTCGTCGGCATAGGCCCGATCGCCCGCCAGCTCCTGGAACTCGTCGCAGAAGTGACGGATGTAGTCATTGGTGTAGGGACGCTGCGGATGCCGGGCCAGCTGGGAGACCTGCCACGGGGTCAGGTCGCGGAAGATGTGGGCGGTCCGCTTGCGCAGCTTGTCACGCAGGGTCGCCAGTTCGGCGTCGATGTTGACTGCAGGGCCGTCGCTGGCCTGGCGCAATTCCTGGATCTTCGCTTCGAGGTCGGCGATGGGCTGTTCGAAGTCGAGGTAGTTCGGATTCATTCGGGAAAGCCGTCGGTGATGAGCGGTTGCGGTGGACCCGGGCGCCTGGCGCCACGCAGGTCCGGCCTGGCCGGAGGGCCGACAGTTTAGCCGAGCGCGTCGGATGGGGCCGTACGAGGGCGTCCGGAACGCAGATCGCCGCAAGATGACGGATGTTGGCCGGACCCGCTCAGTTCGCCCAGGGCTTGGCGATGTCGATGCGGGCGATGCGGACTCCGGGCTGGGCACGCAGGGTGCCGGGCAGCTCCGCGTCCACGCGCACCGACTGGCTGCCGTTGACGTCGAGGGTGCCGGCGCTGCCGGCGGGGAGCAGCAGATCCAGCCGCAGCGGCGTGCGCCCGGGGCGATGCTGGGCCAGCAGCTGTTCGACGCGCGCCAATGTGCCGGGCACGCGCAGGTCCAGGCGCAGCGACAGGCGGCGTGCGTGTTCCGGGCAGACGGCGTGGAAATCCCAGCAGCGTTTGACCCGCAGCGCGAAGCCGCCGCTGAACTCGTCCTCGCGCAGGCCGCCCTCCACGATCAGCACACGATCGCGGGTGAGCAGGTGTGCGTACTCGGCGCTGGCGTCTGCGAAGAATCCGCATTCCAGCCGCCCGCGCCCGTCCTCGAGCAGCACGAAGGCCTGGGAATCGCCGCGCTTGCGCATCGAGGTGACCTGCCCGGCGACGATGACCTGGGTTTCCGGGCGCCAGCTGTTGCCGCCACCCTTGGTGTCGCGCGCGGCCCACAGGCTGTCGAGCTGGCCCAGGTCGGTGCCCACCAGTGCCTGCAATTCCTCGCGATACGGATCGAGCGGATGCCCGCTGAGGTAGTGGCCGAGCGTGTCGCGCTCGCCGTCGAGGCGCTGCTTGAGGGACCATTCCTCGCATTCGGGCAGGTCGATATGCAGCACGTCGCCATCGCCGCTGCTGGAGCCGAACATGTCGACGATGCCGGCGCTGCGGTTGCGTGCGAGCTGGTCGGTGGCCTTCACCGCTTCGGGCAGCTGCAGCATCAGCGAGGCGCGGTTCTTGCCCAGTGCGTCGAGCGCGCCGGCGTTGATCAGGGCTTCGAGCGTGCGCTTGTTGAGCCGCGAGGAATCCACGCGGCGGCAGAAATCCAGCAGGTCCGGGAACACGCCGCCCTGCACACGCGCCTCGACGATGTTCTCGCAGGCGCCGCGGCCCACGCCTTTGACCGCGCCCAGCCCATAGCGGATGGTCCTGGGGTCGATCGCCTCGAACATGTAGGCCGAGGCGTTGACGTCCGGCGGCAGCACTTCCAGGCCCATCGTCCGCGCTTCGGTGAGAAAGCCGGTGACCTTGTCGGTGTTGTCCATGTCCGACGAGAGCACCGCGGCCATGAACTCGGCCGGGTAGTGCACCTTCAGCCATGCGGTCTGGTAAGCCACCAGCGCGTAGGCGGCGGAGTGCGACTTGTTGAAGCCGTACTCGGCGAACTTCTCCATCAGGTCGAAGATCGAGCTCGCCACGCGCGGGTCGACGCCGTTCGCGGCCGCGCCGGCCTCGAACTTGGCGCGCTCCTTGGCCATCTCCTCGGCCTTCTTCTTGCCCATCGCGCGACGCAGCAGATCGGCGCCGCCCAGCGAATAGCCGGCCAGGACCTGGGCGATCTGCATCACCTGCTCCTGGTAGACGATGACGCCGTAGGTCGGCGAGAGCACCGGCTCGAGCGAGGGATGCGGATAGCTCACCTCGGTGCGGCCGTGCTTGCGGTCCACCCATTCCTTGTCCATCCCCGAGCCCAGCGGGCCGGGACGGAACAGCGCGGCGAGCGCGATGATGTCCTCGAAGGTGTCGGGCTGGGCGCGCTTGAGCAGTTCGCGCATGCCGCGCGATTCGAACTGGAACACCGCGACGGTGTCGCCGCGCGCGAACAGCTTGTAGCTCTCGACGTCATCGAGCGGCAGTGCGGCGATGTCGAGCGCATCCTCGCCCGCCGCCGCGCGGCGCACGTTGATCGCCTTGACCGCCCAGTCGATGATCGTGAGCGTGCGCAGGCCAAGGAAGTCGAACTTCACCAGGCCGATCGTCTCGACATCGTCCTTGTCGAACTGGGTGACCGGGTTGCGGCCACGCCCGCCTTCGTCGTGTTCGGCGAACAGCGGGCAGAAATCCGACAGCGGTGACGGGGCGATGACCACGCCGCCGGCGTGCTTGCCGGCGTTGCGGGTCAGGTCCTCGAGCTGCAGGGCGAGATCGAGCAGGTCGCGGACATCGTCCTCGTCGTTGTAGCGGGCGATCAGCTCGTCGGAGCGCCAGGCATCGTCGCTGCGCGACTTCTCGGTGCGGCCCAGCGCGTCGTCGAGGCCGATGCCCAGCGTCATCGGCACCAGCTTGGAAATGCCGTCCACCATGCCGTACGGGAATCCCAGCACGCGGCCGGTGTCGCGCACCACGGCCTTCGCCGCCATCGTGCCGTAGGTGATGATCTGGCTGACGCGGTCGCGGCCGTACTTCGCGGCGACGTAGTCAATGACCTCGTCGCGACGATCCATGCAGAAGTCGATGTCGAAGTCGGGCATCGACACGCGTTCGGGATTGAGGAAGCGCTCGAACAGCAGGTCGTAGGGAAGCGGGTCGAGATCGGTGATCTTCAGCGCCCAGGCCACCAGCGAGCCGGCGCCGGAGCCGCGGCCCGGACCGACCGGAATGTCGTGGTCCTTGGCCCACTTGATGAAGTCCGAGACGATCAGGAAGTAGCCCGGGAAGCCCATCTTGCAGATGACGTCGAGCTCGACGTCGAGGCGTTCGATGTAGCTCTCGCGGGTATGCCCCGGGGCGAGCGGATATTTCGCCAGGCGCTCCTCGAGACCTTCGTGCGATTGCGACCGGATCCAGGTGTCGAGCGTGTGCTCGTCGGGCACCGGATACGCGGGCAGGTAGTAGGTGCCCAGGCGCAGTTCCAGGTTGCAGCGCTGGGCGAGCGCGAGCGTGTTGTCGATCGCGTCGGGCACGTCGGAGAACAGCGCGGCCATCTCCTCGGCCGACTTCAGGTACTGCTCGCGCGTATAGAGCTTCGGGCGACGTGGATCGTCGAGTACCCGACCGGTCGAAATGCACACGCGCGCCTCGTGCGCGTCGAATCCTTCGGCGTCGAGGAAGCGCACGTCGTTGCCGGCGATCACCGGCAGCGAGAGATCCGACGAAACCTGCAGCGCCAGCGCGTTGTGCACCGCCTCGTCTTCGAAGCCGCAGCGGGTGAGCTGCAGGAACAGGCGGTCGTCGAAGACCTCGCGCCACTGCGCATACCACTGGCGCGCGAGATCGTCGCGACCGCCGGTGAGCAGTTTTGCGGCCGGCCCGTGGCGGCCGGCGATGGCGAACAGGCCGGCATTCGCCTCGCGCAGCCATTCGGGACGCACCACCACGCCATCGGTGCGATGGCCCTCCATCCACGCGCGCGTGAGCAGGCGCGACAGCGACAGGTAGCCGTCGTGGTTGCGGCACAGCAGGGTCAGCGTGGATGCCGGCTCGTCGCCTTCGGCGATCGAAATGTCCGCGCCCATCACCGGCTTGATGCCGGCGCCCTCGGCCGCGCGGTAGAACTTCACCAGCGCGAACAGGTTATTGCGGTCGGTCAGCGCGACCGAGGGCTGGTCGAGCGCCGCGCAGCGTTTGACCAGCTCCTTGATCCGGATCGTCGAATCGGAGAGCGAGTATTCGCTGTGGACATGCAGGTGGGCGAAGCGGGTGGACATTGCGCAGGCGTGGCGGCCGGAGGCTCAGGTTAGGGGTCGGGGTGGGGGTGGACAAGGCTTGACAGCGGGCGGCTCGCGCCCTGGCGCGGATGCGACGGTCGTGCCACGGGGGCCGCGTTCAGTCCGGGCCCGGGCAGGAGATGAACAGCCGCGGGAGAAGCCGGCCTGTGGCAGCCGGTCGGATGGGGGGGCGGAGTGGGCCTGGCGTCGATGCTGCACGCCGGTTGCGTCCATGGTCACTCAGGCCGGCAGCGCATCGGCGAACAGATCGGCGGTCGCCGGGGGCTCCGCTTGCGGGGTCAGCAGCCGCGCCACGGGCGCGAAGCTGCGACGGTGGTGGACGCAGGGGCCGTGGGCGAGCAGGGCGGCCAGATGCAGCGGCGCCGAGTAACCCTTGTGCTGGTCGAAGCCGTAATCGGGCCAGTGCTCGTGCAGCGCGACCATGGCCCGGTCGCGCGCGACCTTGGCCAGGATCGAGGCGGCCATGATCGACTGTTCGAGCGCATCGCCGCCGACGATTGCGCGCGCCGGACAGGGCAGGCCGCGTGGCAGGCGGTTGCCGTCGACCAGCACGCGCTCGGCGGCCGGCGCCAGCGCCTGCACCGCGCGCGCCATGCCGACCATCGTCGCCTGGTAGATGTTGATGCGGTCGATCTCGTCGACATCGACGAATTCCACCCGCCATGCAAGCGCTCGCTCGACGATCTGCGGATACAGCGCCTCGCGGCGCTTCCCGGTCAGCTTCTTGGAATCGTCCAGACCGTCGATCGGGCGCTTCGGGTGCAGGATCACTGCCGCGACCACCACCGGCCCGGCCAGAGGCCCCCGGCCGGCCTCGTCGACACCGGCAACGCGCAGGCGCCGGGTCATGGCGTTGCTCCCGGACCGGGCGCGGGCAGCGCGGGCACGGCCAGGCGTGCGACCGCATCGGCAGCGGTCGCCGATGCGCCGCGGCGCAGTTGCAGATGCAGATCGCGATAGACGGGCTGTAGAGCCTGCGCCGCATGTGGATCGCGGAACCAGTGCAGCACGGCCGTCGACAGGTTCTCGGGCGTGCAGCCTTCCTGCATGAACTCCGGCGCGATCGTGCGGCCCGCCAGGACATTGGGCAGCGAGAAGCGGTCGACCTTCATCAGCCTCAGCAGGCGCACGACGAAGGCCGTGCTCGGCGAAATGCGGTAGCCCACAACCATCGGCCGCTTGGCCAGCAGCGCCTCGAGCGTGGCGGTGCCGGACGCGAGCAGCACGACATCGCTGGCGACCATGGCGGTGCGGGCCTGGCCGTCGAGTACCCGGATGTCGAGATCGGCGAACCGGGCTTGCGCGCGCAGGGCATCGATCGCGTCGCGACACGATGCATTGGCCGCCGGCACCACGATGCGCAGGCCGGGCAGGGCAGCGGCCACGCGCGCGGCGGCATCGAGGAAGATCTCGCCGAGCCGCGCGATTTCGCCGAGCCGCGAGCCGGGCAGGACCGCGAGCACCGGTGCGTCGTCAGCGATTCCGAGCGCTGTGCGCGCCGCGGCGCGATCGGGCTCGAGCGCAAGCATCTCCGCCAGCGGGTGCCCGACGAACCGCGCGTCCACGCCGTGGGTGGCATAGATCGGCGGTTCCATCGGGAACAGGCACAGCACCAGGTCTGCGCTGCGTCCGATCTTCGCCGCGCGCCCCTGGCGCCAGGCCCAGATCGACGGGCTCACGTAGTGGACGGTGCGGATCCCGCGCTGCTTGAGCGCGCGTTCCAGCCCCAGGTTGAAATCGGGAGCGTCGATGCCGACGAAGATGTCCGGCCGCCATTGCAGCAGGCGCTCGCGCAGGTCGCGGCGCAGGCGCAGCAGGCGCGGCAGGTGCCGCAGCACTTCCGACAGCCCCATCACCGCGAGCTCGGAGGCGTCGTGCCAGGTGTCCATGCCGGCCGCGCGCATCGCGTCGCCGCCGACGCCGGCAAAGATCGCCTGCGGATGGCGCGCCCGCAGCTGCTCGATCAGGCCCGCGCCGAGAAGGTCACCGGAGGCCTCGCCCGCGACAAGTGCAATGCGCAGCGGCGCGGAGGCGCTGTCGGCGGAGGAAGGCACGGGAGTTGGCGCGGACACGGGCACGACGTCATTGTGCGGCATCGGCGTCTCGCCGTGCCGCGTTCGGATGCTCAACGCAGCAGCGGACGGTCGCCCGATTCGATGAACGCGAGGAATTCATGGACGTCGTCGCTGTCCTGCGCCATCTCTGCAAGGCGTGCGCGCGCGTCGGCCAGCGAATCGCCGGACACATACAGTGCGCGATAGGCACGCTTGATCGCCGAGGTGCGTGCGCTGTCGAAGCCGCGGCGCCTGAGACCTTCGATATTGACGCCCCGCGGACGGCCATAGCCGTCCTGGGCGACCATCACGAAGGGGGGGACGTCGCCATTGACGAACGCGCCCATTCCGATGAACGCATGCGCACCAATGCGGCAGAACTGGTGGATGCCGACGAAGCCACTGAGGATCACGTGGTCGCCGACGGTCACGTGACCGGCGAGCGTCGCATTGTTGGAGAACACGCAGCGGTTGCCGACCACGCAGTCGTGGGCGACGTGCGTGTAGGCGAGGAACCAGTTGTCGTCGCCGATGCGGGTGACGCCGCCGCCGTCGCCGGTCCCGCGGTTGATCGTCACGAACTCGCGGATCGTGTTGCGATCACCGATCACGAGCTCGGTGCGTTCGCCGGCGAATTTCTTGTCCTGCGCCTCGCCACCGATCGCGGCGTGACCGTGGATGTGGTTGCCCTGGCCGATGCGCGTGGGCCCGTGGATGCTGCAGTGTGGCCCGACGATCGTCCCGTCGCCGATTTCGACCTCGGGGCCGATCAGCGAGAACGCACCGATGCGCACGTCCTCGCCGAGCTTCGCGCCGGGATCGACGACCGCGCTGGCGTGGATGTGCACGGCCATGTCAGCGCGGGACCTCGGCGCAGAGGATCTCCGCGCACGCGGCCTGTTCGCCGTCGACCCGGGCGATGCCCGAATACATCGTCATGTTGCGGATCTCGCGCTTGATCGAGACCTCGAGTTCCAGGCGGTCCCCCGGCACCACCATGCGCGAGAACTTCGCCGCGTCCACCTTCACCAGGTAGGAGAGGTTGCCATTGTGGTTCTTGCCCCGGGTGAGGTGCGACAGGATGCCGCCGGCCTGGGCCAACGCTTCGACCACCAGCACGCCTGGCATCACCGGCTGGCTCGGAAAATGCCCCTGGAAGAACTGCTCGTTGGCCGAGACATTCTTGTAGCAGAGCACGCGCTTGCCGGGCTCGAACTCGACGACGCGGTCGACCAGCAGGAACGGATAGCGGTGGGGCAACAGGCCCTGGATGCCGTCGATGTGGATCGGCAGCGTGATCTCTGCCCGGGTGTCGTCCTGCGTCATGTTTCCCCCTTCCCGAGCGCCGTGACGCGGCGCGCGAGCGAATCGAGCTGGCGGATCCGTACGGCATTCTTCCGCCACTCGCGCGTGGGCTGGGCGGGAATGCCGGCCGAATATTCGCCGGGCTCGGTGATTGAAGCCGACACCATCGTCATCGCATGGACAACGACGCGGTCGCAGATTTCGAGATGGCCGGCGACGCCGACCTTGCCTGCCAGCAGGCAGTAGCGGCCGATCTTCGTGCTGCCGGCGATGCCGACACAGCCCGCGACCGCGGTATGCGCGCCGATGCGCACGTTGTGTCCGACCTGGATCAGGTTGTCGAGGCGCACGTCCTCCTCGATCACGGTGTCGTCGAGGGCGCCGCGATCGATGGTCGTATTGGCGCCGATGTCGCTGTCGTCGCCGACCACGACCCCGCCCAGCTGCGGGACGTTGATCCACTGGCCGGCGTCCATCGCCAGGCCGAAGCCGGCCGCCCCGAGCACGGCGCCCGGATGGAGGGTCACCCGCCGGCCCAGGCGCACACGCGTGACCAGGGTGACGCGTGCGATCAGGCGGCTGCCCTCGCCGACCACGCAGTCTTCGCCCACCACGCAGCCGGGTCCGATGCTGGCGCCGGCGCCGACGACGCTGCGGGCGCCGATGCTGACCAGAGGACCGATCGATGCTGTCGGGTCGATCTGCGCGGTGGGATCGATGACGGCCGAGCCGTGCACGCCCGCCGGGGCATCGCTGGCCGGCTCGAACAGCGCCGCGATCTTCGCGTACGCGACATAGGGATCCCGGGCGATCAGCGCGGTGCCCGCATATCCTGCCGCGTCGGCTTCGCGCAGCACCACGATACCGGCGCGGGTCGTCGACAACTGCGCTCGGTAGCGCGGATTGGACAGGAACGACAGCTGGTCTTCAGTAGCGCCTGCGAGCGTGCCGACACCACTCACTGTGGTGTCGGGCGCGCCATGGACTGCGAGTCCGAAGCGCTCGGCGAGCGCGGCGGCGGTGTGGCGGGTTTCGGTTCCGGTCATCGGCGGCGCCGGGATCAGAACGCACCGCCGAACGTGAACTGCAGGCGCTCGACCTCGTCACCCTGCTTGATCAGCTCGCCGGAACCGCCGCGCACTTCCTTCTGCTGCCGCAGCGGATAGGCATAGCTGATCGAGATCGGGCCGACCGGCGCCCGCCACATCAGCGCGATGCCGGCCGATGCGCGCAGTTCCTTGGCGTCCCACGAATCGACGTCCTTGAAGACGTTGCCGAAGTCGACGAAGGCCGAGATGCGCGCGGCAGGCGACTTGATCAGCTGCGGGAAGAACATCTCCGCCGAACCGACCGTCTTGACCGCGCCACCGATCGGCTGCAGGAAGCTGCTGCCGAACGCGGCCTCGCGCGGGCCGAGCGTGTTGTCACGGAAACCGCGTACCGAGCGCGCGCCACCGGCGTAGAAGTTCTCGTAGAACGGCAGGCCGTTCGCGGTGATGGTGCGGATGTAGTCGCTGGACGTCGGCTCGCACGGATCGCTCGGCGCGGGCGCCGGCGGCGGATTCGGATTGGCCTCGGTCGGCTGCTGCCCAGCGGTAAAGCAGACATTGCGCACGATGTCGCTGCCGTAGCTGTCGCCGTAGCCCAGCTCTGCGCGGGTGTTGAGCACCAGATGGCGGTTGATCGGCCAGTACTTCGAGATCTCGTAATTGAGCTTGAAGTACTCGGCGGTCGAGCCGGGCAGGGTGGTTTCGAGCGAGACCCGCTGCATCATGCCGCGGGTGGGCTGCAGGAAGTCGTTGCGCGTGTCGCGCGCCCAGGCGAGCTCGCTGCGCCAGGCGTGGAAGGTCCGCGAGTCGAAGGCCTCGATGTAATCCACGATGGATTCGGGCGAGGAGCCGCGCCAGGCGAAGATCTGGTTGCGGTCGATGCCGAACAGCAGCGAGATCGAGTCGTTCTCGGTCAGCGGAATGCCCAGGATGGTCTGTGCCGCCGCGCTGGTCGAGGAGTACTGCGCGGTGTTGAACTCGGAGTTGTCGAACTCGCGCCACCACAGGTTGTAGCCCAGCGACATGCCGCCGTCGGTGAAATACGGATTCATGAACGAGAACGAGTAGCGCTGCAGATACACGTTGCGCTGCGCCTCGACCGACACGCGGTTGCCGCTGCCGAGGAAGTTGTTCTGCGACAGCTGCACCGTTGTGGTCACGCCGGCGAGCTGCGAGTACCCCAGGCCGAACACGAAGCTGCCCGACGTGGTCTCGGTGACGCTGAAGACCACGTCCACCTCGTCGTTGCTGCCCGGCACGGGCTGGCTTTCGACATTGACGCTGCCGGACTCGAAGTATCCCAGCCGCTGCAGACGGACCTTGGAGCGGTCGACCGCGGCCTGCGAGTACCAGCTGCCCTCGAACTGGCGCATCTCGCGGCGCATTACCTCGTCGGAGGTGCGGCTGTTGCCCTTGAACTGGATGCGCCGGACCTGCACCCGCGGGCCCGGCACGACCTGCAGATTGATCGCGACCGTGCGGTTCTCGCGGTCGACTTCAGGGATCGGATTCACCTGGGCGAAGGCGTAGCCGATGTTGCCGAGCGTGGCGATGATCGCATCGGAGCTGAGCTCCAGCAGCGCGCGCGAGAACACCTGGCCTTCGTGCACGAACACGCGGCTCTCGATCTCTTCCTTCGGCAGCACCGTGTTTCCGGTGACCTCCACGTCCGAGACCGTGTAGACCTCACCCTCGGTGATGCCGGCGGTGATGAACATGTCCGCCTTGTCGGGGCTGATCGAGACCTGGATGCTGTCTTCGCTGAAGTCGATGTAGCCGCGGTCGAGGTAGAAGTTGTGCAGCTTCTCGCGGTCGCCCTCGAGCTTCTCGCGCGAGTACTGGTCGTCGCGGCGATACCAGCTGAGCCAGTTGGACTCGCCCGATTCCCAGTTGTCGGTCAGGGTGTCGAGATCGAAGGTCTCGTTGCCGATCACGTTGATGTGACGGATCTTCGCCGCCTTGCCTTCCTCGACGTTGATCGCGATGTCGACCCGGTTGCGATCCAGCCGCGAGACGGTCGGCGTGATGCGTACGTTGTACTTGCCGCGGTTGTTGTACTGGCGAACCAGTTCCTGGGTCACGCGGTCGAGGTCCAGACGGTCGAAGGTCTCGCCTTCGGACAGGCCGATCTCGTTGAGGCCCTTGGTCAGGTCCTCGGTCTTGATGTCCTTGTTGCCGGTCAGCGTCAGGCGGTTGATCGCGGGGCGCTCGCTGACCGTGAACACCAGGATGTCGCCCTGGCGGGCGACCTGGATGTCCTCGAAGAAGCCGGTGCGGTAGAGCGCACGCACCGCATCGCTGATCCGCGAGGCGTCGACGGTGTCGCCGCGTTCCACGGGCAGGTAGGTGAATACCGTGCCCGCGCCGATGCGCTGCAGGCCGTCGACACGGATGTCGCTGACGGTGAAGTTGCTTGCGCTGGCGGGGGCCAGTGGCGTCAGTGCGGGCGCGGCGGCCGCCACAGGTGCATTGGCCGTCGACTGGGCCCAGGCCGGTGCGGCGATCACCGTGGCGAGGGCGAGGGCGAGCATTCGGCGGTCAGGCATTCGCGTCATCTTTGGATCCGGGTAGGGGAATGGTTCCGGCGCGTTGGCGCGGCGGAAGCCGGGTCGGGGCAGGTGTCAGCGGACGAGTTGGAGGATGTCGTTGTAGAACGCCAGGCCCATCAGGCAGGCCAGCAGGGCCATGCCGACGTACTGCCCGGCCATCATCGTGCGCTCGCTCACCGGGCTGCCTTTGACCAACTCGATAAGGTAATACAACAGGTGCCCCCCATCCAGCAGCGGAATCGGGAGGAGGTTCAGGATCGCCAGGCTCAGGGAGAGCAGGGCGAGGATGGTCAGGTACCAGGCCGCGCCCTGGCCGGCGTAGGTATTGGCGGCGCGGGCGATGGTGATCGGGCCGGCGACCGTGTTCTCGATCGCTACCCGGCCAGTGAACGCGCGTCCGATCATCGCCACGAGTTGGCCGGCCTGGTGGCTTACCTCACGCAACGCCGCCGGCACGGCGTCGAGGGGGCCGTAGCGCTGCAGCGCATCCTTAGGCGGCAGGGACAGGTTGGGCGGCGGCGCGATTCCGAAGGCCCAGTACCGCCCGCGTCCGTCAGGACGTTCCATCTGCCGCGGCGCCATCTCGAGGGCGAGCCGCTCGCCGTTACGCTCCACCTCGACCATCGCCTGGCCGCCCTGCTCGCCGAGGGCCTGGACCAGGGGGCCGATGTCCTCGAAGGCGTGCACCGGGTGGCCGTCGATCGCGGTCAGGCGGTCGCCCTCGGCGAGGATGCCCCAGGCCGCCGAGTCGGGCTCGACGCGCCCCACCACCGGCGGCAGCAGCAGGTGCCGCGGCCACAGACCGACTGCCGCGGCGATGCGCCGCTGGTCGAAGTCGGCCGGCAGGGTGGACAGGCGCAGGTCGCGGACGACCTCCCGGTCGTCGGCGTCGCGCACCTGCAGCGCGATGTCGTGGCGGTCGAGCGCGGCCGGGAGCAGGGCCAGCTGCACTTCCATCCAGGTGGGGGTCGCGCGTTCGCCGACGGCGTCGATGCGGTCGTCCCGGCGCAGGCCCGAGGCCTCGGCAATCCCGCTGGACTGGCCGACGACCGGCGCGTAGTCCGGCCTTCCGATGACGAACATCGCCCACAGCAGGGCGACGCACAGGATCAGGTTCGCGACCGGCCCGGCCGCGACGATGGCGATGCGCTTCCAGACCGAGGCGCGGTTGAATGCCGCGTGCGCCTCGGCTTCGGGCACGGGGCCTTCGCGCTCGTCGAGCATCTTGACGTAGCCGCCGAGCGGGATCATCGCGACCTGGTAGACGGTGCCGTCCTTGCCGCGCCGCGACCACAGCGGCCGCCCGAACCCGATCGAGAACCGCAGCACGCGTACCCCGCAGCGCCGCGCGACCCAGAAATGTCCGAACTCGTGGAAGGTCACCAGCACGCCGAGGCTGACGATGAGCCACCACACCGAGCCGAGGAATTCAGACATCACGAATGCTCAATGGATCACGCCGGTTTCGAGCGCCTGCGTCGCGGCGGCGCGGGCGCGTGCGTCGGCATCGCGCAACACGTCCAGCGTCGCGGCAGGCGCGGCAGGGAGCGCGGCGAGCACGTGCTCGACCAGCGCCGGGATGGCCAGAAAACGCAGTTGCCCCTGAAGAAAGGCTGAAACTGCGATTTCATTGGCTGCGTTGAGCACCGCAGGCGCAGTGCCGCCGGCCACCAGCGCCGCGCGCGCCAGGCCCAGGCACGGGAAGGCGTCGTGGTCGGGGGCCTCGAAGTCCAGCTGGCCGTGGCGCAACAGGTCGAGCCCGGGCACACCGGAGGCGATGCGGTGCGGATGCCCCAGTCCTACCGCCAGCGCAGTGCGCATGTCGGGGAGGCCAAGCTGGGCGAGGGTGGAGCCGTCGACGAACTCCACGAAGGAATGCACCAGACTCTGCGGATGCACCAGCACGTCCAGCCGGTCGGCGGGCATGTCGAACAGGTGATGCGCCTCGATCAATTCGAGCCCCTTGTTCATCAGGGTGGCCGAATCGACCGAGATCTTCGGCCCCATCGACCATTTGGGATGGGCGATGGCCTGGGCGGGCGTGACATCGGCCAGCGATTCCCGGCTGCGGCCTCGGAACGGCCCGCCCGATGCGGTCAGGATGATCCTGGACACACCGCCACAGTCGCCCCCCGGCGGCAGGCACTGGTGGATCGCATTGTGTTCGCTGTCGATCGGCACGATCACCGCACCGGCCTCGCGCGCGGCCTGCATCATCAGTCCGCCGGCGAGCACCAGAGATTCCTTGTTCGCAAGCAGCACGCGCTTGCCGGCGCGCAGCGCTGCGAGCGTGGAATCCAGCCCCGCGGCGCCGACGATGGCGGCGACCACGGTGTCACAGGCGTCGGCATCACTGGCGAGCGCATCGAATGCGGCCATGCCTGCGTGCGGCGTGGTCGCGAGCCGCGCATCACGCAGCCCCTGCGCCAGCGCATCGTGCAGGGCGGGATCGGCGATCACCGCATGGTCCGGGCGGTGCGCGGCGCAAAGCGCGACCAGTCCGTCGACATCGCGCCCGGCGCCGAGCACGCTGGCGCGCATGCGGTCCGGATGCCGGGCGACGACATCCAGCGCCGAGGTGCCGATCGAACCGGTGGCGCCCAGCACCGCAACCTTGCGAAAGTCTGCCGTCGCGTTCTGCATTTTCAGAAACCGAGCCAGATCTGCCCGAAGGCGAACACCGGCAACGCCGCCAGCACGCTGTCGAGACGGTCGAGAACGCCGCCGTGGCCGGGGATCAGGGTGCCCGAGTCCTTGGCCCCCACGTGCCGCTTGAGCAGGCTCTCGAACAGGTCGCCGACCACCGAGGCCAGCACCGTCGCCACCGCGACCAGGGCGACCAGCGGCAGCTGCGCGAGGCTGGCGCCGGCCAGTGGCGCGAACGCGACCGCCACGAGCACGCCCGCAACGAGGCCGCCAACGAGTCCCTCGATGGTCTTGTTGGGGCTGATCCGCGGCGCCAGCTTGTGCTTGCCGAACTTGCGGCCGGTGAAATAGGCGCCGGTGTCGGTGGCCCACACGATGGCCAGCGCCAGCAGCAGCCAGCGGTTGCCGTGTCCCCCGTTTTCGCCCGCGTGGATGACGCACAGCGCGGCCCAGGCCGGGATCACCGCCAGGGTGCCGGCAGCGAGCTTGAACACACGCGCCCGGGTGTCGTGGTCGGACGCGAAATCGTAGTGGCGCAGCCACAGCGTCGCCAGCAGCCACCAGGCCACGCCTGCCATCGCCAGCATCTTCAGCAGCACCAGCGACCCGCCGCCGGTCGCCGAGGCCCAGACCACGGCGACCATCAGCAGCAGGTTCAGCAGCAGCAGCGCAGTACGCGCGAGCGTGTCGTCGATGTCGGCCAGCCGCAGCCATTCCCATAGCGCGGTGAGGAACACGATCGCCGAAACCGCGGCTATCCACGGCGTATTGAGCAACAGGACGGCTGCGATGGCGATGGGCGCCATCAGCAGGGCGGCGAGGATCCGGGTGCGTGTCATGAGTGGCCCTCCCCGGGCACTGCGTCCTGCGCGTTGGCGATCTGCTCGCCGGTCAGCCCGAAGCGGCGTTCCCGCGAGGCATACGCCCCCAACGCCTGCTCCAGTTCCTCGATGCCGAGCTCGGGCCAGAGGGTTTCGGTGAACCACAATTCGGTATACGCCAGCTGCCACAGCAGGAAATTGCTGATGCGCAGGTCCCCGCCGGTGCGGATGAACAGATCCGGCGCTGGCAGGTCCGCCAATGCCACGCGCGCGCCGAGCGCGGCCTCGTCGACCTCATCGGGGCGCAGGCGGCCGGCGGCGACGTCTTCGGCAAGGCTGCGCGCGGCCATCGCGATGTCCTGACGGCCGCCGTAACTGGCAGCGACGGTGAGCGTCAGCCGAGTGTTGTCGGCGGTCCGTGCTTCGGCCGCAGCCATCCTGCCGCGGATCGCCTCACTGAACCGGCGACGGTCGCCGATGAAGCGCAGTCGCACGCCGCGCCGGTGCAGCTCGTCCACTTCACGGTCGAGCGCACCCACGAACAGTTTCATCAGCGCGCCGACTTCCTCCTCCGGACGCCCCCAGTTCTCGCTGGAGAAGGCGAACAGGGTCAGCGCGCCGATGCCACGCGCGAGGCAGAAATCGATGCACAGGTTCACTGTGCGGGCGCCGGCGCGATGGCCGATCGCGCGCGGGCGCCGGCGGCGGGCCGCCCAACGCCCGTTGCCGTCCATGATGACGGCGACGTGGCGCGGTATGGACGCGGACGGGGTCGAAACGTTCATGCGGACTGCGGCCGGGCCGTCAGACCGTCATCAGTTCCTGTTCCTTGGCCTTGACGACCTCGTCGACGTCCTTGATCGCCGAATCGGTGATCTTCTGGATTTCGTCCTCGCTGCGGCGCACGTCGTCCTCCGACACCAGCTTCTCCTTCAGGAGCTCCTTGATCTGCTGGTTGGCATCGCGGCGGATGTTGCGGATCGCCACCTTGCTGTCCTCGCCTTCGCCATGCACGACCTTGGACAGCTCCTTGCGGCGCTCCTCGGTCAGCGCGGGCAGGTTGAGGCGGATCGTGGTCCCGGCAGTGTTCGGGGTCAGGCCCAGGTCGGAGCCGAGGATCGCCTTCTCGATCGCGCCGACGATCTGCTTCTCCCAGGGCGTGATCACGAGCGAACGCGCATCGGACACCGAGATGCTGGCGACCTGGCTCAGCGGCATCTCCGAGCCGTGGTAGTTGACCTTGATGTGGTCGACCAGGGCGCTCGTGGCGCGGCCGGTGCGCACCTTGACCAGCGTGTGCCTGAGCGCTTCGACGCTCTTGGCCATGCGGGTCTGGGTATCTTTCTTGATGTCGTTGAGCATGAGCGGGCCCGGTCCGTGTGCAGAATCGCCCGATTATAAACGGCCGGGCCCTGCGACGGGGCCGGCCGCGCGCCGGCGAAGCGACGTCTGGGTACTGCGTCGGATCAGGCGCGGCCCTGCACCAGCGTGCCGATGTTCTCGCCCCGCAGGATGCGCAGCAGCACGCCCGGCTGGCTCATGTCGAAAATGCGCAGGGGCAGATCCGAGTCGCGGGCCAGCGCGAAGGCCGCGGTATCCATCACTTCGAGGCCCTGGCCGAGCACTTCGTCATAGGTCAGGCGGTCGTAGCGTTTGGCATCGGGGAACTTTTTCGGATCCGCGTCGTAGACGCCGTCGACCTTGGTCGCCTTGAGCAGCAGGTCGGCGCCGATCTCGATCGCGCGCAGCGCGGCGCCCGAATCGGTAGTGAAGAACGGATTGCCCGTGCCTGCGGCGAAGATCCCGATGCGGCCCTTTTCCAGGTGGCGGATCGCGCGGCGGCGGATGTAGTCCTCGCAGACGTCGTTGATCTTGATCGCACTCATCACGCGGACGCGAGCGCCGCGCTTCTCCAGCGCGTCCTGCATCGCCAGCGCGTTGATCACGGTGGCCAGCATGCCCATCTGGTCGCCGGTGACCCGGTCCATACCGCCGGCCGCCAGGCCCGCGCCGCGGAAGATGTTGCCGCCGCCGATGACCACGCCGACCTCGGCGCCAGCCTTCTGGGCCTCGATGACCTCGTCGGCAAGACGTCCGATCACCTTGGGATCGATGCCATAGTCCTCTCCTCCCATCAGGGCCTCGCCGGACACCTTGAGCAGGACGCGGCGGTACGCGAGAGGGGATGAGGACATGCGAAGACTCCGGGGGTGAGGACGGTGCGGATTCTAGGGGATCGCCGTCTGTCCTGCGCGGGTGCACGCGGCTGGTACGGGGCCAGACAGTTGGAAAGCGGGGTGGGGATCGCGCTGCGCGGTCGCGAGTTCCTTGCGTGTGCAACCGGACCGTCTTGCGGGGGTCGGACTCGATCCAAGACACTCCCGTGCCGCAGTCCCCGCGCGCGACCGCCATCACACAGCGGTCCGTGGACGACGGGCGTCGCGCGAAGCGACCAGCCCAGACTCAAGCTTGGATCTGCGATCCGGAGGGAGCGCTTTTTGTGTCGCCGCCGAAGCGCGTGGACCGTTTCTGAGCGCGCACTGCTCACGGTACCGGCCACGCGGACATGCAGGTAGTTGCAGTGCCGTATTCCGATTCCCTTCGGACGCGTTCCTGAGGCGCGCTGGCCGCCATCGACCCGCGGTACGGGTGCGACCGCTCAGCTCGCGCCAGCCGGGCCCTTGCGCGCCGGAGTAGCAGCGCTTTTTCCCTGTTCCGCATTGACTTCGCCGGAGGTCTCGTCGTCGATCTCCGGCGGGGCGCCGCTGACCGAGCCATCGGCATGTACGCGGCGCTCGAAGGCCGGCCCGCTGGTCAGCGATGCGTCGTTTCCCTCGGCCGAGCGATTGTTGTCGTGGGCGTAGTCGTCCGCCTTGGAGGCCTTGCGATCGTTGACGCCCACATTGGCGGTCCGCGGGGGCTTGTCGGAGTTCGGGCCGGGGGGCGCGTGGTTTTTCGACATGACATGTCCCTGCCTGGAAGTGGACCGACCATGACGGTTTTCCCGGTAAAAGGCCGTGAACGCCGCAGCGGAGTTCGATGACGATGCATCGATGTTCCAGACTGATCTCTGGCGCGGCGCGGGGCGCGGAGCGTTGCAGATGGCACGCGGTCGGGTTGGGAGGCAATATGGGGCCAAGACTGTTGTACGGAGCGGCCGACAGGTGAGCGAACCGCAACTGACCACCAGGCGCATGCGCTCGGTGCGCGCGATACGCAACATCGGCCTCTGGCTTGGCCTGGTGCTCATGATCGGGCTCGGCGCCCTGATGCTGTTCGATCGGCAGGCGCGTCTGGAAGCCGCATTCCGCCAGAGTGTGGCGCTGGCCAACGGAATCGATCGCCCGGTCTACTACGAAATGCGGAACCTCGAGCGGGCAATGGAGGGGATCGCCGCCGAGCGCGCGTTCTTCGGCGAACGTGCCGACGATCTCGCCGCGACGCACCTCGAATTCTCGATCAACGCCGTGGTCGCCCGGCACGACGAGATCGAACGCATCGTGGTCTACGGCAGCACCGGCAACGCGGGCACCACCGGTACGGCGTATCCGGGCGGTCGGGAGCAGGTCGCCGAGTGGCTCGCGACCCTGACCCCGGGCGCCGCGCCGTTGACCGCGGGTCCGCTGCTGCGGCATTCCGGCGAATGGCTGCTGCCTCTGGCGATGCGGATGGCGGACGGGGGCTGGCTGGTCGCGATGTTCCGGACCCGCGAGCTGGAGTGGATGGTCAACGCGCTCGATATCGGGCGCGATGGCAGCGCGACGGTCTACACGCGTGACGGTGTGGTCCTGGCCCGGTTCGGAGAGGGCCGACACGTGGGGCGGCAGGTCGAACTCCCCGGCCAGCTCGCCCACGGCGATGGCCGGCTGATCGATGAAGGGGTGAGCCCGCTCGATGGCATCAGGCGGGCCTTCACCTTCAGCGGCACCAGTGAGTATCCCTTTGTCGTCAGCGCGGGCATCGGGCTGCACGAAGCGCTCGCACCATGGCGTCTGTACTCGGCCGCAGCGCTGGGCATTGCCGGGTTCTACTGGCTCGGATTCGCTGTCGTTCTGCGCCGCGCGCGCCGGGACGAGCGGGCTCGGGTGGGCCTGGCCGCAGCGGTGGCCGAGCAGGCGGACTGGCTTCAGCAGGCGCAGCTGGCGTCGGCGACCGGGGTATGGCGGTTGTCGCCCGGTGCGGAGCATGTGCGCGTCACCGAGGAGATGGCAGCGCTTTTCGGCCTGGAGCGCCGGGAAGGTCACGTGCCGTTCGAAGCACTCTTCGACCGTCTCCACGAAGACGACCGGGAGCGGGTGCGCTGCGAACTCCTGGCCCTGCAGGAGGACGGGTTGCCGTTTGCGCAGGAATATCGTGTCTGTCTCCCCGACGGCGGCATGCGCTGGCTGAAGGCACGTGGCGCGACCATCAACGACCGCGGCGGGGCGGTGATGACGGGGACGGTCACCGACATCACCGAACGCCGCGACGCACAGTCGCGCATGGCGCTTGCGGAGCAGCAGTTCCGTCATCTGTTCGAGCGCAACCCGTTGCCCTCATGGGTCTACGATCTCGAGGATCTGCGGTTCCTGGCGGTCAACGAGGCGGCGGTCGACACCTACGGTTACAGCCGCGAAGACCTGCAGAATCTTTCGGTCATCCATCTGCTCGCGCCGCAGGACCATGCGGCCGGTCGCGAGGTGCTGCTGGACGGGGGAGGGCCGGACGGGTTGCAACGGAACTGGCTCCTGAAGGCGCGCGACGGGCGCCTCGTCGAAGTGCGCATGCATGCACGCACGATCGAACTCGACGGGCGGCAGGCGCGTCTGGTACTCGCCGAAGACATCGGTGCACAGGCGAGCTACGAGCGGGCCTTGGCCTGGCGCGCCAGCCATGACGTCACCACCGGCATGCTCAACCTGCCTGCACTGGCCGAGCAGCTGGACGCGCATTGCGCGGCAAAGGCGGGCAATGGGTTCGCGGTGGCCTACCTGCAGTTGCGCGATCTCGAACTGGTTGCGCCGACGCAGGGCCGGCGCGCTGGCGAAAGCATCCTGTGCGAAGTGGCCGCACGCTTCCGTCGCGTGGCCGAGGACTGCGGGGTCAGTGGCTACCTGCCCTCGCAGACCTTCGTCATCGCCGCGCTCGATCCGGGCCAAATGGACGCGATGGTCGCAGCGCTCGTGGACGCCATCGGCCGGCCCGTCGAGGCGGAAGGTGGCACGTTCCCGCTGGGCGCATGGATCGGTCTGGCAATCGGCACGTGCGAGGACGGCGGCGCCGAGAAGGTCATCGGCAATGCGGCGCTCGCCTCGCTGCACGCGCGGCGCGAGAACCTGCAGGTCGTTCCCTACAGCGCCGCGATGGCCGAACAGGCGACGGGGCGGCTGGCGATGGTGCGCCAGCTGCGCCAGGCGCATGAGCATCGCGAGTTCGAACTGCACTTCCAGCCGATCTTCGATCTGGCCCGGGGACGTGTCGTCGCGCTCGAAGCCCTGTTGCGCTGGCGCCAGAGCGACGGCAGCTTCGTGCCTCCGGCACAGTTCATCCCGCTGTGCGAGGAGTCGGGGCTGATCGTGCCGATCGGCACCTGGGTGCTCGAGGAATCCGCACGCCTGCATAGCCGGCTGGCTGCGGCCGGACATGGCGACGTGGCGATCGCGGTGAACGTCTCGGCCGTGCAGTTCGAGGCCGGCATGTCGGCCGACGCGATCCGCCGCCTGTTCGAGCGCCACAAGCTGCCCGCGCATGCGCTGCATCTGGAGTTGACCGAGAGCGTGCTGTTGCGCCATCCCGAAGATGCACGCTCGCTGATGGGCGCCCTGCGGGAGGCGGGGTTGTGCCTGTCGATCGACGACTTCGGTACCGGGTTTTCGAGCATGGCCTACCTCCGCGAGCTCCCGCTGGATCATCTGAAGATCGATCGTGGCTTCGTCCGCGACGTGACCCGCGACTCCCGCAGTGCGGCGATCTGCCGGGCGATGATCGCGCTCGGACATGGGCTGGGCCTGTCGATCATCGCCGAAGGCGTCGAGGAGGCGGGACAGCTCGAATGGCTGCGGGCGCACGGCTGCGACCAGGCGCAGGGCTATCACCTCGGCCGGCCGATGGCGATCGACGCACTGCTGGCGTCGATGACGCTGCAGGCGGGTAAGGCTGACTGATCAGCGGCTACTGTCCCGGGCGCGTGCAATGTCCGGGCGCCGACGTGGATCGATGGATGCTCCCCAATGGTTCACGGCTGGTTGTCTGTGTCCGTGCCCCTCCACCCGGGCATGCCGATTGCGGACCACGAGCCCTCGCCGGGCGGCGCCCGCATCGGAGATCCGCTTGCTTGACCCGGTTTCTGGAGTGTCCCCACGTGCGGCGCAGCGGCTGCTGGCCCCACGGCAAGGCGCAAAGCCGAGGTAATGCATGCTGGGGAGCGGCGGCGTGCGTGCTCGCCTCCGGCCGCGTGGAAGGAAGCGGCGTAAGGGGTCGCAGCGCAGGCGTGCTCATGCCGGACACCGGAGTGCGGCAGCGCCGCGGGGGCGGAGCCCGATACGGCGTGGCATCCGGACGGCAGGCCAGTCGGCCAAACGACCCGGACGCGCCGGGCCAGTGGCCGGCAGGTGACGCGGCGCAGTCGCCGCGCCCCTGCCCGAAGCCGTCAGACGACGTCAGGCTCGCTGAAGGCCTCGGGTTCCTCTTCCGGCGAGCCCACCGGAATGCAGCTGCAGAACACGTTCTTGTCGCCGTGCACGTTGTCGACGCGCGCGACCGGCGGCCAGTACTTGGTGTGGCGCAGCGTCGCGAGCGGAAACGCGGCCAGTTCGCGCGGATAGCTGTGGGTCCACTCGCTGGCGGTGACCTGCATCGCGGTGTGCGGGGCGTGCTTGAGCGGGTTGTCCTCGCGGTCGAGACGACCCTCCTCGATGCTGCGGATCTCGCCGCGGATCTGGATCATCGCGTCGATGAAGCGGTCGAGCTCGTGCAGCGACTCGCTCTCGGTCGGCTCGACCATCAAGGTGCCCGAGACCGGGAAGCTCAGCGTCGGCGCGTGGAAGCCGAAGTCGATCAGGCGCTTGGCCACGTCCTCGGCGCTGATCCCGGTCGCGTCCTTGATCGGGCGCAGGTCGAGAATGCACTCGTGCGCGACCAGGCCATTGCGGCCGGTGTAGAGCGTGGGGAAGTGCGGCGCCAGGCGCTTGGCCACGTAATTGGCGTTGAGCAGCGCAACCTGGGTCGCGCGGCGCAGGCCGGCAGCGCCCATCATCGCGATGTACATCCAGCTGATCGGCAGGATCGACGCCGAACCGAAGGTCGCCGCCGAGACCATGCCGACCTCGCCGTCGCCGCCGAGCGCGCGCGGCAGGTAGGGCGCAAGGTGCGACTTGACCGCGCACGGGCCGACGCCCGGGCCGCCGCCGCCGTGCGGAATGCAGAAGGTCTTGTGCAGATTCAGATGGGAGACGTCAGAACCCCACTTGCCGGGCTTGGCCACGCCGACGAGGGCGTTCATGTTGGCGCCGTCGGTGTACACCTGGCCGCCGTGCTGGTGGACGATGTCGCAGATCGCGACCACATCCTCCTCGAACACGCCGTGCGTGGAGGGGTAGGTGATCATGATCGCGGCCAGGCGATCCGAATACTTCTCGGCCTTGGCGCGGATGTCGTCGATGTCGACGTTGCCGTCCTTGTCGCAGCGGGTGACCACCACGGTCATGCCGACCATCTGCGCCGATGCTGGATTGGTGCCGTGCGCCGACTCGGGAATCAGGCAGATGTCGCGATGGCCCTGGCCCTGCGCCTTCTGGTAGGCGCGGATCGCGAGCAGGCCGGCGAACTCGCCCTGCGCGCCTGAGTTCGGCTGGAAGCTCACCGCGTCGTAGCCGGTGATCTCGACCAGCATCGCCTCGAGTCCGTCGATCAGCTCGCTGTAGCCGACGGTCTGGTCGGCCGGCGCCAGCGGATGGATGTTGGCGAACTCGGGCCAGGTGACCGGGATCATCTCGGCGGTGGCGTTGAGCTTCATCGTGCACGAGCCCAGCGGGATCATCGTGCGGTCCATCGCCAGGTCGCGGTCGGCCAGCATGCGCATGTAGCGCAGCAGTTCGTGTTCGCTGTGGTGGGTATTGAACACCGGGTGGGTCAGGAACTGCGTGTCGCGTGCGAGTGCCTGCGGCAGCGCATCGGCGGTCTCGGCGTCCAGTGCCTCGATGTCGGCCTCCACGCCGAACAGCTTGGCGAGCGCGACGACTTCATCGCGGGTCGTGGTCTCGTCGAGGCTGATGCCGACCGAGGATGCGTCGATCGCGCGCAGGTTGAAGCCGGCTGCGCGCGCACTGGCGTGAAGTGCATCGGCATCGACGCCGGTCACGTGCAGCGTGTCGAAGAACGCATCGCCAACCGTCACGCCGGCCTTGCCGAGCGCGGCGGCGAGGATCGAGGCGAAGCGGTGGGTGCGTCGCGCGATCCGTGTCAGGCCGTCGGGGCCGTGGTAGACCGCATACATCGAGGCCATCACGGCCAGCAGCACCTGCGCGGTACAGATGTTGGAGGTCGCCTTCTCGCGGCGGATGTGCTGCTCGCGGGTCTGCAGCGTCAGGCGGTAGGCCTGGTTGCCGTCCGCGTCGACCGACACGCCGATCAGGCGGCCCGGCATCGAGCGCTTGTAGGCATCGCGGCAGGCCATGAAGCCGGCATGCGGGCCGCCGAAGCCGAACGGCACGCCGAAGCGCTGGGTATTGCCGACGACGATGTCGGCGCCCCAGCGGCCCGGCGCCTGGATCAGGGTCAGCGCCAGCAGGTCGGTCGCCACCGCAACGATGCCGCCGCGCGCATGCACGGCCTCGGCCACGGCCGAATGGTCGTCGATGCGGCCGAAGGTGTTGGGGTACTGCAGCAGCACGCCGTAGCTCTCAGCGTCCCTGGCGTCGGCCGCCGGACCGACCAGCAGCTCGATGCCCAGGCCATCGGCCCGGGTGCGCAGCACGTCGAGCGTCTGCGGATGCAGGTCATCAGCGACGAAGAACACGTTGGACTTCGACTTCGCCGAACGCTTGGCCAGCGTCATCGCCTCGGCGGCCGCGGTCGCCTCGTCCAGCAGCGAAGCATTGGCGATGTCCATGCCGGTCAGGTCGGTGACCATGGTCTGGAAGTTGATCAGCGCTTCCATGCGGCCCTGCGAGATCTCCGCCTGATACGGCGTGTAGGCCGTGTACCAGGCCGGATTCTCGAGGATGTTGCGCAGGATGACGTTGGGCGTGTGGGTGCCGTAATAGCCCTGGCCGATGACGCTGCGCAGCACGGTGTTCCGCTTGGCCACGCCGCGGATCTTCGCCAGCGCATCGACTTCGGTCATCGCGTCGGGCAGGGCCAGCGGCGCACGCGAGGCGATCGTGGCAGGCACGATCGCGTCGGTCATCGCATCGAGCGATTCGTGGCCGACGACCTCGAGCATGTGGGCGATCTCGGCGTCGTTGGGGCCGATATGGCGCTCGACGAAGGCCGAGGAGTGTTCGAGGTCGCGCAGGGAGACGGCGGTCATGGCGGGCATCCGGAATGTGCGGGGCAATGGAGTGCCGGCGCACGCCCGTGTCGATCCACTCGGGTCGACGCTGGCGCAAGACCGCCGGTCTTCCGCGTGCCCCTCTGTCCTTTTGCCTGAGAGTTTGGAAGCGATGTGCTTCGTGCCCCTTCGGCGCCGGGTGTGCCCCTACGGGCCTCCGGTCTCTCCAGAGTGTTGCCGCTGCAGCGGTACTGGGCCTGAGCGATTCCGGGCGGTTGCGCCTACGGCAGGGACGCTCACGCGGAGCGCCCGCTTCTCCCACTGCATACACGGCGCATTATACCGGGCCCTCTGCGCCCCCGCGCGTGCCCGTCGGCCGGCGGAACGCGTCGTTGCCGGGGCGTGCGCATGGACCCGCCTATGATGTCGCGCTTGCGTGCGGCGCCTGCGCCGCGACCGGTCCGTGAATACGGACGTCTGCCGGGGTCCCCATGTCCGAATCCTGTTGTACCGCCGCCGCCGCCGCCGCGTCGTCCCCCGCCGCGGCATCTGCCCCCGCAAGCGCATGGCGGGTGGCCGCGTGAGGCAGCCCCGGATGCCGTCGATCCGCACACTGGCTCTGCTGCTGGCAGGTCTGGCGATGTTCGGACCGTTCTCGATCGACACGATCTTTCCGGCGTTCCCGGCCATGGGCCGCGATCTCGACGCGGATCCTGCAGCCATGCAGCAGACGATCGCCGTCTACCTGATCGCCTATGCGCTGATGAGCATCGTCCATGGGCCGCTGTCGGATGCCATCGGCCGGCGCGCGGTGATTCTCGGCGGCCTGGTGGTGTTCGTGCTCGCCTCGGTGGGCTGCGCGCTGTCGACCGACCTGGTCACGTTGCTGGCATTCCGCGCGCTGCAGGGGCTATCGGCGGGTGTCGGTCTGATCGTCGGGCGCGCGGTGATCCGCGATGTGCTGCAGGGCGACGATGCGCAGCGGCTGATGAGCCAGGTCATGATGATCTTCAGCATCGCGCCCGCGATCGCGCCGATCATCGGCGGCTGGCTGCTGGGCTGGGGCCGCTGGCCGCTGATCTTCTGGTTCCTCGTGGCGTTCTCGCTGGTGCTGCTGGTCGTGGTCTGGCTCTGGTTGCCGGAAACCCACCCGCGCGAACACCGCATCTCGCTCGCGCCGCGGCGGCTGCTGCGCGACTACGTGGCGATCGTCACCAACGGCCGCTTCCAGCGCCTCGCCGCGGCCGGTGCATTCAATTTCTCGGCGCTGTTCCTGTACATCGCCTCGACACCGGTATTCGTCGTCGATGTGCTGGGGCTCAACGAACGCCAGTTCGGCTGGTTCTTCGTGCCGATGATCAGCGGCATGATGCTCGGCTCATGGGTCTCGGGACGCGCGGCCGGACGCATCACCGGCACGCGGCTGGCGAACATCGGCTTCGCCTGCAGCGGCGTCGCGGTGGCATTGAATGTCGCCTACAACCTGCTGGTCGACCAGCCCGCCGTGCCGTGGGCGGTCATGCCCGCCCTGCTCAATGCCTTCGGCATCGCGCTGACCTTCCCGATCCTGACCCTGGCGATCCTGGACATGTATCCGCGCCAGCGCGGGTCGGCCTCGTCGCTGCAGGCCTTCACCGGCCTGGTGCTCAATGCCGTGGTCGCCGGGCTGCTGTCGCCACTGGTCAGCCACCAGCCGCTGCTGCTCGCCGCGACCTCGGCCGCGTTCATGCTGGTTGGCTGGATGTTCTGGCGCTGGGAGCTTTCGCGCGGCACGCGCGCACCGGCCTGTCCGCGTGAACCGGCATCGCTCGAGCCCACCGACCAGATGTAGACAGTTCCGACCTGGGGCGCCGGTCATCCCGCGACACGTGGCCGCGGTCGGCGGGTGGTCTGATTGGTGGCGCGTCGCATTCGTACCGGGCAGGGCGGCGCGGCTGATCCGCGCGCCGAGCATGGCTGGCCCGAGTGAGCAGCGCCGACTGCAGCGGAGCAGCCGTGCAGTGGCGTGGGCATGGTGCAGCTTCGGTCGATGCCGCGCCATCGGAGGTGGCCGCGGCCTCCGCCCGGGAAGGCAAAAAAAAAGGGCCGGCTATGCGCCGGCCCCGAGTTCCTGTTCTCCGGCGTCAGCCGCGCGGCGGCGTCTCCGCAGCCGGCTGCGAGGCGGCAGGGGCTGCGGGCGACTGCGCAGCGGCAGGCGCGGTCCAGCCGCAGGTCCGGCCTTCGTTCTGCTGGGCGAGCCAGGCCTGCAGCGGCGCGAAGTATTCGAGCACGGGGGCGGCGTCCATCCGCTCCTCGCCGGTCAGTTCCTTGAGCGTCTGCTGCCACGGCTGGCTGTTGCCCTTCTGGAGCATCGCCCAGAACTTCTCGCCCGCCGCCTTGTTGCCGTAGAAGCTGCACTCGTACAGCGGCCCTGTGTGGCCGGCCGCATCGCACAGCGCCTTGTAGAACTGGAACTGCAGCACGTGCGACAGGAAGTAGCGCGTGTAGGGCGTGTTGCCCGGCACGTGGTACTTCGCGCCGGCGTCGAAGAACTCCTCGCCGCGCGGGCTCGGCGGGGCGACGCCCTGGTACTGCGCCTTGAGCGACCACCACGCGGCGTTGTAGTTGTCGGGCGTGATCGAACCGTCGAACACGCCCCAGCGCCAGCGGTCGATCATCAGCCCGAACGGCAGGAACGATACCTTGGCCAGCGCCATGCGCATCTGCGAATTGACCAGCGATTCCTGGGTCTGCTGCTGTTCGCCGACCAGACCGATCGTCTGCAGGTACTGCGGGGTCATCGCAAGCACCACGGTGTCGCCGATGGCCTCGTGGAAACCGTCGTGCGCGCCGCCCTGGAACAGCGGCGGCTGGCTGTTGTAGGCCAGGTCGTAATAGATGTGGCCCAGCTCGTGGTAGATCGTGGTGAAGTCTTCCTCGTTGGGCTTGGTGCACATCTTCGTGCGCACGTCGCCGGCCATGTTCATGTCCCAGGCGCTGGCGTGGCAGACGACATCCCGGTCGCGCGGCTTGATGAACTGGGTCTTGGTCCAGAAGCTCTCCGGCAGCTTCGGCATGCCGAGCGATACATAGAAGTCCTCGGCGCGCTGGTTCATGCGCTTTGCGTTCTCGAGCTTCGCCGCGTGGGCGACATCGGCGCGACGATCGGAGTCGATCAGCGCGTTCTCCCTGACCATCCGTTCGTTGAGCAGGGTCTGGTAGTTCTTCTCCAGCGCACCGGTCACGTCGAGGCTGCCGGCAGCCGGGTAGGGCTGGAGGATGTCCCACAGGTTGCCCCAATCCTGCTGCCACATGTTGCCCATCAGGTGCGCCGGCAGCAGGCCGCCGTCGACCGTGCCGCGGCCGGGGTAGCGCGCGTCCAGGCGCGCGCGGGTGTAGCAGTGCAGCTGCTCGTAGAGTGGTTTGACCTGGCCCCAGAGGCGATCGGTTTCCGCGGCGAGCTCGGCAGGCGGCATGTCGTATCCCGAGCGCCAGGCCTCGCCGGCATCGGCGAAACCGAGGTCGCGTGCGCCCTCGTTGACCAGTTCGACGAAGCGCGTGTAGTCGGCGCGCATCGGCTGGGCGATCGTATGCCAGCCCTGCCACGCATCGAGCTGGGCGTCGTAATCGCGGCTGCTGCGCAGTACGTCCTCGAGCTCGCCGAGCTGGCGGCAGCTGCGCGCCTCGCCCTCGTCGGTGCAGTACTGGCCCGCGCCGTAGGTGCCTTCCATCTTCGAGGCGATCTTCGTCAGCTCGGCGAGGTGTTCGGGATCGCGGGGCGGCGGCATCGCGGCGCCGAGCTTGAGCAGATTGATCGCCCGAGCGGTTTCGGGCGTCATCTGTTGACCCTCGAACCGGCGCGCCTGCTCGATCCACTCATTGAGCTGGGCCAGGTAGCGCTCGTTGTACTTGGCCGCGAGCAGCTGGCTGTCGTCGTTGATGTAGGTCGCCGACAGCCACTGCGAGGCGGTCAGCTCCGGCATCAGGGCGCGCAGTTCCTCGTTGACCCGGGCGATGAACTGGTCGGCGGTTTCGTCGCCCGGCGTCGTGGTGTCCGTGGCCGTCGTGCCGGCATCGGGGGAGGCGGTGCGGTTGCAGCCGGCGAGCGTCAGGCTCGCGGCGACCGCCAGGGCGAGCAGGGCATGGCGATGGATCATCGGACGGCTTCCGGTCGACTGGGGTACCGGGAGGCTAGTGCGGCGCCGGAGGTGCCGCAAGTGACGGAAGGCGCCACTTTACGCAGGCGACGGCTGCGCGCCACCGACCGGATGCGCGATCAGTCCGGCAACAGGCCGCGCGCCAGCAGCCAGGCACGTGCGTCTTCGGCGTCGCACTCGAACCACGCCCGCGCCGAGCCCAGGCGGAAGGTGTAGCCCCAGGCGTCCATGTCGGCCATCAGCCGCGCGCGTCCGACACCCGGCAGCGCGTCGGCGAGCACGATCTGCAGATAGCAGGTCGCATCTTCCTCCTCGACCGAATCGGTCGCGTCGGTATGCACCGCTGCGCGACGCTCGGCCGGCAACACGATCAGATGGCCCGCTTCGTGCAACAGCGAATGCACGGGCGTGTCGCCTCGGGCATGGACCTCGTGGCCGATGATCCCGGCCTCCGGCGCGCCCCAGTAGCTGCCGGGAATCGGAGCGCCGTCGGGCACGCGCCGCAGCGCAAGTCCGTAGCGCGCGAGCAGGCCCGTGGGCGCGTCGAAGCCGATGTCGGCCAGGCGCAGCACGGCTGCGCCCATATCCGCGCCGTCGATGCCGTGAGCCGGATCCACGGTCCCGCTCAAGCGGGCGCCGTACGCTCTTCGGGCAGCGCGACCGAGATGTCGAGCACGTCGTGGTCGCCGTCCTTGACCAGATCCACCTTGACCGCGTCGACGTCGATACTGACGTACTTGCGGATCACCTCGAGCAGCTCGCGCTGCAGCAGCGGCAGATAGTCCGGCGCGCCGCGGCTGGTCCGCTCCTGCGCGACGATGATGCGCAAGCGGTCCTTGGCGATCGACGCGGTGTTCTTCTTCGGCCTGAGGAAATCGAACATACCCATGATCAGCCTCCAAACAGCTTGCTGAAGAAGCCCTTTTTCTCGGTGGTGGTGAAGCGCATCGGGCGCTCCTGGCCGAGCAGGCGCGCGACCGCGTCGTCGTAGGCCTGGCCTGCCGCGGATTCGCTCGCCAGGATCACCGGCTCGCCCTTGTTGGACGCATTGAGCACGTCGCCGGACTCGGGAATCACGCCGATCGTCTTCAGGCCCAGCACTTCCTCCACGTCGGTGATCGACAGCATTTCGCCGGTCTCCACGCGCGCCGGGCTGTAACGGGTCAGCAGCAGGTGTTCCTCCACGCGCTCGCCGTTCTCGGCGCGGCGGGTCTTGGACTGCAGCAGGCCGATGACGCGGTCGGAGTCGCGCACCGAGGACACTTCCGGATTGACCACGACGATGGCGCGGTCGGCAAAGTACATCGCCAGGAACGCGCCCTTTTCGATGCCGGCCGGCGAGTCGCAGATGATGAAATCGAAGCCTTCATCGGCGAGTTCCTTGAGCACGCGTTCGACGCCCTCCTTGGTCAGCGCGTCCTTGTCGCGGGTCTGCGACGCTGCCAGCACGTAGAGATTGTCGAAGCGCTTGTCCTTGATCAGCGCCTGCTTGAGCGATGCCTCGCCCTGCACGACGTTGACCAGGTCGTACACCACCCGGCGCTCGCAGCCCATGATCAGGTCGAGATTGCGAAGGCCCACGTCGAAGTCGACGACCGCCGTGCGCTTGCCCTGGCGGGCAAAGCCGATGGCGATGCTCGCGCTGCTGGTGGTCTTGCCGACGCCGCCCTTGCCCGAGGTGACCACGATGATTTCAGCCAAAACACATCTCCAGGTATGTCGCCGTCATTCGAGTGCGGCGATCTTCAATTCGTCATGCTCCAGCCAGACCTGGACGGCCTTGCCATGGAGTTCGCGGGGAATATCTTCCAGCACCTTGTAGTGTCCTGCCACAGCGACCAGCTCGGCATGGAAGCTGCGGCAGAAGATACGCGCCATCGCATTCCCCTGTGCACCCGCCAGGGCGCGGCCGCGCAAGGGGCCGTAGATGTGGATCGAGCCATCGGCGATGACTTCGGCGCCGGCGCCGACCGAGGACAGCACGGTGAGGTCGCGGTTCTGCGCATAGAGCTGCTGGCCCGAACGTACTGCCGAGGCCTGGATCAGGCCGGGCTCGGCCGAGGCTGCGGGTGACGGCGCAGGCCGGACGGGCGCCGGGGCGGATTCCGCGGCCGGCACGGCGCGCGGGGCGGGCTGCGCCGCTCCTTCGGCGCTTTCGTACTGGGCGCGGAACTTCGACAGCACCGGCAGGTCGAGTGCTTCGGCGAGCGCGGCGTTGGCCGGGCTGCCCCAGGCCAGTGCGACCGGCAGCGCGCCTGCGCCGCGCAGCGCATCGATCAGCGCCCGCGCGGTGCGCGTGTCGGGCAGCTCGGCGAGGCCGCCGAAGTCCAGGATCACCGCGGCGCGGTCGAACAGCTTGGGCGCACGTGACACCCGGCTTTGCATCTCTTCGGCAAGGCGCGCGACGTCGAGCGTGCGCACGCGCAGGTTGGCGATGCCGACCTGGCCGATTTTCAGTTCGCCGGCCGGTTCGAAATCGACGGGCGGGGTGGGGCGGGACGCCATCAGGCTTCAGACTCCTCGGATTTGCGGACTGGCACGCGGGGTTTGCCCAGCCAGGGTTCGTCGGGCAGCTTGCCGCCATAGGTCTCGCGTACCCAGGCGTAGCTGCACAGGTCCTTGACCAGCATCGAGGCGCGGATCTCGGTGCCCGGCATCACGTGCTGGCCGACCTCGCGGAAGCCGAAGCTGCCGTGGAACAGCCGCACCGGATCGTTGTCGTGCTCGAGGAACACTTCGCAGGTCAGCAGTGGATAGCGGACTTCCGCGTAGCTCTGGACGTCGGCGTAGAACGCGCGACCGACACCGCCGCCGCGACGGCGGCTGGCGACGACGACGCGGTCGATGTAGAAGAAATCGGGGTGGTGCGATTCAAACCAGCGGAAGTTGCTGCTGTCGTGGTCGCTGCCGGCGCCGAACCCGATCAGGAACCCGACCATCGCGTCGTCGCGTTCGGCGACACGGAAGTACTCCGCAGTGTCGTGCAGGTGGCGGAGGCGCGGCCGGTCCAGAGGCAGGATCGAGGGGCCGGCGGCATTGTTGAGTTCGAGGATGGAATCCAGCTCGTGCTCGCGCACGTCGCGGACGACGATCGACATTCCAGACTCCAGGGACAACCGGGGGCGCGCGAGACGACCGGTCGCGGCGCTCCTGCCGCTGCGCGTCGCACAGGGCAGGATTATTGCATGTCAGGGTCCGCCGGGCGACCGGGGCGCGCCCCGCCGGCATGACTTCAGGCCCGTCCGGGGATGCCGCCATGCGCCTAACATGCCGGCATGCTCCGTCATCTGAACCATAACCGCCTCCTTCGGATCGCCGGCCTGTTCACCTGGGCGGTGATTGGCGTGCCGCTGCTGATGCTGTCGCTGGCGCCGGCCGAGCGCCTGGGTGAGGGCGGGGCGCTGATTGCCATCGAGAGCTGGCCCACATGGGGGGCCTGGGCCGTGTTCGGCATGAGCTACGCCTGGCTCACGCGCGGCCTCGGCGAGCGCCGGATCCGCGCCTTCGACCACCTGCTGGTCCTGCTGCTGGCCGGCAGCGCGATCGGGATCAGCTACTACAGCCAGAGCGGGCTGGGCAGCATCCTGCTGATGGTCGTGGCCTGCGTGCTGCCATGGCTGCTGCCGCTTTGGGTGGGCGTGGCGCTGCTGGTGGCCTGCGAATTCGTGATCGTGCCGGTCTATGTGCGGGGTTTCGATTTCACCTGGGTCGAGGCCGTGCTGCAGGCGGCGCTGTATGTCGGCTTCACCGGCTTCGCCTTCGTCACCGGCTTCGTCGCGCGCCAGCAGGCCCAGGCGCGCGAGGAGCAGCGCCGCCTCAATGCCGAGCTGCGGGCGACGCGGGCGCTGCTGGCCGAGAGCGTCCGGGTCAACGAGCGCACCCGGATCTCGCGCGAGCTGCATGACCTGCTGGGCCATCACCTGACCGCGCTCAGTCTCAATCTCGAGATCGCCAGCCACCTGGCCAGCGGTCAGGCACAGGAGCATGTGAACCAGGCGCAGACGCTGGCCAAACTGCTGCTCAGCGACGTGCGCGAGGCGGTGAGCCAGCTGCGCGACGATGATGCGATCGACATGCGCGCGACCCTGCTGCCGCTGGCCGAGCATGTGCCCAGCCTGCAGGTGGACATGCAGCTGCCGGTGCAGTTCGTCGTCGACGATCCCGAGCGCGCCCACGTGCTGCTGCGCTGTACCCAGGAGATCATTACAAACGCCGTGCGCCATTCCGGCGCGAGCCTGCTGCGGCTGCGCTACAGCCAGGACGCCGATGCGGTCCGGCTCGACGCGCGCGACGACGGGCGCGGCGCCGAGGTCACGCGCGCCGGCAACGGTCTGACCGGCATGCGCGAGCGGCTGGCGGCCTATGGCGGCAGCCTGCAGGTCGAAACCGCGCCGGATCGGGGCTTCGTCCTGCGTCTGGAATTGCCGCTGGCGGATGCGACCGGGCTGCGCGATGCTGCGCGCCGGGGCAGGGGGCGTCCGGCATGAATCCGTACAAAGGGGAAACACCATGATTCGAGTCTGTCTGGTCGACGACCAGACCCTGGTCCGCCAGGGCATCCGTTCCCTGCTCGCGCTCGACGGGGGGATCGAAGTGGTCGCAGAGGCGTCCGATGGCAAGCAGGCCGTGGAGACCATTCCGCAGGCCAGGCCGGACGTGGTGCTGATGGATATGCGCATGCCGGTGATGTCCGGCCTGGAAGCGATCCAGTCGCTGTCCCGGGCCGGCACGTTGCCACCGACCATCATCCTGACCACCTTCGACGACGATCAGCTGGTGCTCGCAGGCCTGAAGGCCGGTGCCAAGGGCTTCCTGCTCAAGGATGTCTCGCTGGACCAGCTGGTGGGCGCGATCCGCACCGTCGCCGGTGGCGGATCGCTCGTGCAGCCGGCGGTGACCCAGCGCCTGCTCACCGGACTTGAGCAGATGCGGAACGAATTCGTCAGTCTCGATCGCCCGGATCCGTTGACCGATCGGGAGACCGAGATCCTGCGCCTGATGGCAGGCGGGTTTTCGAACAAGGAGATCGCCAACTCCCTGGGCGTCGCCGAAGGCACGATCAAGAATCACGTCTCGAACATTCTCTCCAAGCTCGGCGTGCGCGACCGGACCCGGGCTGTCCTGAAGGCCTTCGAGCTGCAGCTGGTCTGACCGGGCTGGGGGACGGCGGGGCCGCGCAGAGCCGGCGGTAGCTGCCGGCAGGCGGCCCTTCGTCTGCAGGGCCGCGACACTTCGCCCGCGTCTGGCGCGCCGCGACGAGGGCCTGCCTCCCGAAGCCCCGTGCCGCGTTGGCCAGCGGGCTACCGTCGACAAAAGCCGAAGAAAGCCTTTGCACTCCAGTCCGTTTGAATTACCGTTCCGCGGGTTCTGCTGCCACGGCAGGTCTGTCGCGGCAGTCGCGGACAGATCGGAGCCGCGCAAGCCGATGTCCCGCCATTGCCTGGGGGACGCTCCAGCCGGTCTCAGCCGCCGCCTGGGCGCCTCCTTCCGGACCGTGTCCGGCGGATCGCCGGGGAGGTGCGCTGAGTCGCTGGGACCCACGTGTTCCAGTGGGTCGCCCTTCCACTCGACACCATTGCAAAATCCATCGATAGACTCGCTCGCCCCCACGCAACTTGATACGATTGCCGGTCTGTGCCGCCTCAGGCCGGATCTGGTCCTGGAGAACTCTGAATGACCCGTCTGCTCGAACTGCTGATCTCTTGCGTCATCGTCGCCGTGCTGTTTCTTGTGGTGGCCGTTCTGCTTCCCTCCAGCCGCACGTTGACCGAGTCGGCGGAAACCAACCGTCGCCAGACGATCGTGTTCGATACGCTCAACAGCCTCCAGCGTTTCAAGGACTGGTCGCCCGTCACCGCCTACGACCCGGGCGCGGAGCTCAAGCTTTCCGGTCCCGTTTCCGGTGTCGGCGCACGCATCGACTACAGCTCCAGTCTCAAGCGCGTCGGCGACGGCAGCTGGGAAATCACCGAGTCCGTGCCGCAGAGCCGGGTGGTCTACGCGCTGGAAACCCCGAACCGGGGCAACGACAAGACCATGATCTTCCAGCTGCGTCCGACGGGCCGCAACAACCGCAACATCGAGATCACCCAGACCTACAACGTCGATTACGGCTGGGACCTCCTCGGCCGGTTCGCGGGCCTGTACGTCAGCCGCAACGTCGGTGACGGCATGAAGCTGGGCCTGGATCGGCTGACGAACATGCTCGCCGCGGTGCCGAACGTCGACTACCGCGCCGAGGGCAGCACGCTGGCCAACCTGGCGGCGGCTGATCGCCCGGCCGAGAACCTGCTGCTGGTCAGCGCCGGTGCGGTGGAACGCAACAACCAGGTCATCCAGGACTCGATGAAGCAGAACCTGGAGTGGATCAACCGCACCATGGCAGCGAACGGCCTCGAGTCCGCCGGTCCGCTGCGCGTGATCACCACCGAGCTGGGCCGCGAGACCTACACCTTCGACATCGCAATGCCGGTCCGCAAGAAGGGCGCCGGTTCGGCTGCGCCTGCCGCTGCGGAAGGCGAGAACGGGGCGGACGGCGAGAATGCGACGGCTGCCGCGCCGGTGGCAGCGCCGACCACGGATGCCGTGGAGCTGACCGGTCTGGAGCTGCTCGGTCCGGTGAAGGCGGTCTACCTGCCGCGCGCCCGTGTCGCTCGTGCCGACTACAAGGGCTTCATGGCCGAGCTCGACAATGTCCGCAACGCGGTCCGCGCCTGGGCGCTGACGCAGGGCCTGGAAGTCACCGATCGTCCGTACGAGAACTACCGCAACGGCATCGATGCGGCGTTCACCGAGAACGGCGAGTTCGAGGTCTTCTGGACGCTGCGTGATCCGCAGGCGGCCGCCGCTGCCAACGCGACGCCTGCTGCAGCGCCTGCTGCGGACGCGACGCCGGAAGCCGCCCCGGCCGAATAAGCAGTGGCGCTTCCCTAAGTGTCATCGCGCACGCCGCGTCCCCCGGGACGCGGCGTGTTTCGTTTCAGGCCCCTCTTTTGCAGCCGGCTCCGGGGAGCTCGCAGTAGCCGCCGGCCTTGGAGGAGTGGCATGGGATTCGGATTCACGCGCGCGGCCCGTCACGTTGCAGGACTGGTCGCCGCCGGCGCGCTGCTGGCGGGGCTTTCGGTGGGCCTGGCGGCCTACGCCTCACATGCGACCAGTGGCGACGCGCAGGCCGCGCTGCAGACCGCGGCCGTATTCGCATTCGGGCACGGCATCGTGCTCGTCGTACTGGGCCGGGCGGTGCGTGGCGCGCTCGAGATGACCTCGCTGCTCATGCTGCTACTGGGCACGCTGTTGTTCGCAGGGGCGCTGGTGTCGCGGTACCTGTTCGCCGGGCCGGCGTTCTACGCGCCCTGGGGCGGCATGTTGACGATGCTGGGATGGGCGCTGCAGGCAGTGGCTGCGCTGCGTCGCTGACCGCAGTCCAGGACGGCGCGGGCGGGGAAGGTCGCAGCCGCCTCGGCTGCTCAGCCAGCGGCGGCGTGATGCCGCCAGTGCCAGGGCTCGTAGACGATGCCGTGCGGGTTGTCGCGCGGATAGCTCATCGTGAAACCATGACTGGCCGCATGTCGCTGCAACCACGCGAACGCGGGGGTGGCCTCGAAGGAGGCTTCGGCGGCCGGCTCGCCTGGCGCGCTGATGTCGAGCGCGCTTCCGGTGTGGTGCTCGCTGTAGCCCGGCGCGGCGTTGACCGCCACGATCTCCTCCAGCTCGAGGCCGCGCGCGAGCTTGCGCTCGAAGATGGCGAACTGGTAGTCGTGGCTGCGATAGCCGGAAACCGCGTCGAGCACGATGTCATCCGCCAGCGCCGCGCGTCGCATTGCATGCCATGCGCGGGTCGTCCGGTTATCCAGCCACAGGGGGCGGCGGTAACGGTCGAATCCCGCGAACGCCAGCCACGCAGGCTCGGCAAGCAGGGCCAGGCCGGTACGCGATGCGTAGGCGTCGGCCTCGAGGCCGAGGACGTGCAGCCGTGTTTCGACTCCGGTCAAAGGCAGGCTGGGCACCACTGCCGATGCAAGCGCATGCAGGCCGGCGTCGAGCAGATCCAGGACCGCGTCGATATCGACGCCGCGCTGCCAGCCCGGCAGCAGGCCTGCGAGGCCAGTGCCGACCACGGCCGCCAGGTAGCGCCCGTCGCGCTTGCGCCGCAGTACGTGCGAGGCCTGTGACAGCAGCCGGGCATCACGGTTGCCGCGCGCGCGTAGCAGATCCGCCGGCCAGAGCTCGATATCGGGCGTGTTGAACAGGATGCGGGGCGGGGGAGTCTGCATGCCGGCAGCTTAGCGGGCGCCCGCCCGGTCGTCAGGGCGCCGTGGCGGCGGGCACGACCTGCAGGCCGGCGCCACGGCGTTTGGCTCGATCGCCACGCTCGCATCAAGCCTGGCCCGCGTACGTCGTTCGCGTGACCACCACGGTCATGCCGCTGGGCTTCCGGGTGAGCCGCGGCGCATCGCGCGAGGTGAATGGGGCGGCTGGTTCGATCTGTGTCTGGAACGGTGTGGAGGGAATCGGCATCGAACGCAGCTGCCATCTGCGGGGCGAACGTGGCAATGGCCGCGGCGGGAGTTCGATGGGTCCAGTTGCTCGAGCAGACGCTTCACCTTGGCTTGAGCATCCGCCGCCGGCATCGCGCGTCCCCCCGCCGATCGTCGTGACGAGCAGGGTGGCGGGCACGGTGGCGTGGCTGCGCATGGTCGGCTCGCTTGGACGGCGCGGGGGCGTGACCTACAGCACGCCTTGCGGCAGCAGCAGGGGCACCAGCGCATGCAGGACGATATCGGCTGCGAAATGCGCCAGCACCGCCATCTCGAAACCACGTCGCCAGTACAGCCATCCGAATACGACACCGCCCAGGCCATTGAGCAGCAACGTGCGCAGCACCACGCCCGCGTCGAGACCCCAGATGGTCGCGGCGGCCGGCAGGTGGCCGACGCCGAACAGCAGCGCAGCGATGAGGATTGCGAGCCAGGCGATGCGCGGCGACAGGCTGCCATCGGAACCACCGCGCCGCCGCACCAGCCGCGCCAGGCGCGTGGCGGCCCACGCGATCAGCGTCATCAGGAACAGCCGCAACTGCAGTTCCTCGACCACGCCGCCGTAGAAGGACGCAAGGGCGCCATAGAGCGCGCTGCGCCCGCCGACGATGTCGGTCATTTCCACCTGGGTGGGCGGCAGCAGCAGGGGGTCGAGCGCGCGGGACAGGACAAGGATCACGACCGCTACGGCGATGCCCAGGCCGACCGCCGTTGCGGGCCCGCGGTCCCGCAGACGGGCATCGCCATGGCGGTTGACCCAGCGCTGCAACAAGGGAGCGCCGAGGCCGACGTGGTGGCCCATGCGCAGGCCCGCCCAGCCGAGCAGGGCGCAGACGATGAACATCGTCATCGCCTGGATCGCGATCAGTGCGGGCAGCGGCACCTGGGCGCTTTGGGCCGTGCGCGCGGGGTCGAGTTGCAGCAGGTACGGAATGACGGCAACCGTGGCCGCAGCGGCCACCGCCGCCAGCACCACCGCCAGACGCAGGTCCTGCCGCGGCCGCGGCATCGGCATCTGCGCGGTCACAGCCGGCGCTTCAGGAACAGCAGGGTCGGGCCGACCGCCGTGGCGTGGACCGCGTTGACCAGTTCCCAGCCCTGCAACCCGAGGGCCTGCAGGCGCTCCTCGATATCGACAGGTTTGATGCTGCCGAGGAAGGTCGGTTTGATCTCCTCCACCTTGTATTGCCAACGCTCACTCATCGTTCGTGTCCTCGAGGGGATCGGGGTGTTCGGGTGGGGCGATGCGTCCCGCGCGGCGCAATGCATCGCGCAGCAGGTATTCGATCTGTGCATTCGCACTGCGCAGCTCGTCGTCGGCCCAGCGCTGCACCGCCGCGAGGATCTCGGCATTGATGCGCAGCGGATAGGCCTTCTTCTCGCTCATCCGCCGCCCCGGCGTGCGCGCCGCTTGGCGCTGGCGACGGTATAGATGCAGGCGGCGGCGAGTCCGTTGACGACGAGGAACATCACCACGATCAGGCCGAGCAGACGGCGCTCCTGCTCGCCCCACAGCACCAGACCCGCTGCGGTGGCGAGCATCGCCAGGCCGATCATCCGCAGCAGGCGCGCGAGCTTGTTGTCGAGCACGGCCTTGTCGCGGACGCTCATGCCCGTACTGCCGTTCGACAGCGGCAGGCGGCCCTCGGCGAGCCAGCGCGCCGACAGGAACGCCGGCACTGCCATCAGTGCGAACAGCAGCGCTGCGAGATGATGCGTCGCCATCAGTACAGCGAGCCGGTGTTGACGATGGGCTGGGTGCCGCGATCGCCGCACAGCACGACGAGCAGGTTGCTGACCATGGCCGCCTTGCGCTCTTCGTCGAGCTGGACCACGCCGCTCTTCTGCAGTTCCGCCAGCGCCAGTTCCACCATGCCCACCGCGCCGGCCACGATCCGGGTGCGCGCTGCGATGACCGCACTGGCCTGCTGGCGCTGCAGCATCGCCTGGGCGATCTCCGGCGCGTAGGCGAGATGGCTGATGCGCGCCTCCAGCACGTCGACACCGGCCGCGGTCAGGCGTTCGTCGAGCTGCTCCTTGAGCCGCTCGGAAATCTCCGTCGGATGGCTGCGCAATGAGATCTGGCCGTCGTCGTGCTGGTCGTAGGGATAACTGGTCGCCATTGCGCGCAAGGCGGCTTCCGACTGGATCTGGACGAAGCTCGCATAGTCGTCGACGTTGAACACGGCTTCCGCCGAGTCCACGACCCGCCACACGATGACCGCGGCGATCTCGATCGGACTGCCTTCGAGTTCGTTGACCTTGAGCCGCCCACTCTCGAAGTTGCGCACCCGCAGGCTGACCTTCTTCTTGGTCAGGAAGGGATTGTTCCAGCGCAGGCCGTTGGACTTGTCGGTGCCGATGTACTTGCCGAACAGACTGAGTACGGCGGCCTGGTTGGGTTCCACCATGTAAAGGCCCGTCGAAAGAAACGCGGTGAGCAGGGCCACGCCGATCGACGCCATCGGCTGCATGGAACCGCTGCCCTTTGTGGCGAGAAACGAGTAGACGCACAGCCCGATCACCAGGAGCTGCACCAGCAGAATCGGAATGCCGGGCAGAGAGCGGACCGAAGTTTCTTTCATGGGTGTTCGTCTCGGGAAGTTGAGGTTTATTGATATCAATTTGATATCAGTCATGCAAGTGCCTCCGTTGGCAGGGGCGCCGATCACGCGTCATTGCGCCGCTGCCCGCACGATGTACGACCTGCTGATTCCTGGAGCCACGATGTCCCGTCCCCGCCATTTCACGATGCTCCGCGATTTCCAGCTTGCCGACTGGTTCACGCTGGGCAACGCTTTCTGCGGCACCGGCGCGGTATTCGCCGCGATGCGTTACCTGCAGGACGGCGACCAGCGGATGCTGATGTTCGGCATGGCACTGATCCCCCTGGCCTTCATCTTCGACGTGCTCGACGGGCGGATCGCGCGCTGGCGCAAGGTGGCGTCCACGCTGGGGCGGGAACTCGACTCGCTCGCCGACGTGATCTCGTTCGGCGTCGCGCCGGCAGCGCTCGCCTACGCCTGCGGCATGCAGGGCGGATGGGACGCCGTCGTGCTGGCCGGCTTCGTCGGTTGCGGGGTCAGTCGCCTGGCCCGCTACAACGTGACCGCAGAAACGCTGTCGCAAGGCAGCGACAAAGTGAAGTACTTCGAAGGCACGCCGATCCCGTCGAGCCTGCTGCTGGTGATCCTGCTGGCGGTCGCGGCCTCGCAGGGGCGGATCGGCGATGCGCTGTGGCTGGGCGAGCTGCGCCTGGGTCCCTGGTCGTTGCATCCGCTGGTGCTGCTGTTCGCGGCATCGGGCGCGATGATGGTCAGCAAGACGCTGCGCATTCCCAAGCTTTGAGCCGTACGCGCCGTGCGGCGTTGCTATGATCGAACGCGCCTTGCAGGAGTCGACGATGTTCAACATGGGACGGGGACCCGACGCGCAGGTCGCGGATCTCGAGCAGCTGGCGCGCCGTTACTGGGATACCTGGCGCGAAGCCTTGCAGCGGACGATGCCCGGCGGCGAATCGGCCGCCAGCAGTGCATCGGGTGGGCCGGGCATGTCCGGCATGCATGACGGCGCCGCGCCATGGCGCGAGGCGATGCGCTGGTGGAGCCCGGACGCAGCGTCCCAGCACCCGGCCATGGACGCGTTCAAGCAGTTCCAGGCGACGGCCGCGCCATGGCTCGAGCGGATTGCCCAGCTCGCAACGCAGTTCGCCGGCCGGGATGCATCGCCGCAGGCGATCGCCGGCGCCTGGCGCGAAGCCTTGGGCGCCAATCCGCTCGGCCAGATGTTCGGCGCGATGCGCGGCGCCGGCGCGGAGGACTGGGCTGCCTGGCTCCAGCGCCTGCAGTCAGGCGTCAACGGTGCGGAAGGCGGCTGCGACGCGTTCTCGCTGCCGACGTTCGGCCTGATGCGCGAACATCAGGAGCGCTGGCAGAAGTCCGCACGCGCGTTCTCCGATTACCGCCAGAGCCAGCAGGCTTTCGAATCGTTGTTGATGCAGGCCTCGAGCGAAGCGTTCGGCATCTTCGAGCGCAAGCTTGGCGACCGCGATCCAGCGACGCCGATCGAGACGCCGCGCGAGCTGTTCGATCTGTGGATCGACGCCGCCGAGGAAGCCTATGCCGAAGTCGCGCTGTCGCCGGCGTTCCGGAAGGCCTACGCCGACATGGTCGCCGGGCAGATGCGCCTGCGCCAGGCGGTGCAGCGCGAGATCGAACAAGTGTGTCGCGCGCTGGACCTGCCCACGCGCACCGAACTCGATGGCGCCCACCGCAAGATCGCCGACCTCGAGCGCGCACTGCGGCGACTGCGTGATCGCCTCGACGCGCTCGACGTCCTCGACGCTGCGCAGGATCGCCCGGCGGCCGCATCGCGCGAACCGCCGCGACGCCGGGCAGGGCCAACCGTGGTCTCGGGCGCGCCTGCGGCGCAAGAGGCTACGCCAACAGCACGATCGGAAGCGCCTGCCCCCGGGCGCGTAGCGAAAAAAGGCGCGCGTGGGCCGGCAGCCGGCAAGAACGCCACGACCGCGGCGAAGAAGCCCGGGTCGACCCGGAAACAGGCCGCCCCCAAGGAGGGACTGAAGCCTGAGTCCGCCAAGCGGGCCGTCAAGCGTCCCGCATCGAAGACCGCGACCGGCGCGGGCACACGCACGTCCACCGGATCCTCCGGTCGCATCGCCGCCGTAGCGGAGCCGCCAAGGCGCGGCGCGACCGCCAAGCGCGCGGCGAAGGCGGCTCCGCCCGCGCGCAACGCAAGGGCGGCGTCCGCTGTCCGGGCACGCGCGGCGCGCGAACCGGCGCGGACGCCGAGCCGCGTCGGCGGCCTGCCCAACCAGGGGTCCGTCCCACCGATTCCGCAGGCGCCAGCGCCGCTGCAGGACCAGCGCGGCAAGCCGCGTAAAGGGAAGCGCTGAGCATGGCCGGACCTGTGCACATCACACCTGAGCGTGTGGCCGAAGAAGCCCTGCGCGTCCAGCGCAAGCTCGCCGCTGCCGCAGCCACGCTGCGCGAAGTCGGTGACTTCGACTACGGCGCGACCGAGAAGCAGGAGGTCTGGCGCGACGGCAAGGTCGTGCTCTACCGCTACGTCGGCGATAAACCACCCACCGCGCGCGTACCGCTGTTGATCGTGTACGCACTGGTCAATCGACCCTACATGGTCGACCTGCAGCATGACCGTTCCATCGTCAAAGGCCTGCTGGCGCGCGGCGAGGACGTCTATATCCTCGATTGGGGTTATCCGGACCGTTCCGATCGTTTCCTGATACTCGAGGATTACATCGAGCGCTTCCTGGGCGGCGCCGTCGACCATCTGCGCAGGGACGCCGGGCTCGATTCGATCAATCTGCTCGGCATCTGCCAGGGCGGCACCTTCGCGCTGAGCTACGCCGCGCTGCACCCCGAGCGCGTGCGCAATCTCGTCACCATGGTCACGCCGGTGGACTTCCACACCGAGGGCAACATGCTCGCGCACTGGACGCGCGACCTGGATGTCGACCTGTTCGTCGACACGCTCGGCAACGTGCCGGCCGACATGATGAACGCCTGCTACCTCACGCTGAAGCCGTGGCGCCTGCTGGTGCAGAAGTACGTCGGCGTGGTCGACATTCTCGACGATGCCGCCGCGCTCGAAGACTTCCTGCGCATGGAGAAGTGGATCTTCGATTCGCCCGACCAGGCCGGCGAGGCCTTCCGCCAGTACGTCAAGCAGTTCTACCAGGGCAACGGCTTCGTCAATGGCGGCATCGTCATCGGCGAGCGCGAGGTGCACCTGGGGATGGTGGACATGCCGGTGCTCAACATCTTCGCCGAGCAGGATCATCTGGTGCCTCCCGACGCATCGCGTGCGATGCGTGGTCTGGTCGGAACGCAGGATTATTCGGAGCTCTCGTTCCGCGGCGGTCATATCGGCATCTATGTCTCGGGCCGCGCGCAGACCCAGGTGCCCGCGGCGATCCACGACTGGCTGGCGGAGCGCGCATGAGTTCGCCGGCGCCCAGGCCCACGCTCAGTCGCGTCCGGGAGGACCGCGTGGTGGCGGGCGTGCTTGGCGGCGTCGCCCGGCGCTTCGGCTGGAACCCGACCGTCGTGCGCGCGATCTTCGTCGTGGTCTCCGTCGTGTCCGCCGCGTTTCCCGGCCTGCTGGTCTACCTGCTGCTGTGGATGCTGATGCCCGAAGGCGAGGAATGAGCAAGGCCGTGCGCGCCGTGGCCCTGGTGCTGGGTGCGCTCTGGACGGCGCCCAATACCGTGATCGGCCTCCTCGGCGGTGTCGCCGGTCTCGCATGCGGTGCGCAGGTCCATTGGCGGCCCCGGGACCTCGCCCTGGTCTTCGATCGCTGGCCGTGGGGCCCGGGAGGGGCGATCACCTTCGGCAACGTGATCCTGCATACCGGCGACGCGCTCGACGTCGTGTGCAGCACGTACGCCCAGCGGGCGGCCCCATGCGCAGACCCCGATATCGTGCTCGCCGATCACGAGCGTGCGCATGTGTTCCAGTACATGGCGCTGGGGCCGCTGTTCCTGCCGCTGTACCTGCTGTGCGGTGGGGTAAGCGTTCGCAACCGTTTCGAGCGCGCGGCAGACCGTTATGCGATGACCGGTCGCGGCTGGTGGCCCTGGCCCTGACACGTGCGGCGGTGGGCATGTCGAGCGCGTCCATCCGCCGCGGGTCGCATCCCCGAACGTTCACGTCCGATGGGCTTGGGCATGGGCCACGGCAGGCCTGTGCCCGGTTGCCGGCGGCGTGGCGATGGCAGCGGCGGCAGGCGACGCAACGCGCACCGGCGCCGGTTCCCGGCCTTGCGTCGGCCGCTTGCAAAACCGCGAGGCGCCGGCCATCGTCTGGCGGGCAGGCTTGCCTGCCGCTTTCTCTTGCCAGTGGAGTCCTGGGATGCAGTACGACCGCGATGCCGTCTCGCCGTGGGCCTTCTTCCTGCCGATCGCACTCGCGGTCATGGTCGGCAGCCTCGTCGCAGATGCACTCGGGCATCTGATGCGCGGGCGATTCGCCGAGGCGCCGGTGGCGGTGGTGGCCGAAGTTTCCCCTGCCGCCGTGGCCGCGCCCGAGCCGACGCCGCCGCCCGCACCACTGCCGCAGCCGGTGCTGCCCGAACCCGCGTTGCCGGCAGCGCCGGTGACCGAGCCGCCGCACCCCGATGCGGCCCTTCCTGCCGCCGCGCCGGCGCCCTCGGTCATCGCCGCGGTCGAAGCGCCGTCAGGCGTGGATGCGCCGCGGCGCCTGTCGGGACCGATGACCGCGCGCCAGGCCGGCGAGAGCGAAAGCTGCATCAACAACACCGTGGCCACGCGCAGTCCCAACGGCTGGGAGCAGGCGCTGGAGAACGACGCTCCGGTGCGCTGCGAAGCCAGTTCGCCCTGAGGACGCCGCGCCGCGCCGCACGGAGCCACGAGCGTTCCTGCGCATGCCTGGCAGGTGATGGGCTCAGGTGCAGAGACGGGCGAAGCCTCGCAACGTGATTGGCGCGTCGCTGCAATTCCTTTCGCCGACCGAGTTGTCTGGCGGCGCTACGGCTCTGCAGGCCCCAGCCTCTGGTGCGAAGTGCCGATCACGCGTGCGGCGGAATCGAACCTGCGTTCGTGGACCCAGAGGCATGTCCGGTCCGCGAGTACCACGGTGCTGCAGCGGGTACCGTAACGGGCATCCTCGATGAAGGCCGGCGAAAGCCGGCGCTCCAGCGGCAGGCCCACGCCGGTATCGGGCAATGCCGCGTCCGGCGCGGTACGCGTGTCGCGCAGGCCGGCAAACAGCGGTTCGACCCGCGCGGGATCGCAGTGGGACGGGAACGCTCCGGGGCCGATGCCGTCGAGCCACTCGCGCAGCGTGCGCGTCGCCAAGGTGGCCTTGGGCCAGGGCGCGTCGAAGGCGCCGTTGGACATCGCATGCAGGCCGGGCGCGACAGCCGCCGCGGCGTACTGGGGATGGTTGCCGACGTACCACAGGGCAGCACCGTCCCAGACCAGCAGGTTGAAGCGGCCATAGGTGTGGGCGGTCGCCGCCAGTTCCCGTGCGAATTCCATCGCCGGCATCTCGCCATGAACGAAATCGCGGACCAGCCAGCCACGCGAGCGCGCCGCGGTTTCGGGCTCGGCGCCGAATCGCACGTTGGTCACGGCAGCCATGCGGCGGCGGCTCGATGCGAGCAACCAACTGCCGCCCTGCACGAGATCGCGGCCGCCATAGACGGTCGGCGCGTCGGCAGCAAAGTCCGCAGCGGCGCTGGGTCGGTCGTGGAATTCGTCGCGGTTGGCGATCAGCGCCAGCGGCAGGTCGGCGCGGAAGTTCCAGGCAACGGCAATCAGGCACATGCGCGCCATGCTAGCCGAGCGCGCTGGAAAGGCCAGGGTGCAGGCGGCGGGCAACGCCCGGAAAAACGAATGGCCCGCAATCGCGGGCCATCGGCTGGTACCGGAGGCGGGACTCGAACCCGCACGCTTTTAAGGGCGGCGGATTTTGAGTCCGCTGCGTCTACCATTCCGCCACTCCGGCGCGGTCCGGGATTATAGCGGATGCGCGATGCGGCCAGTGCCGCGCGTCTTTGCATTTTTCGAACATTCGGGTCGGCATCATGCGCGGGCCGGCGCGGGGCCGGGGGTCCTGGAGGGGACATGCACGATCGAACACAGTCGCGGCAGTGGTTGGCCTGGAACCTGTCGTGGCCACCCGCGCCCGCTGCGCGCGCGCGGCGGCTGCGCATCCTGTTCGCGGTGCTGTTGCCGCTTGCCACCGGTGCCTGCGTGAGTGGGCCGACGGTCGTCCCCGCCGACGCATTGCCGGTTGCCGAACGCGAGCTTCCGGCGAACGCCGCCACCGTGCCAGCGCAGCCGAATGGCCAAGTGCGGCTGGCCAGCGGGGTGTTCCGTGTGCACCTGAGCAATATCCGCTGCGTGCGTGCGCCGTGCCCGAACGGCTACATGGTGTCCGACGTGGAAGGCCAGCCGCCGGCCCTGCGTCCCGACGTGCCGCAGCCGGTCTCGCGGATGCCCGAACGGGTCCGCTTCGATGCTGCTTCGGGCGGTGCGATCCCCGACGGTCTGGTCGACCGTGCCCACGTCGGCGACGGCATCGTCGTCAGGGGCAGGGCGTGGCTGATCGAGGGTGGTCGCACGCTGCGGATCGAAGTGGCAGAGCTGCTCGACGACTGAGCCGCGGAGTTCCCGCTAACCGGCGCCGCCTTCGTCCTCGATCCGGACCGCGTCGATCCAGGCATCGACCGAGCCCGACACCACGTCCAGCGGCAGCGCACCGTTCTCCAGCAGCACGCCGTGGAAGGCGCGCAGATCGAAGCGTCGTCCCAGGGCATGCCGCGCCTGCGCCCGAAGCGCCAGCAGCGTGTGCAAGCCGACGGTATGCGCGCAGGCCCGTCCGGGGCGCACCAGCTGACGCTGCGCCTCGTTGCGCGCCTGCGCCTGGGTCATGCCGGCGACATCGCGCAGATAGGCCTGCGCCTGCGCGAGGGTCCAGCGCTCCGAATGCAGGCCGGTATCGACGACCAGCCGCGCAGCGTGCAGCAGCTCGGCACGCAGGCGCCCGAGATCGCCCTGCGGATCGTCGTCGTAGACGCCCATCTCGACCGCCAGCCGTTCGGCATACATCGCCCAGCCCTCCGTGAAGGCGGTCGGTGCGAGGCTGCGCCGCAGTCGCGGCAGCGAGAGATGGGCCTGCGAGAGTCCCACCTGCAGATGATGTCCGGGCAGGCCGTTGTGGTAGACCAGCGTGGGCAGGCCGCCATCGGGCAGATCGCGCAACTGGGCCGCGTCGAGCATCAGGGTGCCGGGCCGCACGTCGCCGCCGGGCGGGATGTAGTAGACCGGCGCCGGCGCTTCGTCACCGGCCGTCACCAGCTGCACCTCGAGCGGTTGGGTCGGTGATGCGGCGAAATAGCGCGGCAGCAGCGCTGCCATCGTTTCGAGCCGCGCCTGTACCGCGGCCCGCACTGCCTCGGGCGTCGCCTGGGGCATCTCCGCGTGGCCGGCCGCCGGTGTCGCGGCCAGTGCGGTCACCGCGGCATCGTCCGCGATCACCGCGTTCTCCGGCAGCGTCAGGCGATTGCGGACGATCGCAGCCATTTCCTCGCGGATGCGGCGCACTTCGGCATGACCCAGGGCGTGCAGCTGTGCCGCATCGAGGCCCACACCGGTGTTCCAGCGCAGCGCCGCGGCGTAATACGCCGCGCCATCGGGCAGCGCCCAGACGCCGTCGTCGGCATCCTGGACGGCAATCGCGGCTTCGATCCGGGAGAGCAGGCGGCCATAGGCGGGCAGCGTCGCGGCCTCGATGGCCGAACGTGCGTCGCGCAGCAGTTCTTCGCGCAGCGGCGCATCGATGCCTTGGGCGGTGTCGAGCTTGCGGGCCAGCGTGGTGAGGAACGGGCTGCCGTCCACGCCCACGCGCATGAGGTCGCGGATCTGCAGGGCCGCACCTTCCAGGGCCACACGCGGTGGCACCACGCCGTGGTGTGCCTGCAAGTCGAGGTTGTCGCGCACCTGGTCGAGCTTGGTCGCCACCGCATGCAGGCGCGCCACGTAGTTGCGCGCTTCGGCGGCGCCGTTGACCGGCTGCGCACTGGCGAAGAAGCCCGGCAGTGCCATCGGGATGCTCGAGAGCTGGTCGACCGCGTAGGGATTGGTGGCCAGGGGCAGCCACGCCGGCGACCAGTCGAACGCCAGCAGATCGGCCTGGCTGCGATAGAACCAGCGGGCCATCCCGATGGTGCGCTGCTGTTGCGGCGCGAACGCCTCGTCATCGATGTCGTCGAGCGCGGCGAGGTTGGTGGCCAGCGCGTTGCGCAGCTCGGCGCGGCGCAGCAGCGAGGCGTCGGTCAGGCGACCTGCAGCGACGCGCGCGTCGGGGCCATCCATGCCGAGCACCGTCATGGCCTCTGGATCGTTGGCGAGCAGGGCGTCGAACTGGGCGTCGACGAGCTGATCGACGGCACCGCCGTCGGCGTCGGGCACGGAAGTGGACTGTCCGCAGGCGGCCATCAGGGCGGCCAGTGCGACGGTCAGCAGCGATCGGGACATCGGCCTCGCAGGGGAGTGACAGGAACCGGCGCCACTGTAGCGGCTGCGCGCGCAGGGCGCCCCCCCGTGTTCACATCCAGGCCTCAGTCCGTCGCATCGGCCGGCAGGGCATCGTCGAAGCGCTGATACCAGTCGTCGTCCAGCGGGCGGTAGCGGGCGCAATGCTCGATCGGCGCCTGGTAGACGTGCAGGGACACCGCCACGGCGTCCGGGCTGGCGTTATGGATCGTGTGGTACTCGTGCGGCGGAATCAGGCTGCCGGCGCTGCCCGTGCCGGCCTGCATGCCACCGGCTGCGCGGAAGCGCGCCCGGTCGCCGGCGGAGTCGAGCAGTTCGTACTGGGTGATCTCAAGCGCGCCGCGCCAGATTCCCTCGACGCACCACAGGCCGTCGTGGTCGTGGATCGGTGTGCCCTGGCCGGGCGCCCAGGTCATCGCGACCACGCTGTAGCCGTGCGCCGGACTGCGGTAGAGCTCGCGCCGGGCGTAATGCCCTTCCACCGGCGCATGGACGCAGGCCGGCAGTTCCACCGCGGGGTCGCGGATCAGCCTGCACATCGCAGTGCGAAGCGTGGCGGTGACCGCATGGGCGTCGCCGGCGGCGAGCGCGGCATCGATCGCCGCGACCAGCCGCTCTCGACCGGGGAAGGCGACGTCGGGAAATACGGGGGCAGGGTGCTGTGACATGGGGCGAGTCTAACGGTCGCCGCGTGCGACCGCAGGCGGCAGTGCTTCGAGGAATCCCGCCACTGCAGGCCCGAAGCGGGCGATGTCGACAAGGAAGGCGTCGTGGCCCTGGGGGGACTCGAGCGGCAGGAAGTGCGCGTCGACCCCGCCCGCGCGCAGGCCGTCGGCGATCTGCTGCTGTTGCTGCAGCGGAAACAGGATGTCGGTCTGCACGCCGATCGCCAGCGCGCGTTCCATGCGCAGGCTCGCCAGACCCGCCTCGGTGTCCGCGCCGCAGCTCTCGCCGATGTCGAACCAGTCCATCGATCGGCTCAGATAGAGGTAACAGTTGGGATCGAAGCGCCGCACGAAACGCCGTGCATGGCCTTCGAGGTAACTCTCGACCTCGAACTCGAGTCCGAACGGGTCCTCGTCGTCGCGGCGATCGGAATCCAGGCGCACGCGACCGAACCGGCCGTCCCACTCCAGTGCCGAGCGGTAGGTGATGACGCCCAGCTTGCGGGCCATGCGCATGCCGCTTTCGGGATAGTCGGCCTCGGTGTAGTTGCCGCCGTTCCATTTCGGATCCAGGCGGATCGCCTCGCGCTGCAGCGAGCGGATCGCGATCGAGAACGGCAGTGCGCGCGCCGCGCCGCAGATGTTGATGTGGCTGCGCGCGATCCCCGGATGGCGCGCCAGCAGGGCGAGCGCGGTCATGCCCCCCATCGAATTGCCGATCACGCAGGCGAGCCGCTCGATGCCGAGCGCGCGTACCACGTGGGCGGCGGCATCGGCGCCGTCCTCGATCGAAAGTTCCGGAAAGCCGAGCCGGTAGAGTTCACCGGTAGTGGGATCGATCGAGGCCGGACCGGTCGAGCCCTTGCAGCTGCCGAGCGAGTTCACGCAGATGACAAACCAGCGATCGGTATCGATGGCCTTGCCGGGGCCGAGCATCTGCTCCCACCAGCCGGGGGACGGGTCGTCATCATGGCTGGCGGCGTGCGCGTCGGGCGAGAGTCCGGTGACGATCAGCACCGCGTTGCTGCGCGCGGGATCGGGGTGTCCCCAGGTCTCGTAGGCCATGCGCGCGCCGCTGAGCGCGCCGCCACGTTTCATCGGAAAAGGCGAGGGCAGATCGACGAAGCGGCTGCCGGGCGGAATGAATTCGGTCATGTGCAGTGGCCACGCACGCGCGCGCCATTCGAGTCCGTAATGCGGAAGAGTCGCCAATATCACGACGCGTTCGAGGATACGCCAATGCCCGCGGGTGATCGGAACCCGGTTGGCTCAGGGCGCCTGGCGACTGATCACCAGCTCCACCGGCGCGTCGACCGGCAGCGCGACCCGCACAGCTGCCGATTCCGCATCGCCGTCCGCGCGCGCGGCATCGCCGCTGCGGGAGATGCGCGCGAGGATCTCTACCGCGCGGAGTGCCGAAAGCGGCTGGGTCGGCATCGGGCTGTCCGCATCGCCGAGCACGATGTCCAGCGGCAGGGCGCTGACAGGATGCCGCTGCACGGCGACCGGCATCGGCGGGCCGCCTGCCTGGCGCGCGATGACGAAGACCACCGCGTCGGCGGGTGGTGGCGCAGCGGCAGGGTCCAGACGCACCCGCACGCGGACCTCGTGTGTGCTCGCGGTTGCCGGGGCCGCCGGGGCCGCCGGGGCCGGAAGCCCGGCGGCCTCGCGCGCGACCGCGATCTGCTCGCGCAATGCATCGGCGGCCGCGCCGTCGAGCAGGGCCAGCAGCGGCGTCCATGTGGCGACCGCGCCGGCATCGTCACCAGCCTGGCGCTGGGCGATCCCCAGATACCAGCGGGCATGCTGGTGGTCGGGATTGCGCGCGAGCACCTCGCGCAGAGCCTGCACTGCCGTCGCATCGAAACGCCTGTCTGGCGCAGCGCGCGCGCGGGCCTGCGCGGCTTCGACCTGGAGCGCATCGTCGTCGGGCAGCAGCAGCGCTGCTCGTGCGAAGGCGTCACGGGATGCGTCGAAACGCTCCAGGCCGGCATACGCGCGCCCCAGCAGCTGCCAGCCTTCGGGCTGGCGAGGATCGCGCTGGAGGTCGGCTTCGAGCCGTGCGATCGCGTCCTCGAGCGAATCGGGTGCGCGTCGTTGTTCCGGGTCGAGCGCCTGCGGGGTGCCGACGATCGCATACAGGCCGCCCACGAGTATCGGCACCAGCAGGGCCACGGCGACCGCGACGCGCGGGGCACCGGCGCGCAGCGCGTATGCCAGCGCCGCCATCGTGGCCAGCGTCAGCAACGACGCGAGGACTGCGAACAGCGCCATCACCAGGTCTCCGTGTCGTCGGGGGGCAGCGGCCTGTCCGGGCGACGGGACGCGACCACGCGCCAGATCACCACGCCGCCCGCCCCCAGAAGCAACAGCGGCCCGAACCAGAGCAGCCAGGTTGCCGGTCCCACCTGCGGCCGGTACAGCACGAAGGCGCCATAGCGCGCGACGAGATGGGACTTGATCGCGGCATCGTCCATTCCCTGGCGCATCAGTTCGAGCACCTCGCGGCGCAAGTCGTGGGCGATCTGCGCATTGGAATCGGCCAGCGACTGGTTCTGGCACATCACGCAGCGCAGCTCGGCGACCATGCGGTGGAAGCGACGTTCCTCGGAAGCGCTCTCGAAGTGCAGCGGCGTGGCATCCGCTGCGACCTGCGCGCGCGCATCCGGCGGCCATGCCAGACCGATCAGGATCGCGAGCAGCAACGCGCGGATCATCGGATGTCGAGCCGGTCGAGCTGGCGCAGCAGCTGGTCGCGCACGACGGCATCGGTCATCGGACCCACGTGCTTCCAGACGATGATCCCGTCGCCATCGACGAGAAAGGTCTCCGGCGCGCCGTAGATGCCCCAGTCGATCGCCGCGCGGCCGTCGTAATCGGCCAGCACCAGCGCATAGGGATTGCCGAACTGCGCCAGCCAGCGCGTGGCGTCCTCGGGCTCGTCCTTCCAGTTGAAGCCGATGACGGGGAGGCGCTGCGTCCTCGCGAAAGCCTCGATCACGGCGTGTTCCTCGCGGCAGCCCGGGCACCAGCTGCCCCAGACGTTGAGCAGGTACGGCGCGCCGCGCAGATCGTCCCCGGAGACAAGGCGTTCGGGCTCGCCGAGCACAGGCAGCACGAAGGCCGGCGCGAGTTTGCCGATCAGTGGCGAGGGCAGGGCATTGCGATCGGGATCGCGGCTCAGCCATACGCCCGCCGCGAGCAGGCTCAGGATCGCCCCGAACACGATCAGCGGCAGCCAGCGCGCACGCGCGCTGCGGGAACCCGGCGCGCTCATGCGGCCTCCTGCCGGGGTGGGCGCCGGAAGCGGCGGTCGGCGGCGGTCACGAACCCGCCCAGCGCCATCAGGAACGCGCCGGCCCAGACCCAGCGCACGAAGGGTTTGATGTGCACGCGCACCGCCCAGGCGCCGGCGCCAAGCGGCTCGCCGAGCGCGACGTAGACATCGCGCAGCACGCCGGCGCGGATCGCCGTCTCCGTCATCACCTGACCGCCGCTGACATAGGTGCGTTTTTCGGGGTGCAGGGTGGCGACCAGCCGGTCGTCCCGGTACATGCGCACGGTGCCGCGGTCTGCTTCGTAGTTCGGGCCGACGTGATGCGTGACCCCCTCGAGCACGAACGAATCACGGCCGATGTCGAGGGACTGGCCCGGCAGCATCGCCACTTCCCGTTGGATGGCCAGCGCCTCGACCAGCAGCGCACCGGCCAGGAACGCCGCGATTCCGAGGTGCCCGAGCACCATGCCGGTCATTTCCGCGCCCATCCTGCCGCCGGGCGCGCGCAGGCGAGCCCAGACGAAACGCAACGTGCCCGCACCCACCCAGACCGCGCCGGCCACGCCCATGGCGACTTTCCAGGGTCCCTGCGGCGCCGCGAAGAACGCGAGCACGGCGGCGACCAGGGCCAGTACGGCCCACGGCAGCAGCATGCGCAGCGGGCGCGAGGCATCCTCGTTCTGCCAGCGGGTCAGCGGGCCGAACGGCAGCAACAGCACCAGCGGCGCCATCAGCAGCAGGAACAGCAGTCCGAAATACGGCGGGCCCACCGAGATCTTGCCCAGATCCAGCGCGTCGGCCAGCAGCGGGTACAGCGTGCCGAGCAGCACCATCGCGCAGGCCGCGACCAGTAGCAGGTTGTTGGCCAGCAGCAAGGTCTCGCGCGAGGTCGCCGAGAAGGGCTTGCCGCCCTGGCCATCGGGCGCGCGCAGGGCATAGAGCAGCAGCGAACCACCGACGACCAGACCGAGGAATACCAGGATGAACAGACCGCGGGTGGGATCGGCGGCGAAGCTGTGCACGCTGGTCAGCACCCCCGAGCGCACCAGGAACGCGCCGAGCAGCGACAGCGAAAATGTGGCGATCGCCAGCAGCAGGGTCCAGCCGTGGAAGCTGCCGCGCTTTTCGGTCACGGCCTGGGAATGGATCAGCGCTGCGCCGGCGAGCCAGGGCATGAAGCTCGCGTTCTCGACCGGATCCCAGAACCACCAGCCGCCCCAGCCGAGTTCGTAGTAGGCCCACCACGAGCCGAGGGCGATCCCGAGCGTCAGGAACCCCCAGGCGACATTGGTCCATGGCCGCGTCCAGCGCAGCCAATGGGCGTCGACCTTGCCGTCAAGCAGGGCCGCGATCGCGAATGCGAACGGCACCATGAAACCCGAGTAGCCGATGTAGAGCAGCGGCGGGTGCACGATCATGCCCGGGTCCTGCAGCAGCGGGTTCAGATCGCGCCCTTCGAGGGGCATCGGCAGGATGCGTTCGAACGGGTTGCTGGTGAAGATCAGAAACGCGAGAAAGCCCAGGCACACTGCGCCCATGATCGCCAGGACGCGGGCGAGCACCACGTCGGGCAGGGAGCGCGAGAACCAGGCTACCGCCGCATTCCAGCACGCCAGCACGAACACCCACAGCAGCAGCGAGCCTTCGTGCCCACCCCACACCGCGGTGAAGCGGTAGACCAGCGGCAGCAGCGAATTGGAGTTCTCGGCGACATAGCGCACCGAGAAGTCCTGTTGCACGAACGCGGCCGTCAGGATCGCCCAGGCGATCAGGGTCAGCGTCCATTGCGCATACGCGGCCGGGCGTGCGGTCGCCATCCAGGACGCGAGACCACGCTGTGCGCCGAGCAGCGGCAGCAGCGCCTGCAGCGCCGCGGCAACGAGCGCCAGCAGCAGCGCGATCTGGCCGAGTTCAGGCAGCATCGACGACTCCGGCGATCGCGCCACCCACCGCTCGCGTCACTGCGCGCTGCTCGCGTCGGTCGGCGTTTCGATGCCGTGGCGGTCGTGGGCCAGCCCCATCTTGTCGGCGACTTCCTTGGGCACGTAGGTCTCGTCGTGACGCGCGAGCACCTGTTCGGCGACGAAGGTGTCGCCGTCCATGCGCCCGGTCGCGACCACCGCCTGGTGTTCGCGGAACAGATCGGGCAGCAGGCCCGTGTAGCGGACCGGAAGCTCGGCGTCGCCATCGGTGACGCGGAAACGGGCTTCCATCGAGCCTTCGGCGCGCGAGAACGAATCGCCTGCGACCATGCCGCCGAGCCGGAAGCGCGCCTCCCCGGAGGTCACCGCCGGGCCCGCGGCGCCGCCGAGCACCTCGTGCGGTGTGTAGAGATAGGCCACGTTGCGCTGCAGGGCCAGCGCGACCAGGGTCATCGACAGCGCACTGGCCGCGACGACCGCCACGACGAACAGCAGGCGGCGCCGGCGCACCGGGTTCATCGGCGGAGCTCCGCATGATCGAGCGGCGCCGCAGACGCGGCCTGCCGCGTCGCGCGCAGGCGCACCGCGCGCAGGATCTGCGCGCTGCGGATGCGCGGGGCAACGAAATCCCAGGTCAGCACCGCCATGAACACCGCGTAGGCGGCGAACACGTATTCGATGTAGCTCATCCACCTCTCCCGGCCGGCGCGCTCACCAGCGCCCGGACCCAGTCCTTGCCGGCCTCGCGGCGCAGGTTGTCGGCGCGCGCGCGCGCCAGCAGCGAACCGGCGAACCAGAATTTGGTCCCCACCACCATCCACAGCAACGGCCACAGCATGCTCGGGTCGATGCTCGATTCGCCGAATACGCGGATCGTCTGGCCCTGGTGCAGCGAATCCCACCAGTCCACCGAATAGCGGATCACCGGCAGCAGCACCACACCGACGATCGCCAGCAGCCCGGCCGCGCGCGCGGCGGTGCGCCGGTCCTCGATCGCGCCGTAGAGACCGATCACGCCCAGATAGAGGAACAGCAGGATCAGCTCGGTGGTCAGGCGCGGGTCCCAGTCCCACCATGTCCCCCACATCGGCCGGCCCCATATCGAGCCGGTCGCGAGCGTGATCACGGTGAAGGCGGCGCCGATCGGCGCGCAGGCCATTGCCAGGATCTCGCACAGCTTGATCCGCCAGATCATCGCGATCGCGGCGTAGAGCGCCATCACCGCGAACACGGCAAGGCTCATCCACGCGCTCGGCACGTGGATGTAGAGGATGCGGAAGCTGTCGCCCTGCTGGTAGTCGGCAGGCACCACGAACAGGGCGCCGTAGAGGCCCACCGCCATCGTGGCCAGGCCCAGGCCGAAACCCCAGGGCGCCCATCGGCGCGCGAAGCGGTCGAAGGCAGGGGGCGAACCGAGCTGATGGAACCAGCGGAGGACGGGATTCATTCGGTGGGGCGTGGGGGCATGGCGGGCGATCGGTCTCGTGGCGCGCATGGCGGGCATGCGGTCGTGGCGCGGCGGTCGAGCGGTGGCGCGTTGGCGTCGGTGCCCTCCAGACCCGTCGCGGGCCGATCAGTTGAGTGCGATGCGGATGGCCGCCGCCGCCGTCACCGGCGCCAGCACCAGCGCAGCGGCCAGTCCCGCGGCCAGCAGCAGCAGCCCGCCCGAGGGGTCGTGACCCTGCGCCGCGATCGCGACACTGCCGGCGCCGAACACCAGCACCGGAACGTACAGGGGCAGGGCCAGAAGCGCCAATAGGATACCGGAACGCCGCATGCCGATGGTCAGCGCCGCGACCACCGCGCCCAGCAGGCTCAGCAGTGGCGTGCCGAGCGCCAGACCCGCCAGCAGCACCGGCAACTGGGCCCGCGGCAGGCCCAGAAGTTCCGCCAGCAGCGGCGTGGCAGCGAGCAGCGGCAGGGTGGTCGTCGCCCAGTGGACCGCAGTGCGTACGAGCACCAGCCAGGCCAGGGGCACCGGGGCAAGCATCCATTGTTCGAGCGAGCCGTCCTCGGCATCGCCGCGGAACAACGTGTCGAGCGCGAGCAGGCCGGCCAGTACCGCGGACACCCAAAGCACGCCCGGTGCGACGCGCTGCAGGGTGGCGGCATCGTTGCCGAGCGCCAGCGCGAACAGCACCACGACGAGGACGGCGAACAGTGCAGGCTGCAGCGCATCTCCGCGGCGACGCCAAAGCAGGCGCAGGTCGCGCGCGACCAGCGCCGATGCGCTGCCGAGCAGGGTGGGGGCGGCGCTCATGCGACCGTCGCCAGGGCCAGCTCGCGCGTCCGTACCGGCGGCGCGGCATAGGCGCCATGCGTCGTCACCAGAGCCGCGCCGCCGTCGTCGAGCTGTGCACGGACCATGCGATTGACCAGCTCGATGCCCTGCAGGTCCAGATTGGCGTAGGGCTCGTCGAGCAGCCACAGCCGCGCCGGCGACATCCACAGGCGGGCCAGCGACAGCCGTTTCTTCTGCCCGGCCGACATCTGCCGGACCGGCAGATGGGCATGGGCAGCCAGGCCCACCAGCGCCAGCGCGCGCGCGACGTCCTGGCTCTCGCGGCAGCCCTGCAGACGGGCGAGGAACTCGAGGTTCTCGACCGCGTCAAGGTCGGCCTTCAGGCCGGGCAGATGGCCGAGATATGCCATCGTGCCGGCCCGCATCGCCCGCGCCACGGGTGTGCCGGCCACCGCCACCGTGCCGCCGTCGGCCTCCAGCAGGCCGGCCAGCACGCGCAGCAGGGTCGTCTTGCCGGCGCCGTTGCCGCCGCGGACCAGCAGGGCCTCGCCCGCGCCAACCTCGAAGTCCAGCGCCTCGAAGACCGGCCGATCGTCGCGCGAGAAGGACAGGCTGCGGGCGGCGAGCAGCGGTGGGGCGTTGGCGATCTCGGTCATGCGGCGGCGTCGGCCCGTGCGCGCGGCCCGGGCGGCCGCGCGGCCATCCTATCCGCAGCCGCGCCGCCCGTCAGCGCAGCCAGTCGACGTGCGGATCGCCCGCCAGGCCGCGGGGACGCGCGGCGTCCATGCGCAGGCGCACCGCCGTCTCGCGCGGCCACCACAGCGTGCCGAGCTGGCCGTAGCGGCGCGACAGCGCATCGAAATCCTCGACCGCCATCCCGAGCACGATCCAGCTCGGCTCGCGCCAGCTGCGGTCGGCAGCGCTGGCGAAGGCCGGCATGTGGGACAGGCCCGATGCGCGCAGTTCGGCTTCCAGAGCCCTGTCCAGGCGCCGGTTCTCGCTCGCCGGGCGTTGTATCGACAGGGGATTCCATGCCGAGAGCAGACCGAAACCGGGTGCCTCCGGATAGCGCAGGTCCAGGCCCGGTGCCGGCAGGCCGATGATGAGGTCGTGCCAGTCGTCGCGATGCTGCCAGCGATACCGGGCATCGAGATAGGCGTGCAGCAGCTCGACCAGGCGGGTGTCGTCGATGGGATGCTGGCGCTTCATGGCGGCTGTTTATCCCCGTGGTCTGCGTCCGTACACTCGTGGCCCCTCACTCACCCACGGACTGCAGCGATGATCCGCACCAAGCTGCCCAAGGTCGGGACCACGATCTTCAGCGTGATGTCGCAGCTGGCGGCGGAACACGGCGCCGTGAACCTGGGCCAGGGGTTCCCCGACTTCGACGTACCGCAGCGCCTGGTCGACGCGCTCGCCGACGCCATGCGCGCCGGCCACAACCAGTATGCGCCGATGACCGGCATTGCATCGTTGCGCGAGGCGATCGCGGAGAAGACCGATCGTGTTTACGGACATCTGCCCGATGCCGACACCGAGATCACCGTCACCAGCGGTGCCACCGAGGCGCTCTTCAATGCGATTCACGCCGTGGTGCGCGCAGGCGAGGAAGTCATCGTCCTCGATCCCGCCTACGACAGCTACGAGCCGGCGATCGAACTGGCCGGCGCCATGGCCGTGCACGTGCCGCTGGATCCGGCCACGTTCGCGCCCGACTGGCAGCGCGTGCGCGATGCGATCACGCCCAGGACCCGGATGTTGATCGTCAACAGTCCGCACAACCCGTCGGGCGCGATGTTCGGTGCGCAGGACATGCAAGCCATCGCCGAAGTCCTGCGCGGCACCGACATCTTTCTGCTGTCGGACGAGGTCTACGAGCACATCGTCTTCGACGGCGCGCGCCACGAGTCGGCGCTGCGCTACCCCGAGCTGCGCGAGCGCAGCTTCGTGGTCTCGAGTTTCGGCAAGACCTATCACTGCACCGGCTGGAAGCTCGGTTACTGCATCGCGCCGCCTGCGCTTTCTGCCGAGTTCCGCAAGGTCCACCAGTACAACGTGTTCTGCACCTTCGCACCGGCGCAGCATGCGTTTGCAAGGATGCTGCGCGAGGCGCCCGAACACTACGAGCAGCTCGGTGCGTTCTATCAGTCCAAGCGGGACGCGTTCGCCGCGCAACTGGCGGGCACGCGTCTGGAGTGCCTGCCGGTGCCCGGCGGTTACTTCCAGCTCGTCGACTATTCGGCGATCAGCGATCTGGACGATGCGGCGTTCTGCCGCTGGCTGACGGTCGAGAAGGGCGTCGCCGCGATTCCGCTGTCGCCGTTCTACGCTAGGCCGCCGGCCGGCCAGCGGATCGCGCGGCTGTGCTTCGCCAAGAGCGACGCCACGCTTGCCGCAGCGGTCGAACGCCTGCAGGCGCTGTGAGCCCGGCTGCGACGTTCGGTCGCGCCGGGACCGCGCGCGGTGTCGCTAGACTGGGCCATTGCTCATGCCACGCCTGACTTTCCGCCCCGTGACCCTCCGTCCCGCCTTCGCCGCCGCGTTGGGCCTGCTGCTGGCCGCCTGCAGTGCACCGCCGGTGGGTCCGTACACCGCCACCGATCTGTCTGGCGTGTCCTATGGCCGGACGCTCGACCTGAACGACACCCGGGGCGAGCCGCGCAGCCTCGGCGATTTCCGCGGCCGTTATGTGCTGCTTTCGTTCGGGTATACGCACTGCCCGGAAGTGTGTCCGACCAGCCTGCTCAAGGCCACGCAGATCCGCCGTGCGCTCGGCGCGGACGGCGAGCAGCTGCAGATCGTGTTCGTCACCGTCGATCCGGCGCGCGACACCGGGGAGATCCTGGAGCAGTACGTGGGCGCTTTCGGCGGGGATATCGTCGCGTTGCGCGGCGACGACATGCAGACGCGCCTCGTCGCCCAGGCGTTCCGCGTCACCTATCGCCAGGTGCCGACCAGTTCCTCGTACGCGATGGACCACACGATGGTGAATTACCTGATCGGCCCGGATGGCCGTCTACGCCTCGCCTTCCAGTACGACCAGCCGGTCGACACGATGGTGGAGGACATCCGTCGTTCGATGACCCGGGCGCAGGCCACGGGCTGACGCCGGACTCGGTATTGTCCGACTTGCGGTCCGTCTCCCCTGCGGCGTAGCCTCGGCGCGCCAGGGGGGCACTTGGGAGGAAACGGGATGACGATCAGGGTCTTCATGGTCGACGACCATGCGCTCGTGCGCGCGGGAATGCGCATGATCCTTGCCAACGAAGCGGACATCGAAGTGATCGGCGAAGCCGAAAGCGGCGAGGCGGCGTTGCCGCTGATCCGTCGGCTGAAACCGGACATCGTGCTGTGCGACCTGCATCTGCCCGGTGTCAGCGGGCTGGAAGTCACCGAGCGGGTCGTGCGCGGACAACCGGAGACGCGGGTGATCGTGGTGTCGATCCTCGAGGACGGGCCCATGCCGCGCCGGATGATCGAGGCCGGCGCCTCGGGCTATGTCGGCAAGGGCGGCGACGCCACGGAGCTCGTGCGCGCGGTACGCGATGTGGCGCGCGGTCGGCGTTACCTGGCCAGCAACATCGCGCAGAACCTGGCGCTGTCGGGCCTCGGTGGCAGCGACACGCCGTTCGATGCGCTGTCGCCGCGCGAGATGGAAGTGGCGATGCTGCTGCTGCAGGGGTTGCGCCAGGAGGACATCGCGCGACGGCTGAGTCTCAGCGCGAAGACCGTCAATACCCACAAGTCGCGGCTGTTCGAGAAGCTGCAGATCCACGATTCCATCGCCCTGGCCCGGCTTGCGAGCCAGTACCGAGTGGCGCCGCCGGAATTTGCGGTCTAGCGGAGGTCGTGCCGGGCGGCTGCGGACGGCCGGATGCCGGCGGAAGCTGGCCGGGCCAGGGCAAATCAGTTGGGGAGTGGTGCGGACGGCGCCCGTCTGTCCCTCCCGCAGGACCGACAGGCGCCTGGCCTGCCGTTATTTCGCGAATGTCGAGCAAAAAAAACCCCGGCCGAAGCCGGGGTTGTTCATGGCGGGCCTGGCGTCAGGCGTCCTGCGGACGCGGCGCCTCGCGGTCTTGGCGATCGCCGGCGGCGTCGGCAGTGGCGTCCTCATCCGCAGCCTCGGCACCCTCCGCGGCCAGTGCGGCGGGCTCCGCAGCCGGCGCATCTGCCAGACCGGCATCGCCCGGCGTCACCCCTGCGGGCTCTGCATCAGGCGCTGCGGCGTCGCCGATGCGGTCGACTTCAGGCGCCGGCTCTGGTGCGTCGAAGAGGCCCTGGCTGACCGGCTTCGATGCCGGCACCGGCTCAGCCTCGATCCGTGACGACGGGATCGGCGCGTCCGCAGCGAGCGCAGTCTCATCGGGAATCGATGCGCCCATCTCCGCTTCCGCCGGTGCGGGGGGGGCGTTCGACGTCATTTCCGGGGACACCGATTCCGCCGCCGGCCGATCGACTTCCCGCACCGGCGCGGGTGCGTCGGTTGGCGAGACATCGATCACGGCCTGGGCCGCCGGATCGGCGATCTCGGGCGTGTCGGCCTGCGCTGGATCCGGCAACGTCTCCACGGCCGCGTCCGCGGTCGCGTCGGGCGTCGGCTGATCCTGCGCCGGCTCGATCGCGATCGGCGCAGAAGCCGGCTCGACCGTCTCGGCCTCTGGCGTCGTCGCATCGGCGGGGTTCTCCGCCACGTCCGTCTCGCCAGCGGACTGCGGGGCGGAGTGGGGTGCGTCGTCGGCGGGCGTCAGCACCGCAGCGGCGGCCATGGCGGCAGGGCCGACGTGCTCGGAACGGTTGCTCTGCGGCGCAGGCGCAGGCGCGGGCGGGGCCGGCAGGTCGTCGAAGTCGAACTCCGGCTGCCCGTGACCATTCGTGACGACGGCTTCGTCGTCGCCAGCGTCGTCGGCATCCAGCGAGGACTCGTCGCCGCTGGTGCCATCGCCTGCCTTGCCACGACGGCGGCGGCGACCGCCGCGACGTCCGCGACGGCGGCGGGCATTGCTGCCGTCGTCGTCGCCCGCGTCGCCGGCGCCTGCATCGGCGTTGGCGTCGATGTCCGCACCGTCCACGTCGTTGCCATCGGTGTCGTCGCCAGTGGCCACGGCGTACCGGGGCGCGGCGGGGGACGGCGTTGCAGCAACGCCCGGAGCTTCTGATGCGGCCTCAGGCGTGGGCGTTACCGGGCCGGTCGGAGCCGGCGCCTTGCCGGCGAGCTCGACAGCGGCGGCCGACGCGACGGCCGTGATCGGCGCCTGCGCCTCGCTGACATCGCCCTCTGTCTTCTGACGCGGGCCGCGTTGCTTCTGGCGCTGACGGCGCTCCTTGCGGGCGCCGGCATCGGCGTCGGTGGAGACCGCTTCTTCGCGTCGGATTTCACGCTGGACGTCTTCGCGCGGCGGTTGCGCGACGGCCGTAGGCCGGGATTCGGCGCCAGCTGGCGCCTGTCCCTGACGGTTGCCGCGACGGTCACGGCGCTGGCCGTTGCGAGCGCCACGGTCGCCGCGGCTGTCGCTGCGCTGGCCGCCGGCATCGCTGCGCGCCGGACGTTCGGTCTGGGCCGGAGCCGCAGGCTTGGCCGCTGGCGCCGGTGGTGCGAACAGCGCACGCAGCCAGCCCATGAAACCACCGCCGGTCACGGGTGCCTTTGCGGCAGGTGCCGGAGCAGGGCGCGCGGGGGCGGGGGCAGGTGCCGCCACCGGAGCCGGGGAAGCAGGCTCGGGCCGGGGTTCACGCACCGGCGCAGGCTGGGAGGGGCGGACGTTGGTCACGGCCGGAGGCGGCACGTTGAGGTTGCTCTTGCTCAGCGCGATCGTCGCCACGCGGCGCGGCGTTCCACGCTGGTAGCTCGGACGTGCGGTTTCCTCGCCCAGTTCGTTCTCGCGAATGCGCGAAACCTCGTAGTGCGGGGTCTGCAACTGCTCGTCGGCGACGATGATGATCGGCGCGTCGTGGCGCTTCTCGATCTCGGCCAGCGCGCCGCGCTTCTCGTTGAGAAGGTAGTTGGCGATCTCCACCGGGGCCTGCACCAGCACCTGTCCGGTGTTGTCCTTCATCGCATGCTCTTCGGCGACGCGGATGATCGACAGCGACAGCGATTCGATGCTGCGCATGCGGCCATGGCCTTCGCAGCGCGGGCACACGATCTGGCTCGACTCGCCCAGGCTCGCGCGCAGGCGCTGGCGTGACATTTCCAGCAGGCCGAACTTGGAAATCTTGTTCTGCTGCACGCGGGCGCGGTCGTACTTGAGCGCGTTCTGCAGCTTGTTCTCGACATCCCGCTGGTGCTTGTTCGACGACATGTCGATGAAGTCGATGACCACCAGGCCGCCGAGATCGCGCAGGCGCAGCTGGCGGGCCACTTCCTCGGCCGCCTCCAGGTTGGTGTTGAACGCGGTCTCCTCGATGTCGCCACCCTTGGTGGCGCGCGCGGAGTTGACGTCGATCGCGGTCAGCGCCTCGGTCTGGTCGATGACCAGTGCGCCGCCGGACGGCAGCCGCACGGTGCGCTCGTAGGCGCTCTCGATCTGCGATTCGATCTGGTAGCGGTTGAACAGCGGCACATCGTCGGTGTAGTGCTTGAGCTTGCGCAGGTTGTGCGGCATCACCTGCTCGACGAACTCGCGCGCCTCGGCGTACATCTCCGGCGTGTCGATCAGGATCTCGGCGATGTCGGCGCGCATGTAGTCGCGCAGGGCCCGGGTGATCAGCCGCGATTCCTGGTAGATCAGGAACGGCGAGGGCTTGCTCAGCGCGGCCTCGGCGATCGCCCGCCAGATGCTCAGCAGGTAGTCGAGATCCCACTGCAGTTCCTCGGCGTCGCGGCCGACGCCGGCGGTGCGGATGATCACGCCCATCTCGTCCGGGATGGCCAGCACGTCCATCGCCTTCTTCAGCTCGGCGCGGTCCTCGCCCTCGATCCGGCGCGAGACGCCGCCCGCGGTCGGCGAGTTCGGCATCAGCACCATGTAGCGGCCGGCCAGCGAGATGAACGTGGTCAGGGCCGCGCCCTTGTTGCCGCGCTCTTCCTTGTCGACCTGGACGACGACCTCCTGGCCCTCGCGCAGCAGTTCCTTGATCGAGCCCTTGTTCGGGTCGACGCCGGACTGGAAGTAGTCGCGGGAGACTTCCTTGAGCGGCAGGAAGCCGTGGCGGGCGGCGCCGTACTCGACGAACGCGGCCTCGAGCGAAGGCTCGATGCGGGTGATGCGGCCCTTGTAGATGTTGGACTTCTTCTGTTCCCTGGACGGCTGTTCGATATCGATGTCGTACAGGGACTGGCCATCAACGATGGCGACGCGCAGCTCTTCTGCCTGCGTCGCGTTGATCAGCATGCGTTTCATGGTTGCGTTTCCTTACGCGCTCTCGCGCGCGGAACGCCGGGGCGTTTCGCCTGGATGAGACCTGAGGTCGCCGCGCAAGCGCAGTGACTGACCGGATTTTCCAGCGCTACGACACCACGGCAGGCCGCGGGAGCGCTCTTTCTGTTGTCTGGTGTTGCAGGCCGCGGACCGCTCGCGCCGCCCCGAGGGCCGTCGCAAATGTCGCGCGGGACGTGTTCAGCACCGATGACGTGCATCGGGCGATGGCCGGTGCTGCCGTGCAGCCGCTAACATGGCCGCCCCTGGGGCGGTGGCCGCGCACTGTCCGGAAGCCTTTGCAAGGCGGGCTTTTGGCCCGGGTTCTTTCAAAGAAATCAGCACCTTAGATCGCGGCCCGAGTGTAGCAGATAAACAGACGACGATGACTGACAACGGTACCGGCTCCGCCGGCGGCGGCGTGCGACTGGTCCGGGTTCCGGACGACCGTGACGGCCAACGCCTCGACAATTTCCTCCTCGGCCAGCTCAAGGGCGCGCCGCGGTCGATCATCTACAAGATCGTCCGCAGCGGCCAGGTTCGCGTGAACGGGGGCCGTGCCAAGGCCGAGCGCAAGCTCGAGGCGGGCGACGAGGTGCGGATCCCGCCGGTGCGGCTGGAGGCGCCGGGCGAGGCCGGCACCCCCTCGAAGGGCCTGCTGGCGGCGATGGACGCGAGCATCGTGTTCGAGGACGCCCGGCTGCTCGCGATCAGCAAGCCCTCGGGCATCGCCAGTCACGGCGGCAGCGGGATCAGCTTCGGCGTGATCGAGACGCTTCGCGCGCTGCGGCCGAACCAGTCGCTGGAGCTCGTGCACCGGCTGGATCGCGACACCTCGGGCCTGATGGTGCTGGCCAAGAAGCGCTCAGCCCTGACCCAGTTGCAGGCACTGCTGCGCGAGGACCATGGCGCCGGGATCCGCAAGCGCTACCTGGCCCTGCTGGGTGGGCGCATGCCAGACGGCACGATGAGCGTCGATGTCCCGTTGCACGTCGGCCTGCGCCAGGGCGGCGAGCGCCACGTGCAGGTCAATCCGAACGGAAAGACCTCGCTGAGCCACTTCGGGGTGCTGGAGCGCCGCGGCGGACATTCCTATTGCGAGGTGCGGATCGAGACCGGGCGCACCCATCAGATCCGCGTCCATGCCCAGCACATCGGTCACCCGGTGGCGGGCGACGACAAGTACGGCGATGACGCGCTCAACAAGCGCCTTCGCGAGCAGATCGGCCTCAGGCGCCTGTTCCTGCATGCGGCGTCACTGGAGTTCACGCTCGACGACGGGGAAGCGTACGTGCTGAACGCGCCGTTGGCCGACGACCTGCGCGAAGCCCTCGACAGGCTTCGCTGATTCCCGGTTTGGGGAGGCTCCGCGGCCGGTGTGAACTCGGCCAGCGCCGCGCGCATGCACTTGCCGAGGCGCGTAGACCCCCGGGCGATGCCCTGGCGCGGGGACGTCTAAGCGACGAGGCGGTCCGCCTTCGCTGCGCAGATGAAGTCGTTCTCGGACAGACCGCCGACGTCGTGGGTCGAATAGCGCACTTCGACCCGGTCGTAGTGCACGCCGAGGTCGGGGTGATGGTCTTCGCGGTGGGCGATGAACGCGAGTGCGTTCACGAAGGCCATCGTGCGGTAGTAGTCGCTGAAGCGGAACGTGCACGTCAGCGCGCGGCCGTTTTCGGCCAGCGTCCAGCCCGCCACTTCGGGCAGCAGTTCGCGGATCCGCGCTTCGGTCAGGCGGTGGTCGATGCCGCGGCGCGGGATGCAGTGCGCATCGCTGAGGGGAACGAGGTCGGACATCGTGCAATCTCCTGGCGGGGGACGTTCATGCGGTAGACGGCGACCGGCGCGTGCGCCGGCGCAGGCCCGCTAGAATACGCGTCATGATCAATATCACCGAAGCTGCCCAGACGCATTTCCGCAAGCTCATCGAGCGCGAGTCGCTGCCGGGCCTGGGTGTGCGGCTGTCGGCGATGCAGCCCGGTACGCCGCGCGCCGATGTCCGCCTGGAGTTCGCCGACAGTGGCGACCTGCAGGGCGACGAATGGGCGATCGACTGCGAAGGATTCACCCTGTGGCTGGACGCGTCGAGCGTGCCCTACCTCGATGGGGCCGAGATCGACTACGAGGCGCGTGCAACCGGGGGCCAGCTGCAGATCCGCGCACCCCGGATCAAGGGTGAAGCCCCGCCCGAAGCCGCGTCGCTGGTCGAGCGCGTGCGCTGGGTGGTCGAGCAGGAGGTCAATCCCCAGCTCGCCCAGCACCGCGGCCACGTGACGGTGCAGGAGGTGACCGCCGATGGGGTGGTCGTGCTGCGCTTCGGTGGGGGCTGTCACGGCTGCGGCCTGGTCGATGTCACGCTGAAGCAGGGCATCGAAAAGACCCTGATGGAGAAGGCGCCCGGGGTCACCGCGGTGCGTGACGCGACCGACCACGAGTCCGGCGACGCGCCCTACATGCCGCGCGACGCGGCCTGACGCGTCCCCTTCCGGCGCCGCCTCCGGATGTTCACCGCCTCCGACCTGATCGAAGCCCTGCGCCGGCGCCAGCGCCGCTCGATCCGGCCGGACACCCCCGCGGAGGGATTCCCGCCGGGCTGGACGCACTGGTTCGCTTCGATGCAGGCGCGCCCGGAAGCAGTCACCGGCGCGAGCGCCGACGCGATCGTCGCGGTGCTTGCCGCGCGGCCGGAGCCGCCGCGCCGGCGAGGCCGGGTACCGCCCCATGCACTCGCCGCCTGGCTCAGCCTCGTCCATCCGCTGTGGGAGCCCGGCCCGCGCGAGGACCGGGGCGCGCGCCGGTTCTCGCTGGCGGTGGCACTGTTCGCGCAGCTGCTGTGGGTGGGCGGCCTGCTGCTGCTGACCCATGCTCGCTTCGCTGTCCCGGCGCCGTCTGCGGCGGGGGAAGAGCACGTGGTGCAGGCCGTTTTCATCGGTAACGGTACGCCGGAGGAACCGGAGGGCGGGGACGCGCCGCCAGCCCCGGCACCGACCGCGCAGGTCGCGCCTGCGGCGGACCCGGCGCCGGTGGCCCCGGCCCGGCCAGCGCCTGCGCCGAACGCCCCGCGCGATACTTCGGTCACCCCGGAGGCCGTGGTCGACGCTGCACCGGTCGAGCCGGCGCCGCAGACCCTGCGGGTGACCGAAGTTCCGGCACCGGACATCGACTTCACCCTGCCGCCGCCGAGGACGGACGCCGTGCCGGAGGTGGTGGTGCGCGAACGCGCCGTGCCCGAGCCTCAGCTGCAGACCATCGAGGTTCCGGCCCTGCGCTCGCCGGCGCTGCTGGCGGAGGTACCGGCGCAGCGGCGGCAGGTCGAGGTCGAGGTGCGCGAGCGCACTGTGCCGCAGCCTGCGGAGACGCTGCGGTTGCCGACGCGCGATGCGCCGCAGATTGCCGTCGAGACGCCGCAGGCGCCGTCCCGGCAGGCGCCCGAGGTGGTCACGAGGGAACGGTCGGTCCCGTTGCGCGAGGCGCCGACGACGAGCGCACCCCCCAGCGCGCCGGCACGGCAGGCCGCCCCGAGTCCGGCGCCGTCAGCGGCCAACGAGTCCACGGCGACGACCGCGGGTAGCCGCCCGGCGCCGTCGCCTGCGCCCGGCGCATCGCCGCAGCGCGGTCTACCGCCCGGCGCCGCGCCGTCGCCGCGGACTGCCGATGATTGGGGTGATGCCGCCAGTGCCCGCGAGGGGGCGACCCCCGGAAGCGCCTCGGGCCTGTTCGGTGCCGACGGCAGGCCGCGCCTCGCAGACGGTGGGCGCGTGGGCGGGGGGTTGCCGCCCGGTACCATCACCGAGGACTTCGCCCGGATCGACCGCGAAGGGACCTGGCTCAAGCGCCCGCCAACCGATTACGAGCCCACCAGCTTCGACCGGTTCTGGACGCCCAGCGAAACGCTGCTCGAGGAGTGGGTCCGGCGCAGCATCAAGACCGTGCTCATCCCGATCCCCGGTACCAGCAAGACCGTGCAGTGCAACGTGGCCTTGCTGATGTTCGGCGGTGCCTGCGGCATCACCGATCCGAACATGCAGGACGTCGAGACCGACGGCCGTCCGCCACCGGATGTGCCGTGGAAGCCGGAGCTGCAGGAAGCCCAGGACAGCCTGCGCCGCTGAGGGCGGTGCTGGGGCCGGGTCGGCGAGCGCCGGGGCACTCCCGGCGCAGCAGCCGATCGGCCGCATCCAGAGCGCGCGTCCGCAGGGCCCAACCCCGGGCGGGGCAGGGTGACGGTAGCGCGGCGGCGACGAGCCGACGCCGGGGATTCAGCGGTCGTGCGCGCCGCGCAGATCCCGCAGCTGACGCTGCTGGGATGCGAAATACACTGCCAGGTCGGCGATCTGCTGGTCGCTGAGGCCCGCAGCCTGCTGCGACATCAGCGCGTGCTCGCGGTCGCCGTCCCGGTAGGCCTGCAGGGCATGCGCGAGATAGTCGCGGTACTGCCCGCCGATCTTGGGATAGGTCGGGTCGAGCGGCGCGTTGCCACCGGCGCCGTGGCAGTCGATGCAGGTCTGCCCGGTCGCCGCGCTCTTGAGGTTTGCCGCCGCCTCGCCGCCTTCGAGGCTGCCCTTGGGCAGCCCCGCGGACGAGCTGCCGGCTGACGCTTCGGCTTCGGGATCGTGTTGCTGGCCACCGCAGGCGACGAGCAGACACAGTGCCGCCAGGGCGGGCAGGGTGCGGAGGCCACGGCGCATCGCGGCGCCGCTCACTTGGAAAGCTCCGAAAGGAAGGCGGCGATGTCGGCGATGTCCTGGTCGGTGAAACTCTGCGCCTGAGCCTGCATGGTCGGATGCCGGCGGGTCCCGCGCTTGTATTCGTGCAAGGCGTTGACGAGGTATTCGGGCGATTGACCCCCGATCATCGGCACGTGGTAGTGCGGATAGATGTTGCGGTAGCCCTCGACACCATGGCAGCCCTGACAGGTGTAGGTCAGCTGGCGACCGGTCGCCGCATCGCCGGTCAGTGGCGTGTGCGTCGGCTGCTCGGCGGTGGTGGTCGCGGCTGAGGCCGCGGCCTGCGGCGTCTGGGGTGTGGGCGATGGCGCGGCGGGCACATCCTGGGCGGACACTGGCAGGACGAGCGGAACAAGGGCTAGGCAGGCGGCGAGCGTGAACTGTCGCGTCATCGTGGGTATCCGCAATCCTGAATGGCTGGACGTGCTGTCTGGGAAGCGTGGTCCGTTGCGCCTGCGCGCTGTATGAACCGGTACACAACCGGGCCAGTATAGCCACGCGCGCGGATCAAACCCAATCCATGCCGGCAAGGTGGGCGCCCGCGCCCGCAAGTCACCATGACCTATGGCAGATAGGCCGACATGTATTGGTGATATACCTTGCTACCACACCGCAGGGGTCACATCGAGTCCACATGTCCACACCGCATGCCTTCGCGTCCACGCGACGCGTTCTTACCGGCGCCATTCTGGTTTCCGCCGTTCTGGTCCTGTCCGCCTGCAAGGGTGGGGGCGGTGCCGATGCCAAGGCCGACGACGCCGCGGCAGCGCCGGTTCCGGTGGAAACCGAGGCGGTGGCCCGTCGCAGCGTGGCAGCGAGCTATGTAGGCACTGCGTCGCTGGAAGTCCCGCGTGGCGCCGACGTGGTCGCCAAGACCTCGGGCATCGCGCTCGAGGTTCTGGTCGAGGAGGGCGACACCGTGCGCGCCGGCCAGCCGCTGGTGCGTCTCGATCCCGATCGGGCGCGCCTGGCGGTACGCCAGAGCCTCGCCACGATGGGCAAGCTCGAAAACAGCTACCGCCGCGCGCAGCAGCTCGTGGCCCAGCAGATGATCAGCGCCAACGATCTGGACCAGCTCAAGTTCGATCTCGACACCGCGCGTGCCCAGCACGACATGGCGCAGCTGGAGCTGTCCTACACCGCGGTGACCGCGCCGATCTCCGGCGTGATCTCGCAACGCATGATCCGCACCGGCAATTTCGTGCAGATCAACACGCCGATCTTCAGCATCGTCGACAACGCCCGCATCGAGGCCACGCTCAACGTGCCCGAGCGCGAACTGCGCGTGCTCAAGCGCGGCCAGCCGGTGCGGTTGCAGGTCGATGCGCTGCCCGGCGAAAGCTTCGAAGGCGTGGTTGAACGCGTTGCGCCGATCGTGGAATCGCGCAGCGGCACCTTCCGCGTGGTCACCGCATTCGCCGGGAACGACTCGCTGCGTTCGGGCATGTTCGGCCGCATCCACATCGACTACGACGAGCGCGCCGATGCACTGGTGATCCCGCGCAGCGCGCTGCTCGACGAAGGCGAAACCGCGGTCTACACCGTGCGCGAAGGCAAGGCGGTCCGCGTGCCGGTCGAGCTGGGCTATGTCGACGGCAACATGATCGAGGTGCGCAGCGGCCTGGAAGCCGGCGATCCCGTGGTCACCGCAGGTAAGGTGGCGCTGCGCGAAGGCAGCGCGGTGCAGGTGATCGGCGAAGCGCCGGTTGCCGCGGCGCCGGCCACTGCCGACGCCAAGAGCGAAGCGAAGTAATGGTCGGCGCGCCACACGACGGCCCCGCCGGCGACGGCCCGGCCGCGGATCCGCACGCGTCTCCGGGGCGTTTCGATCTCGTCGAGTTCTCCACGCGACGCCGGGTGACGGTGTGGATGGTCGCGATCAGCATGATGCTGTTCGGCCTGATCGCGCTGACCAACCTCAAGGTCAATCTGCTGCCCGACCTCAGCTATCCCACGCTGACCGTCCGCACCGAGTACACCGGCGCCGCGCCATCGGAAATCGAAACGCTGGTGAGCGAGCCGGTGGAAGAGGCCGTCGGCGTGGTCAAGGGCGTGCGCAAGCTGCGTTCGATCTCGCGCACCGGCCAGAGCGACGTGGTGCTGGAGTTCGCCTGGGGCACCGATATGGACCAGGCCAGCCTGGAGGTGCGCGACAAACTCGAGACGCTGCAGTTGCCCCTGGAAGTCACGCCGCCGGTGCTGCTGCGATTCAATCCCTCGACCGAGCCGATCCTGCGCCTCGCGCTGACCGCAGGCGAGAAGGGCGATGCGGTCGACGAACTCACGCGCATGCGTCGCTACGCCGACGATGACCTGAAGAAGAAGATCGAGCCCGTCGTCGGCGTGGCTGCGGTCAAGGTCGGCGGCGGTTTCGAGGACGAGGTGCAGGTCGAGCTCGATCTGCAGCAGATGGCGCGCATCGGCCTGCCGATCGAGAACGTGATCCAGCGTCTGCAGCAGGAGAACATCAACCTGTCGGGCGGTCGGCTCGATCAGGGCACGCAGCGCTACCTGGTGCGCACGGTCAACCAGTTCGAAAGCGTCGAACAGATCGGCGAAATGCTGGTCGCCACGCAGTCGGGCGGCGACGACAGCGCGGCCAGCGCGGCGCAACAGATGGCGGCGATCGCAGCGGCCAGTGGCTCCCAGGCCGTGCTCGCGGCGGCGGCATCGGTGCAGAGCGCGTCGGGCGCCGGTAGCACGACGATCGCCGGCGGTCGCGCGATCCGCCTGCGCGATATCGCCACGGTGCGGCAGAGCTTCAAGGAACGCGAAAGCATCATCCGGCTCGGCGGCGCGGAAGCCGTGGAGCTGGCGATCTACAAGGAAGGCGACGCCAACACCGTCTCCACCGCCGACGCGGTGCAGGCGCGGCTGGACGTCATCCGCAAGGATCTGCCCCCGGACATGACGCTGACCGTGGTCGACGACCAGTCGAAGTTCGTGCGCGCCGCGATCCATGACGTGCGCACCGATGCGCTGATCGGCGGCACGCTGGCCGTGCTGATCATCTTCCTGTTCCTGCGCAGCGGCTGGAGCACGCTGGTGGTGAGCCTGTCGCTGCCGATCTCGATCATCACCACGTTCTTCTTCATGGATCAGCTGGGCCTGAGCCTCAACGTCATGTCGCTCGGCGGTCTGGCGTTGGCGACGGGACTGGTCATCGACGATTCGATCGTGGTGCTCGAAAGCATCGCCAAGGCGCGCGAGCGCGGGCTGGGCGTTCTGGAGGCCGCGATCACCGGAACGCGCGAAGTCGGTATGGCGGTCGTCGCGTCGACGCTGACGATCATCGCTGTGTTTCTGCCGCTGGTGTTCGTCGAAGGCATCGCCGGACAGCTGTTCCGCGACCAGGCGTTGACCATCGCGATCGCGGTCGGCGTGTCGCTGCTGGTCGCGTTGACCCTGATTCCGATGATGGCGTCGCTCAAGGGCCGGCCACCGATGGCATTCCCGGAGGAAGCGCCGCATCCGCAGTGGCATCCGGACAGCCGTTGGCAGAAGCCGCTCGCGGCGACCGGTCGCGGGATCGGTGCCGGCATCCGCGGCGTCCTGTTCGGCATCGCCTGGGCGATGGTGCGCGCTTGGCGCTTCGTGTCGGGCGGCACCGGCCGGGTCATGGGCCGCGCCAGCGATCTGGCGATGGCGCCCTACAAGCGGGCCGAGCGCGGCTACCTGCGCGCGCTGCCGGCTGCGCTTGCGCGTCCATGGCTGGTGCTGGGGACCGCGACCGGGGTGTTCCTGCTCAGCCTGCTGGCGGTGCCGTTGCTCGGCACCGACCTGATCCCGCAGCTGGCGCAGGATCGCTTCGAGATGACTGCCAAGTTGCCGCCGGGCACGCCTTTGCGCGAGACCGACCGCATCATGCGCGAGGTGCAGCAGGCCCATGCCGGTGACGACGGCGTCGAGTTGCTGTTCGGCGTCAGCGGCAGCGGCACACGGCTCGATGCGAACCCGACGGAAAGCGGCGAGAACATCGGCAAGCTCAGCATCGTCATGAGCGGGGGAGGTAGTCGCGAGTTCGAAGCGCAACAGACCGAGCGCCTGCGCGAGACAATGCAGACGTACCCGGGTGTCGCCGTCGATTTCGCCCGTCCGCAGATCTTCAGTTTCTCCACGCCGCTGGAAATCGAAATCCGTGGTCAGGATCTCGACGGCCTGGCAAAGGCCGGCCAGCGCATGGCGGACATGCTGCGCGCCAATCCGCACTACGCCGACGTCAAGAGCACGGTGGAGCAGGGCTTCCCCGAGATCCAGATCGTGTTCGATCAGGAGCGCGCCGGCGCCTTCGGTCTGACCACGCGCGAGATCGCCGATGCGGTGGTGCGCGCGGTGCGTGGCGAGGTCGCCACGCGTTACAACTTCCGCGACCGCAAGATCGACGTGCTGGTGCGCGCGCAGGAGAGCGAGCGCGACTCGGTCGATCGCATCCGCAATTTGATCGTCAATCCCGGCAGCGCGTCTCCGCTCCGTCTGGATTCGGTGGCCGACGTGGTCGCGACGGTCGGCCCGAGCGAGATCCATCGCGCCGACCAGGTGCGCGTCGCAGTGGTGTCGGCGAACCTGCGCGGGATCGACCTGGGCACGGCGATGGGCGAGGTGCGGCAGATGGTGTCGGACAATCCGCTCGGTCCCGAAGTCGGCATGCACATCGGCGGCCAGGGTGAGGAGCTCGCCGAATCGATGCGCTCGCTGCTGATGGCGTTCGCGCTGGCGATCTTCCTCGTCTACCTCGTCATGGCCTCGCAGTTCGAATCGCTGCTGCACCCGTTCGTGATCCTGTTCACCATCCCGCTGGCGATGGTGGGTGCGATCGGTGGCCTGCTGCTGACCGGCAATACGATCTCGGTGGTCGCCTTCATCGGCCTGATCCTGATGGTGGGCCTGGTGGTGAAGAACGCGATCATCCTGATCGACAAGGTCAACCAGCTGCGCGAGGCGGGTGTGCCGAAGCGCGACGCCCTGGTCGAGGCTGCGCGTTCGCGCCTGCGGCCGATCATCATGACCACGCTCTCGACGCTGTTCGGCTTCCTCCCGCTGGCACTCGCGCTGGGTGACGGCGCCGAGGTGCGCTCGCCGATGGCGATCGTGGTGATGGGCGGCCTGGCGGTATCGACCGTGCTGACGCTGCTGGTGATCCCGGTGGTCTACGACCTGCTCGACCGCAAGTCCGATGCGTTCTACGCCGAGCGTGGACGCCGCGCGCGGCTGGGCGCCGCTGCCGATCGTGCCGACGTTATGGAGACCAGCGCGACATGAGCATCGCCGAGCTGAGTCTGCGACGGCCGATCACCACCATCATGTGTTTCATCTCGATGGTGGTGATCGGGCTGATCGCTTCGGTGCGCCTGCCGCTCGAGGCATTGCCGGACATCTCGGCGCCGTTCCTCGTCGTGCAACTGCCCTATGCCGGCTCGACGCCGGCAGAAGCCGAGCAGAACCTGCTGCGCCCGGCGGAGGAGACGCTCGCGACGATGAGTGGCATCAAGCGCATGCGTGGTCAGGCGACCTCCGACGGTGCGTTCGTGATGCTGGAATTCAGGGACTGGGACCGCAACGTCGCGATCAGTGCATCGGAAGCACGCGAGCGGATCGATGCGATCCGCAGCGACCTGCCGGACGATTTCCGCCGCTACATGGTGCAGAAGTTCTCCACCAGCGATCAGCCGGTGCTGCGCCTGCGCCTGGCGGCGAACGTGGATCTGAGCGGCAGCTACGAGCTGATCGACCGCCAGCTCAAGCGCCGGCTGGAACGCGTGCCGGGCGTGGCACGCGTGGAGATCAATGGCGCGGCGCCGAACGAGGTCGAGATCGCGGTCCAGCCCGACCGTCTGACCGCGCACGGCATCGATCTCAACGAACTTTCCACGCGCCTGCGCGCGCTCAACTTCTCGGTCTCGGCCGGGCAGATCCTCGACGGCGGACAGCGTCTGCGCGTGCAGCCGATCGGTGAGATCAGCGACCTGCAGCAACTGCGGGACCTGGTGATCAACCCGCAGGGTCTGCGCCTGTCGGACGTCGCGCAGGTGCAGTTCAAGCCGCAGCGCATGGACTACGGCCGCCGCCTCGACGGACGCGCGGCCGTTGGCCTGGAGATCTACAAGGAGCGCGACGCGAATCTGGTGGAAGTCTCGCGCAACGTACTCGCCGAAGTCGAAGCGGCGCGCACCGGCGCCGGCCTGGAAGGCGTCGACGTCAAGGTCATCCAGAACATGGGGGAGGAGGTCACCTCCTCGCTGCTGGAGCTGGTGGAGGCGGGCGCGATCGGCCTCGTGCTGTCGATCATCGTGCTGTACTTCTTCCTGCGCCACTGGCCGTCCACGCTGATGGTGACGCTGGCGATTCCGATCTGTTTCATCATCACGCTCGGTTTCATGCACTTCTTCGACGTCACGCTCAACGTGCTGTCGCTGATGGGCCTGCTGCTCGCGGTCGGCATGCTGGTCGACAACGCGGTCGTGGTGGTGGAGAGCATCTACCAGGAGCGCGAACGCATGCCGGACCAGCCATGGCTGGCGTCGGTGGTGGGCACGCGCAACGTCGCCATCGCGCTGTCGGCCGGCACGCTGTGCCACTGCATCGTGTTCGTGCCCAATCTCCTGGGCGAAACCAACATGATCAGCATCTTCATGAACCAGCTGGCGATCACCATCTCGGTGTCGTTGCTGGCGTCGTGGCTGGTCGCGGTGAGCCTGATTCCGATGATGTCGGCGCGCATGAAGACGCCCCCCGCGGTCGCCAGTCCCAACGGATTGATCCCGCGCATGCAGCGCCAGTACGCGCGCCTGCTGCGCTGGTCGCTGGAACATCGTGGCTGGAGCGTGATCTGCATCCTGCTGGTCGTCGTGTTGAGCGTGGTGCCGATGACGCAGACCAAGTTCGACATGTTCGGCGATGGCGGCGGCGGCAAGGAGATCCAGCTCTATTACCAGTGGAAGGGCAGCTACAACCTGCAGCAGCGCTCCGACGAGGTGCGTCGCTTCGAAACCTTCCTCGAAGACAACCGCGAGCAGTACCGCATCCGCCAGATCTATTCGTGGTTCGGCGAAGGTGGCGATTCTGGGACCGTCGTGACCTTCAATGACGATGTCGGCGACACCAAGGCATTGTCGGAAGCGATCAGCCAGGCGCTGCCCAAGTCGGCACGCGCCGAAGTTGGCGTGGGCGGTGGCGACCAGGGCGGCGGGCAGGCCGGGCAGGGCGTCCAGGTCCAGCTGGTCGGTGACTCCTCCCAGGTGCTGCGCGAGATCGCCGATGGGGTGATCCCGATGCTGTCGCTCAATCCCGCGCTGCGCGACGTGCGCGTGGACGCGGGCGATCTCAACCAGGAGCTCAACATCCGCATCGACCGCGACCGCGCGGCGGCCTTCGGCTTCAGCGCGGAAGAGGTGTCGCGGTTCGTCGGACTGGCGCTGCGCGGCAGCCAACTGCGCGAGTTCCGCCGGGGCGAGGACGAAGTGCCGGTGTGGGTGCGTTTCGCCGGCGCCGAAAGTTACAGCGAAGCGGATATCGCCAGCTTCATGGTGCGCGCGCCCGATGGCCGGAACGTGCCGCTGACGAGCCTGGTGGACATGCGCGTGGAACCGGCGGCGAGCCGCATCAACCGCAACGACCGCCAGACCTCGCTGACCCTGCAGGCCAATCTCGCCGGCGAAACCACCATGCCCGACGCCCGCAAGGCGCTCGAGCAGGTGCTCGAGACAGTCGAGTTTCCAGCCGGCTACGGTTACAGCTTCTCCGGCAGCGGCTTCGAGGACGATGCCGCGGCAAGCCGGCAGATGCTGTTCAACCTGCTCATCGCACTGGTCATGATCTACGTGGTGATGGCGGCGGTGTTCGAATCGCTGCTGTTTCCAGCCGCGATCATGAGCTGCGTCGTGTTCTCGATGTTCGGCGTGTTCTGGCTGTTCTGGCTGACCGGAACCTCGTTCACGGTGATGGCCTTCATCGGCATCCTGGTGCTGATGGGCGTGGTGGTGAACAACGGCATCATCATGGTCGAGCACATCAACAATCTGCGCCGGCGCGGCATGCCGCGACTCGAGGCACTGGTCGAAGGCAGCCGGGAACGCCTGCGCCCGATCCTGATGACGATGGGCACTGCGATCCTCGCGATGATCCCGATCTCGCTCAGCGACACCGTGGTGCTGGGCGGGCTGGCCTACTCGCCAATGGCGCGCGCGGTGGCGGGCGGCCTGGCGTTCTCGACGGTGGTCAGCCTGCTGTTCCTGCCGACGATCTACGCGATCCTCGACGACATGCGCCACGGCACCGCGCGCTTGATCCGGCGTGCGCGGGGGGGATCGACCAGCGTCGTCGTCCGGCCCTGATGCTGACCAGCATCGGCGCAGGTGAGAGATCGCAGTTCGATCCCGCACGCGTCGGTGCCTGTGCCCCGGCGCGCTTGCGCAGTCGCCCGACTCCGGCGCGCCCCTGGCATGCAGAGCGCGCCGCGCAGGCGCCGGCCACACGAGTGCGGGGAGCCGGGTAGCGGTGGTCTGGCCCGCTGGCTTCCCGTCGCGAGCCGAACGCCCGGTGCGCCTCGTCCGACGCCCGTGTCGTCAGCTTGCGCCCGCCGTCATCGCCGGGGGCGCTCTTCCCCGGATTCGCGTGGCTGGCCAGACGACAGTCCGGACGTCTCACCCGGAATGGAAGTGTCGGATCGGGTGCGGACGGATTTCATACTCCGGCCCTGGCTACCGCCTGCGGATGAGTGCCGACCGCGAGCGTGCGTGCCGGCCTCTGCAGCCGGCGCGTCTCAGGAGAAGACCTTGCCCGCGATCCGGAGGCCGGCCACCCATACACCGATGCTCGAGCCGATGTTGGTCAGCATGAAGTTGAGGATGGTCCGCGAGACACGGTTGCGGTACCAGCCGCGCAGCGTGCCGGCATCGTCGCGCAGGGCCAGGAAATCGCCATAGGCGGGCTTGCGCACTTGCGCTTCGATGAGTGCGCTGAACAGCCCCGGGGAAATGCCCGGTGGACGGATCGGTTTGAGCGGCCCGGCAATCGCCGCGGCCAGGATGCCCAACGGATGGGCCAGTGCGGCCAGCGCGCCCAGCGCGGCGAAGCCACCGGTGATCAGCACCCATTCCTTGACCAGCTGCCGGCCGAGCTCCGCGCCGCCCTGGTAATAACCCCAGCCGATCATCGCCAGGATCAGCAGGGTGATCAGCGTCATCAGCCAGCGCAGGCTGCGGCCGGCGGGTGCGGCTTCCAGTTCGGCGCGGGTCTGTTCCGGCGACTGGCCGTCCTGTGCCAGGTGACGGGCGAGCCCGGCAAGGTGGCCGGCACCGACAACCGCCAGAACCTCACGCGCCGTGCCAGCGCTCTGGCGCAGCCGCGCGGCCATGTAGCGGTCGCGCTCGGCGATCACGGTCTCATAGAGCTCGGGGCTCGACTTGGCGAACTCGCCGAAGCTCGATTCCAGCATGTCGCCCTGCTTGAGGGTCTCGATCTCCTCTTCGCCGAGCTTGTCGGAAGCCAGCAGGCCGCCCATCAGGCTGCCCATGAGCTTCATGCGCCCGAGGAAGCCCAGCCGACGCGAGGCGCGCTTGAACGTGAGTCCGACATCACGGTCGACGAGCGCCACCGGCAGTCCGCGCTCGTTGGCCATCGTCACGGCGCGCTTGAGTTCGGCTCCCGGCTCGATGCCGAGCTGCTCGGCAAGCCGGCGTTGATAGGCTGACAGCGCCAGGTTGGCCGCGAACAGGGCCACGCGGCCCTTGCGGATCACGTCCACCAGGTTGAGCTTGGCCAGGGCATCGGGATCGCTGATCGCCTGCAACCGCTGCGGGTCGAGTTCCACCGCCACTGCATCGAAGTCGCCACTGCCGATCGCGTTCTCGACCGCGTCGACACTGATCCTCGATACGTGGGCCGTGCCAAGCAGGGTGTAGCGCACGCCGTCGCGCTCGACGATCGCGTGCGGCTGCGACTGCCAGGCCGTGGCGCCAGGGGCGCCGGTCATCGGTTCGGTCATCGGGTCATTCGTTGTCGGGAGGAGAGGCGGTGCCGTCGCCGAGGGCGCGCTGCATGAGGATCGTGTCCAGCCAGCGGCCGTGCTTGCGTCCGGTACCCGGCAGCACGCCGACGATCCGGAAACCCAGGCGTTCGTGGAAACGTACCGAGGGGCCGTCCTGTGGCGGACCGATCACTGCCATCATCTGCCGATAGCCACGCTGCGTGCACAGGTCGATCAGCCGCTCCATCAGCAGCCGGCCGATCCCCTGCCCATGCTGCGCGTGTTCGACGTAGACCGAGCTTTCGACCGTGAAGCGGTAGCCGATGCGCGCGCGGAAACTGCTGGCGTAGGCATAGCCGGCGAATGCACCGTCGCGTTCGGCAACGAGATAGGGGTAGCCGGCCGCATGCAGCGCCGCGAACCGACGCCGCATTTCCGCAGCGTCGGGTACGTCGTACTCGTAGGTGGCGACGCCGCTTTCGACTTCGCGGGCGTAGAGCGTGGTGATGGCGTCGAAGTCGGCGTCGACGGCGTCGCGGAGTTCGACCGGCATCGGATCAGTCGATGTAGCGTTTGAGCAGGTCGCCATAGGCATCGATGCGGCGATCACGCAGGAACGGCCAGATCCGGCGCACGTCCTCGCTGCGGCCCAGGTCGACCTCGCAGGTCAGCAGGGTCGGATCGCCACCTGCCTGGGCCAGGAACTCGCCCTGCGGCCCGAGTACGTGGCTGTTGCCCCAGAAGTCGATCCCGGCAGCGCCGAGCGGCGAGGGTTCGTGGCCGACCCGGTTGCAGCTCAGCACCGGCAGGCCGTTGGCCACCGCATGGCCGCGATGGCTGAGGATCCAGGCATCGCGCTGGCGGGTCTTCTCCGCATCGTCGTCCCCCGGATCCCAGCCGATCGCGGTGGGATAGAGCAGCAGGTCCGCGCCGGCGAGTGCCATCAGGCGCGCGGCTTCGGGATACCACTGGTCCCAGCACACCAGCAGGCCGAGCCGGCCCACGGACGTATCGATGGGCTTGAAGCCGATGTCGCCGGGCGTGAAATAGAACTTCTCGTAGAAGCCGGGGTCGTCGGGGATGTGCATCTTGCGGTACTTGCCCGCCAGGCTGCCGTCGGCGTCGAAGACCACGCCGGTGTTGTGGTAGAGCCCGGCCGCGCGGCGCTCGAACAGCGAGCTGACCACGACGATGCCGTGCTTCTTCGCCAGCATGCCCAGGCGCTCGGTGCTCGGACCCGGGATCGGCTCGGCGAGATCGAACGCATCGACGTTCTCTTCCTGGCAGAAGTACGCACCGTTGTGCAGTTCCTGCAGGAGCACGAGCCGGGCGCCCTGCGCGGCGGCCTCCGCCACGCGCGCTTCGATGACCGACAGGTTGGCGTCGGCGTTGTCGGCGCCGCGGTCGATGATGGCGCGCTCCTGGATCAGCGCGACGGGCAACGTGGTCTTGCGGGACATGGGCTCTGCAGGGGCTGGAGGAAGACGGACATGCTACCGCGGGTGACGTGGCGCTCTGCGCCGCGACGCCCCGGCGTTCAGTGCGCGCACGGTGGCGCGCGTGGGTTCAGTGCGCGAGCAGGCCTGCGGGCAGCTGCATCGTGATGCAGTGCAGGCTGCCGTTCTGCCAGATCAGCGGGCGGCACGGCACCTGCACGATTTCCCGCCCGGGATGCGCCTGCGCGAGTACCGCAGCCGCGGCGGCATCGGCGGGGTCGCCGTAGGCGGGCATCAGCACGGCGCCGTTGACGATCAGGTAGTTCGCGTAACTCGCGGCGAGACGCCGCCCGTTGTCGACGATCGGCTGCGGCCACGGCAGCGGGAACAGCGTATAGGGCGCACCGTCGCGCGTACGCAGCGCGGCGATCTCGGCCGCCATCGCCTGCAGCTCGGCGTAATGCGGATCGGTGGGATCGTCGCAGGCCTGAAACACGATCGCATCACCCGGTGCGAAGCGGGCGAGGGTGTCGATATGCGCGTCGGTGTCGTCGCCTTCGAGATAGCCATGGTCCAGCCACAGCACCCGGTCCTGGGCGAGCCAGTCGGACAGCCTGGCGGTGAGCGATTCGCGCGAGGCATCGGGGTGTCGCTCGTGCAGGCAGCGCCAGGTGGTGAGCAGCGTGCCGGCGCCGTCGGTCTCGATCGCGCCGCCTTCGAGCGCGAAATCGATCTCGCGCCGTTCAGCCGCCTGCGAGAACACACCGGCACTGTAGAGACTGCCCACCAGCAGGTCGTCGCGGCTGGCGTCGAACTTGCCGCCCCATCCCGTGAACCGGAAATCGTTGAGGCGGAACTGGTGTTCGCCGCGCAGCGAGATCGGGCCCGAATCCCGCAGCCAGGTATCGTCGTAATCGGCTTCGACGAAACGCACGCGCGCCATGTCGATGCGGTTCGACGCCAGTCGCACGTAGGCGTAGCTCTGCACGTCCTCGTCGGGCACACAGATCACCACCGGCTGGAAGCGGGTGATCGCCCCGACCAGCGCGATATAGGTGTCCTCCACCTCGCCCAGGCGCGCGGCCCAGTCGGTATCTTCGGTCGGCCACGCGATGAGGATCGCGGACTGGGGTTCCCACTCCGCGGGGAAGCGCAATACAGGTTCGGTCATGGACTCAGCGGATGGCAGGCTTGGGGCCGACTTCGGACGCGGTGGCGCGGTTGGCGACCGCATCGATCACCTTGTTGCGCTCGAAGTACACGGTGAATGTCGGGTAGACCCAGCGATTGATGGTCGGCCACTGCCGCTTCTGGCCGCCACGCGGGTCCAGGCGCTCGCTCGGCGCGCCGAAGCGGGCTTCGACATCGGCCATCGACATGCCGCGTGTCGGCAGCGCGGCGCTCGCGGACTGCTTGGTGCGATCGATCAGCAGGGTGTCTGCGGCAGCAGGCGCGCTTGCAAGCAGTGCGGAAGCGAAAAGCATGACGGGGAGACGCAGCATGGCGGGAACTCCGGGCAGGCAGGGAATGGTTGGCGGCGTCGCGGGACGCAGGCGCCTGTTTAACAGAAATCGCGCGACGGCGATGCGCGCCGGTCCCGCTCCCGGACAAGAAAAAGGCCGCATCGCTGCGGCCTTTTCCGTCTGTCGTCCGCAGCGCGGCGACAGCGCGTCTCAGCGCTGGCGCGCCTTGAAGCGTGGATTGGACTTGCAGATCACGAAGACCTTGCCGCGGCGACGCACAACCTTGCAATCGCGGTGGCGGGTCTTCGCCGACTTCAGGGACGACAGGACCTTCATGGTGAACCTCTGGGATGGGATACGAGCAGCAAGCCGGCTATTCTAGCGGCTCTTTCCCACATGATTCAAGCGCTTGGCACGTCTCGAAGACGAAGCCGGCGCAGGAGACGCAGATGACGGCAACGGTGCCGGTTTTGACGATCGACGGCCCATCGGGGTCGGGCAAGGGCACCATCAGTCGCCTGGTCGCGCAGCGGCTGGGTTGGCATTATCTCGATTCCGGTGCGCTGTATCGCGCGGTGGGCGTGGCGGCTGGCTGGGCTGACCTCGACCTGGACGATGCCGGTGCCCTTGTGCGCTGCACGTTCGACACCAAGGTCGACTTCCGCGACGACGGCAGCGAGTTGCGGGTGATCGTCAACGGCAACGATGCCACCGACGAGCTGCGCACCGAGACCGCCGGCGCCGCTGCGTCGGCGATCGCAGCGATTCCCGAGGTCCGCGCCGCGCTCAAGGAGCGGCAGCGCGTGTTCAGGGTTGCGCCCGGGCTGGTCGCCGACGGGCGCGACATGGGCACGGTGATCTTCCCGGATGCGGCCTTCAAGGTCTTTCTGACCGCGAGCGCCGAGGAGCGGGCCGATCGGCGGTATAAGCAGTTGAAGAACAAGGGTGTTTCCGTGACAATGGACGGTCTGCTGCGCGAGATCCTCGCCCGCGACGCCCGGGATGCCAATCGGGCGGTGGCGCCGTTGCGACCGGCCGAAGACGCCGTCCGTATCGACACCACGGGCCTGGACATCGCGACCGTCGTCGAGCGGGTGCTGGCTTTGTTGCCCGGACAGGGCGGCTGACCGGCCCCGGGAGTCGTATCAGCAGTGGCGATGCCCGCAGGTGTCGCCGGTTGCCTCAGTTGTTCCAGTTGTAAGCAGTACCGCTGTATCCATGCCGGTCGTCGGGTCTCCCGCCAGCCGGTGCCATCCACCTCAACACTCACGGCCCTGCAATCCCGCGACGGCCGACCAACGGGTGGACTGCCGGCACCTCGCCCCCAGGGCGCCGCCAAGCAGTCTGAGATCACCAGGTATCCACCAAATGACCGAATCATTCGCAGAACTGTTCGAAGCCAGTCAAACCAATCTGGCAAAGCTCAAGCCGGGCTCCATCGTCACCGGTGTCGTCGTGCAGGTCCGCACCGACGTCGTCGTGATCAACGCCGGCCTGAAGTCCGAAGGCATCGTGCCGATCGAGCAGTTCCGTAACGAAGCCGGCGAGATCGACGTCGCGGAAGGCGACACCGTCAAGGTGGCGCTGGACTCGCTCGAGAACGGCTTCGGCGAGACCGTGCTGTCGCGCGAGAAGGCCAAGCGCGCCATGGTGTGGGACGAGCTGGAAGAAGCGCTCGAGAAGAACGAAACCATCACCGGCCGCATCAGCGGCAAGGTCAAGGGCGGTTTCACCGTCGACATCAAGGACGTCCGCGCATTCCTGCCGGGCTCGCTGGTCGACGTGCGTCCGGTCCGTGACCCGGTCTACCTCGAGGGCAAGGAACTCGAGTTCAAGCTGATCAAGCTGGACCGCAAGCGCAACAACGTCGTCGTGTCGCGCCGCGCAGTCGTCGAGAGCGAGCACTCCGAAGAGCGCGAGCAGCTGATGGAGAAGCTGGTCGAGGGCGCCGTGCTCAAGGGCGTCGTCAAGAACCTGACCGACTACGGCGCGTTCGTGGACCTCGGCGGCATCGACGGCCTGCTGCACATCACCGACATGGCGTGGAAGCGTGTGCGCCACCCGTCCGAAGTGGTGGAAGTGGGCGCTGAGCTCGACGTGCGCGTGCTCAAGTACGACCGCGAGCGCAACCGCGTTTCGCTCGGCCTCAAGCAGCTGGGTGAGGATCCGTGGGACAACATTGCCCGCCGTTACCCGTCCAACACCCGCGTGTTCGGCAAGGTCTCCAACGTCACCGATTACGGCGCGTTCGTCGAGATCGAGCCGGGCGTCGAGGGCCTGGTGCACGTGTCCGAGATGGACTGGACCAACAAGAACGTCAACCCGTCCAAGGTGGTGCAGGTCGGTGACGAGCTCGAGGTCATGGTGCTCGACGTCGACGAGGAGCGTCGCCGCATCTCGCTCGGCATCAAGCAGGTCACCTCGAACCCGTGGGAGACCTTTGCGGCCATCCACAAGAAGGGTGACAAGGTCGACGGCCAGATCAAGTCGATCACCGACTTCGGCATCTTCATCGGCCTGGACGGCGGTATCGACGGCCTGATCCACCTGTCGGACATCGCCTGGAACTCCACCGGCGAAGACGTCGCACGCGCGTTCAAGAAGGGCGACACCGTCGAGGCCGTCGTGCTCGCGGTCGACCCGGAGCGCGAGCGCATCTCGCTGGGCGTCAAGCAGCTCGAGCAGGATCCGATGGGCCAGTTCATGGCGAACAACCCGCGCGGTTCCAAGGTCACCGGCACCGTCAAGGAAGTCGACGCCAAGGGCGCCGTGATCGATCTGGGCGAGGGTGTGGAAGGTTATGTGCAGGCGCGTGACATCAGCGACCAGCGCATCGACGACGCCAGCCAGCACCTGAAGGTCGGTCAGGAGATCGAGGCCAAGTACTTCGGCGTCGACCGCAAGACGCGTGTCCTGCAGCTGTCGATCAAGGCGAAGGACGAGGCGGAAACCGCTGAGACCCTGGCCGAGTACAACAAGCAGGCGTCGGAAGCTTCGAGCGGCACCACCAAGCTGGGCGCGCTGCTGCGCGAACAGCTGGGCAACAAGGGCGAGTAAGCCCCTGCAGCGCCGGCCCGGGTTCACCCGGGCCGGCGCTTTCGCATCTGCAAGAACGAGATATGACGAAGTCGGAACTCATTGAACTGCTGACCCAGCGTCAGGCGCATCTCAAGGGCGAGGACGTCGACCTTGCGGTCAAGGCCATGCTCGAGATGATGGGCGGGGCGCTGGCCGACGGTGACCGGATCGAAGTCCGCGGCTTCGGCAGCTTCTCTCTCCATTTCCGTCCGCCACGTACCGGACGCAATCCCAAGACCGGCGATGCTGTCGCGCTGCCGGGCAAGCATGTGCCACATTTCAAGCCGGGCAAGGAGCTGCGCGATCGCGTCAGCAACGTGCAGCCGATGCCGGCCGACGACTGACCGCGAACGCGGTCCACTTCTTTCATGACGCCCGTGCGGTCCCTCGCATTGTTGGCGTCCAGGATCGGCTAACGGGTAGGATCGTCGACGAACCATCGGCGCGGGCGCGTATCGCGCCGTGATCCCCACGCCGGCCCGGGCCGCGTATCCGCGGCCGATCCCCACGATGGAGCGTGATCCATGGCGTTTGTCACCGAGTGGTTCTGGTTCTTCCTGCTGTTGCCGATCGCAGCGCTCAGTGGCTGGGTGATCGGGCGCAGGGGCGGGGAGCGACACAGCGATACACAGGTAAGCCGTCTGTCCACGACGTATTTCCGTGGCCTCAACTATCTGCTCAACGAGCAGCCCGACAAGGCGATCGAGCTGTTCCTGCACATCGCCGAACTCGACAAGGACACCTTCGAGACCCAGGTCGCGCTGGGACATCTGTTCCGCCGGCGCGGTGAGGTCGACCGAGCGATCCGCCTCCATCAGGGCCTGGTGCAGCGCGCGGATCTCAACGATCAGCAGAAGGTGCAGGCACTGCTCGCACTGGGCGAGGACTACATGAAGTCAGGCCTGCTGGATCGTGCCGAGACGGTGTTCAGCGATCTGGCGAGGATCGACCAGCGCGCACCGCAGGCGTTGCGGCATCTGATCGGTATCTACCAGGCCGAGCGCGACTGGCCCAAGGCGATCGAGAACGCCACCCGCTACGAGGCCGCGACCGGCGAGCCGATGGGCAAGCTGATCGCGCAGTTCGAATGCGAACTCGCCGACCGGTTCCGTTCGGCCGGTGACGCGGACGCCGCGCGCGCGGCGGTCCAGCGCGCCTATGCAGCGGATTCTGGATCGGTGCGCGCCGGCATTCTCGAAGGCCGGATCGAGATCGATGCCGGTAACGACGTCGCGGCGATCCGTGCGTTCGAGCGGGCCGCGCGGCATGACGCCGACTTCCTGCCCGAGATCCTGGGCCCGCTGCTCGCTGCCTACGAGCGGGTCGGCGACGTGCCTGGCGCGCGGAACTTCCTGTCGCAGATGACCGAGCACTACCGCGGCGTGGCGCCAGTACTGGCGCTCACACGTCTGGTCGAGCAAGAGGAGGGCGTGCACGCGGCGCGCACCTATCTCGCGCGGCAGCTCAAGGACCGACCTTCGGTCCGCGGCGAAGCGGCACTCATCGAGCTCACGCTCGCGGACGGTGTTGACCATGTCGGGACCTTGCAGGAACTGCGCCTGATCACCGAACAGCTTCTGGTGCGCAACCCGAGCTACCGCTGCAAGCAATGCGGGTTCGGTGCGCGCAGCCTTCACTGGCAATGCCCCAGCTGCAAGGAGTGGGGCACGATCAAGCCACTGCTCAACTACGCCGTGGTCTGAATATGCCGTCCGTGACCGCCGTCCTGGCGCTGGGTGTCGGCGCCTTTGCCGCCGCGTCGGCACTGACCATGGTGGCGCGGATGTATGCATTGCGACGGCAACTTGTCGATGCGCCCGGTGCGCGCCGCAGTCACCGGATTGCGACGCCGCGGGGCGGCGGCATCGCCGTCGTCGCAGTTGTCCTGCCGGTCATGGTGTGGCTCGGGCTCGTGGCCACTGGCTCGCCTGTCCTGCTGGCTGGTGCCTGCGGCCTGGCGCTCGTCGCCGCCGTAGGCTGGATCGACGATCATCGTCCGCTGTCGCCTTGGGCACGACTGGCCGTCCACGTTGTCGCCGCCGGATTGCTGGCTTGGGCGCTGGTGGCCAGCGGAGCGCCGCTGTGGTGGGCGGCGAGCGTATTCTTGCTGACGCTAGGACTGGTGAATGCCTGGAATTTCCTTGACGGCATCGACGGTATTGCCGTGACCCAAGCCATTATTTTCGCGGTCGGGATCCTGCTGATCGGACGCGGAATGGCTGCCTTGCTCGCGTTTGCATACGCGGCTGCCTGTGCGGGGTTTCTGCCCTGGAATTTCCCGAAGGCCCGCATCTTCCTGGGGGACGTCGGCAGTGGCGCGCTCGGCTATGTGGCGGCCTGCCTCGTCGCGCTCACGCCAGAGCCAAGGCCAGCCGATCTGTTGATCGTCCTTTTGCCGCTATCCGGCGTTCTCATTGACACGACCTTGACGTTATTCTCGCGCATCATCGCCGGCGAGCCGTTCTGGATGCCGCACGTCCAGCATGCATATCAGCGCTGCGTCCAAGCGGGCTATACCCATGCACGTGTCACCGGCGGCTTTGCGGCATGGACGCTGCTATCGCTCGTCGTGGCTGTGGGTACGTTAGGAGCGTCGCAACCCGTTATCATCGGAGCCTTCGCCACATGGTATGCCGTCGGTACTGCCATCTGGTTCGTTCTGCGTGCCCGGCTCCGCCGCGCCTCTGTCGTAGGGATGCGACTGCATGATTGAGTTCAAGGCCAAGCTGGGAGTGCTCGCCCCACGTGTGGCTGTGATTCTGCATGACCTGGCAATGGTGTGGTTCTGCTGGGTCGGTTTGCATCAGTTCCGTCATTCCGTGATGGAAAGCTCGCCGACCTTCTCGCTGTGGTCCACCGACATCGCCCTGATCCTGCTCGCGCAGGGGCTGATCTTCTGGCGGGTCGGGCTCTATCGCGGCCTGTGGCGATTCGCGAGCGTCCCCGACCTTCTGAACATCGTCAAGGCGTCGGTCCTCGGGTTGCTGGCGATCATGCTTGTGTTGTTCGTCTACAACCGCCTGAATCTGGTGCCGCGCACGGTCCTGATCAGTTACCCGCTGCTGCTCGCAGCACTGCTCGGGATGCCACGGCTGCTTTACCGTGCGTGGAAGGACCATGGGATGCTGCGGACGAGTCAGTCCGCGGTCCGGGTGTTGATCCTGGGCGCCGGCCAGGCCGGCGAGACGCTGGTGCGCGATCTGCGCCGTACCGGTGCCTACGATCCGGTCGGGTTCCTCGATGACGCGGCCAAGCTTCGCGGCAGCCAGCTGCAAGGGGTGCCGGTTCTTGGCCGCATTGCCGACGTCGAGCGTGTGGCACCGGAGACTGCGGCGAGTCTGCTGGTCATCGCAATGCCATCCGCCAATGCCGCTGCCATGCGCAAGGCCGTGGCGGCCTGCGAGCGGACCGGCCTGCCGTTTCGGACCGTGCCGCGTCTCGACGATCTGCTCGAAGGCCGTTCGTTGCCTGGCGAACTCAAGGAAGTCGCGATCGAGGACCTGCTGGGTCGCAAGCCCGTGACGCCCGACTGGAAAGCGATCCGTGCCTGGCTCCACAGTCGAAGCGTGCTGGTGACCGGGGCTGGGGGTTCCATCGGCGCGGAGCTGTGCCGGCAATGTGCCCGCAACGGCACCGCGAAGATCGCCCTGGTCGAGATGGACGAGCTTGCGCTGACGCGGATCGAGGGTGAGCTGCGGCGCGACTTTCCCCGCATCTCCCTGGTGCCGGTGCTCGGCGACTGCGGCGATCCCGCCGTCGTCGCCCACGCGATGCGTCTCGCCGCGCCCGATGCCGTCTTCCATGCCGCGGCCTACAAGCAGGTGCCCGTTCTGGAAACCCAGCTGCGCGAAGGCGTCCGCAACAATGTCCTTGCGACACGCGCAGTGGCGCTCGCCGCCATTGCCCACAAGGTTTCGACGTTCGTCCTGATTTCCACTGACAAGGCTGTGGACCCCGTCAACGTACTGGGCGCGACCAAGCGTCTGGCCGAGATGCTCTGTCAGGATCTTGCCGGCACGTCGTCCACGGATTTCATCACCGTGCGTTTCGGCAACGTGCTGGATTCGGCGGGCAGCGTTGTGCCGCTGTTCCGCGAGCAGATCCGTCGCGGCGGACCGGTGACAGTGACCGATCCCGAGGTCACCCGATACTTCATGACGATTCCAGAAGCCTGCCAGCTGATCATGCAGTCGGTGGCGATCGGCTCACCGCAGGCAGTCTATACGCTCGACATGGGGGAGCCGGTTTCGATCCGTCTGCTGGCCGAGCAGATGATCCGCCTGGCCGGCAAACACCCCGAGGTGGACGTGGCCATCGTCTACTCAGGGCTGCGGCCTGGCGAAAAGCTGCACGAGACCCTGTTCCATGCCGACGAACGCTACCGCCCCACGACGCATCCCAAGATCCTGCAGGCGGAAGCGCGCACAGTACATGCGGAGCGTCTCTCGCTCGCGCTCGCGAAGCTGACCGAGGGCGTCGCCCGCTACGACCTGGATCTTCTTGCAGTCACGCTGCGAGAGGCGGTCCCCGAATTCGCCCCTCTGGATTCGCCTGGAAAACACAACGGAGGTGCGACGATCGTCGCCTTTCCTCCACGACACGCGAGACAGCTATGACGCAAAGGATCCGCAAGGCTGTGTTTCCCGTCGCGGGGCTCGGTACGCGCTTCCTGCCGGCGACGAAGACGGTGCCCAAGGAAATGCTGCCCATCGTCGACCGCCCCCTGATCCAGTACGCGGTGGACGAAGCGATCGAAGCCGGTTGCGACACGCTGGTCTTCGTGACCAATCGCTACAAGCACGCGATTGGCGATTATTTCGACAAGGCCTACGAGCTCGAGGATCGGCTCGAGGCTGCCGGCAAGCACGAGCTGCTGGAAAAGGTACGGCGCCCATTGCCCGACGGCGTGCGTGCAATCTTCGTGACCCAGCCGGAAGCGCGCGGCCTCGGCGACGCGGTGCTGTGCGCCCGCCCGGTCATCGGCGACGAGCCGTTCGCGGTGATGCTGCCCGACGACCTCCTGTGGAACAGGAAGGGCGCGGGTGCCCTGCGACAGATGGCCGACGCCCACGAGGCTACCGGTGCGAGCATGATCGCAGTGCAGGATGTCGAGCGCGAGCAGACGGCCAGCTATGGCATTGTCGCGACCGAGGCGTTCGATGGGCGCCACGGCCGGATCACCTCGATGGTCGAAAAGCCCAAGCCGGCCGATGCGCCGAGCACGCTGGCGGTGGTCGGGCGTTATGTGCTCGATGGCCGTATCTTCGACCTGCTGGAGCGTACGCAGCCGGGCGCAGGTGGCGAGATCCAGTTGACCGACGCAATCGCCGCGCTGCTTGCCGAGCAGCCGGTCCACGCATACCGGTTCCAGGGCGTGCGCTTCGATTGCGGCACGCATCTGGGCCTGATCGAGGCTACGATCCGCTACGCACTCGAGAACGAGCAGCTCAGTGCCCACACGGCCGTGCTGATGCAAAACGCGCTGCAGGAAATGGGTGTGCGCGATCTGGATTGACCTGGCGATCTTCATGATCGCCTGAGGACCGACGCCCCGGCATCCGCCGGGCGTTCTGCTGTTGGAGGAGGGCGATCTCCGGTGGCGCAACGTCCTCGTGCGTCACGGGATCGATCCCGGAAAACAAAAAACGCGCCCATTGGGCGCGTTTTTCGTGGATCAGAGCCATCGACCCGGAGGCCGACGACCCATCGGTCAGGCCAGGCCTGCCTGCTTCATCACTTCGGCAGCGTAATCCTCGACCACCTTCTCGATGCCTTCGCCGACAGCCAGACGCTGGAAGCCGACGACTTCCGCGCCGGCGGCCTTGAGCACGGCTTCGACCGTCTTGTCGGTGTCGAGCACATAAGGCTGGCCGTAGAGCGTGACCTCGTTGACGATCTTGTTGATCTTGCCGCTGATGATCTTCTCGAGAATGTCGGCGGGCTTGCTCTTGTCCTTGTCGGACATCTTCGCCAGCTCGATCTCCTTTTCCTTCTCGACGAAGTCGGTCGGCACATCGCTCGCCTTGTTGTACGGCGGGTTCATTGCCGCGACGTGCATCGCAAGGCCGCGCGCCAGTTCGGCGTCACCACCCTGAAGTTCGACCAGCACGCCGATGCGGCCGCCGTGCACGTAGGCCGCGATGTTGTTCGCGCTCTCGACGCGGACCAGACGACGCACCTGCAGGTTCTCGCCGACCTTGGCGATGACGGCGGCGCGGGTTTCCTCGACCGTCTCGCCCGATTCGAGCTTGACCGACTTCAGGGCCTCGGCATCGGCGGCGCCGGAGGACAGGGCTGCCTGGGCAACGGTATCGGCGAAACGCAGGAAGTTGTCGTCCTTGGCGACGAAGTCGGTCTCGGAGTTGATCTCGACCAGCACGGCAGTGCTGTCGTTCTGCGCCGCGGCAATGCGGCCTTCGGCGGCGATGCGGTCGGCCTTCTTGTCGGCCTTGGCCAGGCCCGACTTGCGCAGCGCCTCGGCGGCAGCGTCGATGTTGCCGCTGTTCTCGCTGAGTGCCTTCTTGCATTCCATCATGCCGGCGCCGGTGCGCTCGCGCAGTTCCTTGACCAGGGATGCGGTGATTTCCATTGGGAACCTCTGAATTCGGGGGGGTGTCGTATGGGCCGTGGCCCGTGCCGCGGCGACGCCGGCAGCTACTTGGCGCACGGCGAAGCAGGTGGCCGTCCAGCACGGGACGGCCGCCTGTCGCAGCGGTTACTCGGCCGCGGGCGCTGCCACGGCGTCGTCGGACTTCTTGCCACGCGGCGCGCGCGCCGGCTTCTCGCTTTCTTCGGCGAACTCTTCCTCGCGCACGTTGCCGGCGGTCGGCGTTGCGGCCTTGCCTTCGAGCACGGCGTCGGCTGCGGCGTTCGCGTACAGCTGCACGGCGCGGATCGCGTCGTCGTTGCCCGGGATCGCGTAGTCGACGAGGCTCGGGTCGTAGTTGGTGTCCACAACCGCGATCACCGGGATGCCGAGCTTCTTGGCTTCCTTGATCGCGATGTCTTCGTGGCCGATGTCGATGACGAACAGGGCGTCGGGCAGGCGGTGCATCTCCTTGATGCCGCCCAGCGAGGCTTCCAGCTTCTCGCGCTCACGACGCAGGCCCAGCACTTCGTGCTTGACCAGCTTCTCGAACGTGCCGTCGGTCTCGGCCGCTTCCAGCTCCTTGAGGCGCGACACCGACTTCTTCACCGTGGCGAAGTTGGTCAGCGTGCCGCCGAGCCAGCGCTGGGTCATGAACGGCATGCCGCAACGCTCGGCTTCTTCCTTGATCGCATCGCGCGCGCTGCGCTTGGTGCCGATGAACAGGATCATGCCGCGCTTCTGCGCGATACCCGAGATGAAGTTCATCGCGTCGTTGAACAGCGGAACCGTCTTCTCGAGGTTGATGATGTGGATCTTGCCGCGTGCGCCGAAGATGTACGGCGCCATCTTGGGATTCCAGTAGCGGGTCTGGTGGCCGAAGTGGACGCCGGCTTCCAGCATCTGACGCATGGTGATCTGGGGCATTGCAGAACTCCTGAGGGGGAACCGGTGCCCTGCGAGGCTGTCTTGGTAAGTCCGCGCAAGGATGTGCGCCCTTGAAGGGACGCGCACACGGTTCCGGGGTTGGGCCTCCCTGTCGCCTCCGTGGCCGAACCCGAGCTCCGTGAAGAGACGTCGGGCACCCCGGCACGGGGAAATGCGGCAGGTGTGTATTCACGGGTGTCGCCCCGTGTCGGCGTCCTTCACGGCGGGCCGGGAGGGAAGCGCGCAACTATAGCCCGCTCAAGGGGTTGCCGGCAAATACCTGGGCTACGGGTCTCGCAGACCGACCGCGGTGACTTCCCGGACGAAGGATGGGGGCGGCCCGCCCGGGATGTGCGGCCTCGCAAGCGGGGCGATCGGAGTGATGGTGATCGTGTCCGGGTAGTCGCGGGGGCTGCACCCTGCTGGGCCGGCACCCGGCCATCAGCCGAACGTCTGTTCATCGTCCGCTGCGATAACGGGCGCCGTGAGGAATCAGGACGCGGCCCGGCTCGGGCTCGGCAAGCTGTTCGACCGGGTGGAGGCAGCGCCTGCGCTGCGGATCGCCCGCCTCGAAATTGCATGCCTCGCGGGCTGGGTGATAATGGACGTATGACCATTTCACTCAAGACCCCCGAAGAAATCGAGAAGATGCGCGTGGCCGGCCGGCTGGCGGCCGAGGTGCTCCAGGTCGTCGCCCCCCACGTGGTACCGGGCGTCACCACCGAAGAGCTGGACCGCATCTGCTACGAGCACATCGTGAACGTGCAGGGGGCGACGCCGGCCAACGTCGGCTACAAGGGCTATACCAAGACCACCTGCACCTCGGTTAATAACGTCATCTGTCACGGGATTCCAAGCGAAGGCAAGGTCCTGAAGGACGGCGACATCATCAACATCGACGTGACCGTCATCAAGGATGGCTGGCACGGCGACACCAGCCGCATGTACTACGTCGGTACGCCGTCGGTGATGGCGCGTCGGCTGGTCGAAGTCACGCGCGAGGCGATGTGGAAGGGGATCCATGCCGTGCGGCCAGGAGCCACCCTCGGCGACGTCGGTCATGCCATCCAGAAGCATGCGGAAGCCCAGCGTTTCAGCGTCGTGCGCGAGTACTGCGGCCACGGAATCGGCAAGGTCTACCACGACGAGCCGCAGGTGCTGCACTACGGCACGCCGGGCGCGGGCGTGGTCCTCCAGGAGGGCATGACCTTCACGATCGAGCCGATGATCAACGAGGGCACGCGCTTCACCAAGGTGTTGCCGGATGGCTGGACCGTGGTCACCAAAGACCGGAAGTTGTCCGCGCAGTGGGAGCACATGGTCGCGGTCACCGCCGACGGCGTCGACGTGCTGACCCGGATCCCGGGCGACGACAACGACGCCTTCCTCTGACGTGACAGCGCGCACTGCCCCCGCGGTCCCGGGCGCCGATTGCGGCGACATGGCGTGGGTGGCGGAAGCGCGCGCTGCACTCGGGGCCCACGATGCCCGGCTTGCACAGGGCTTCGATGCCGGCCAGCACATCGACCGCCTGCTCGCTGCACGCGCCAACGCGGTCGATGGCTGGGTGCGCAAGGCCTGGGCCAGGTGCATTCCAGGCGATGCGCCGCTGGCGCTGTTCGCTGTGGGGGGCTATGGCCGCGGCGAACTGTTTCCGCACTCCGACATCGATCTGCTTGTGATCGCCGCGGCGAACGCGCAGGCCGAACACGCCGACGCGCTCGGCCGCATGCTCGCCTTGCTGTGGGATTCCGGGCTGCCGGTGGGCCACGCAGTGCGCAGTTTCGAAGAGTGCACGCGCGCCGCCACCGACGTGACCGTGCTGACCGCGCTGCTCGAAGCGCGGCCGCTGCTGGCCAACATCGGCGAGGTGCGGGCCTTGATGGACGCGATCGCCGATACCCGGGTCTGGCCCGCGGACGATTTTTTCCACGCCAAGCGCGCTGAACTTGAATCGCGCCATGCGCGTTTCGGCGATACCGCCGACAACCTGGAACCCAACATCAAGGAAGGGCCCGGTGGCTTGCGCGACGTGCAGAACCTGCGCTGGATGGCGCGGCGTGTGCTCGGTGTGTATGGCACCGAGGAGCTGATCGCGCTGGGCCAGCTCGGCGTCGACGAACATGCGACGCTCGAACGCGAGCGTCGCACGCTGTCACGGCTGCGCTTCGGTCTGCACCTGGTCGCCGGCAAGGCCCAGGAGCGTCTGCGCTTCGATTACCAGAAGGCGCTCGCCGCGCGTCTGCACCATGTCGATGCGGCGGAGGCCGAGGATGTCGAGAACCGGCTCGTCGAAAAGATGATGCAGGAGTTCTACCGCAGCGCCTCAGTGGTGCAGCGGATCAGCGATCGCATGTTGCAGCGCTTCGAGGAACAGATCGAAGGCGAGGGCACGCTGCAGCCGCTCGACGCCGAGTTTGGCAGCCAGCGCGGCTATCTGGTTGCACGCGACGATGTCTGGCCGGGTGGGGACATCGGCCGCGTGTTCGACCTGTTCGCGATGTGGGCCGATCACCAGGAACTGCGCGGCCTGCATTCGCAGACTGCGCGTGCGCTGGCCGAATCCCTGCATGCGCTGCCGTCGTGGCGCAACGCGTCGGCTGAACTGCGCGACCAGTTCCTGGCGCTGCTGCGCGGTCCGATTCCGGTCCGCACGCTCGAGCGGATGGCGCGACTGGGCGTGCTGGGGGTATGGATTCCCGAGTTCGCCAACGTCACCGGGCGCATGCAATTCGACCTGTTCCACGTCTACACCGTCGATCAGCACACGCTCGCGGTGCTTCGCAACATCGCCAGCTTCGCGTCGGAAGCCCCGGACGAGCGCTTCTCCACCGCGCATGCGGTGTGGCCGCAGCTGCGCAAGCCCGAATTGCTGTTGATCGCGGGGCTGTTCCACGATATCGCCAAGGGCCGCGGCGGCGACCATTCCGTGCTCGGCGCGATCGACGCTCGCCAGTTCTGCGAAGGCCATGGCCTCGGCGAAGCCGATACCGCGCTCGTCGAATGGCTGGTGCGCCGTCATCTGCTGATGTCGACCAGCGCGCAGAAGCTCGACATTTCCGACCCCGCGGTGATCCACAGGTTCGCCACCGAGGTCGCCGATCGCGAGCGTCTCGACTATCTCTACCTGTTGACCTGCGCCGATATCGCCGGCACCTCGCCGAAGCTGTGGAATGCCTGGAAGGACCGGCTGCTGACCGATCTGCGCAGCGCGACGCGGCTCGCGTTGCGGCGCGGGCTGGAGAATCCGGTGGCCGCGACCGAGCGCATCGCCGAGGCGCGCGACCGCGCGCGCGGCCTGCTCTCGGCGCATGGCGTCGATGACGCCGAGGCTGACGCCCTGTTTGCGCGCATTCCCCAGGAAAGCTTCCTGCGCGGGCGCGCGGACCAGGTGGTGTGGCAGGCGCTGGGCCTGCGCGACACGCGCGACGGCGACGTCGTGGTCCGTGTGCGCCGCCTGGCGGCCGGCGCGCAAGCGCTGGAGGTCTTCGTGCATTCGCCCGATCGGGACGGCCTGTTCTCGGCGATCGTCATCACCCTCGACCGGCTGGGTCTGGTGATCCAGCAGGCGCGCGCCCTGGACGGCCCGGGCGGCACGATCTTCGACGTCTTCCAGGTGCTGCCGGCCGACCCGCGCCAGTCGCTGGAACTCGCATCGATCGAGCGCAAGCTCACCAGCGTGCTGTGCGGTGAGCCGGATCCGCGCCCGGCGCGCCGCGCCCAGCCGCGGCATCTGCGGCATTTCCGGGTGCCGCCGCAGATCGAGTTCAACCTCAGCGCCAGCGGGCGGCATACCGTCTTCAGCCTCGTCTGCACGGACCGGCCAGGGCTGTTGGCCGACGTGGCCCATGTTCTGCGCCAGCAGGGCGTGCGCGTGCACGATGCGCGCGTGGCCACCTTCGGCGAGCGCGTCGAGGACGTGTTCCTGCTCAGCTGCGGGGATGGCCGCCCCCTGGACGAGCATGCCCAGCAGGCCCTGCGCGAGGCGCTGCTCGCATCGATCGACGGCGACATGGCACGATAGCGCCCCGTTTTTCGCGACAAGACTCCGCCATGACCGACGCCCTGCAGACCACCATCGAGGACGCGTTCGCGCGCCGCGCCGAACTGACCGCCGACGAGATCGGCGATATCGTCAAACCGGCGGTCGAGCAGGTCATGCAGGGCCTGGAATCGGGCGGCCTGCGTGTCGCCGAACCTGATGGCAATGGCGGCTGGCAGGTCAACGAATGGCTCAAGAAGGCGGTGCTGCTGTATTTCCGCACCAACGACATGGCCGTCGTCGACGCGCAGCCTGCACCGTTCTGGGACAAGGTGGAGGCGCGTTTCGCCGGATATGACGAGGCGAAGTTCAAGGCCGCCGGCGTGCGCGTGGTGCCGGGCGCCGCGGTACGGCGCGGTACCTACTTCGGCCGCGATGTCGTGCTGATGCCGAGCTTCGTCAACATCGGCGCCTACGTGGGCGAGGGCACGATGGTCGATACCTGGGCAACGGTGGGGTCCTGCGCGCAGATCGGCCGGCACGTGCATCTGTCGGGCGGTGCCGGCATTGGCGGCGTGCTCGAACCGCTGCAGGCCAGCCCGACGATCATCGAAGACCATTGCTTCATCGGTGCGCGCTCCGAAGTGGTCGAAGGCGTCGTCGTGGGCCACCACAGCGTCATCGGCATGGGCGTATTCCTCGGCCAGTCGACGCGCATCTACAACCGTGCCACCGGCGAGGTCAGCTATGGCTACGTGCCGCCGGGCAGCGTCGTCGTGTCGGGCCAGTTGCCAGCGGCCGACGGCTCGCATTCGCTGTACTGCGCGGTGATCGTCAAGCAGGTGGACGAGAAGACCCGCAGCAAGACCTCGGTCAACGAGCTGTTGCGTGGCCTGGCGGACTGAGTTGCGAGGCCGGGGGCACGCGAATCGGGCTCCCTCGGCCGATACCTCTCGCGAAGGGAGCACTGAAGGCGCGGCATCCGGGAGATCCATGAGCACCATCGTCTACGGCCTCAAGAACTGCGACACCTGCAAGAAGGCGACGAAGTGGCTCGACCGCTTCGGCATCGCCCACAGCTTCGTCGACTACCGGGATGCCAAGCCGACCCCCGAGATGCTGGTCGAGTGGGCCGGCCTGCTCGGCGGTTTCGAAGCGATGGTCAACAAGTCCTCGACCACCTGGCGCCAGCTTCCCGACAACCGCAAGGCCGCGGCCAGCGATGCGGAGTGGAAATTGCTGCTGCGGGAGTACCCGCAGCTGATCCGTCGCCCCGTGGTGGTCACCGACGATGGGGCGATCACCCAGGGCTTCAGCGACAACGGATTCAAGAAGCGTTTCGGCATCGCCTGAGCCGCGCTGCGCAGGCGCCGCTGGCGCGCGTGCATCCGCGCGCGGGCAGGGCGGGCCACGGTGGCGGCCCGGGCTCTGCGGGCACAATCGGATCCCTGCAACCCTACTTCCGCTTCGAGATCGCCCGATGTCCGATGTCCTCGAACTGACCCGAGCGCTGATCGCGCGGCGGTCCATCACCCCCGACGACGCCGGCTGCCAGGCTTTGATCGCAGCCCGCCTCGAGGCTGCGGGTTTCACGGTCGAGACGATGCGCCACGGCGAGGTCGACAACCTGTGGGCCACGCACGGGCAGGGCGCACCGGTGCTCGTGCTGCTGGGCCATACCGACGTGGTGCCGCCCGGGCCGCTCGCGGCGTGGACCTCGGACCCGTTCGAGCCGGTGATCCGCGACGGCGTGCTCTACGGCCGCGGCGCGGCCGACATGAAGAGCGGTGTCGCCGCGTTCGTGGTCGCGGCCGAGCGCTTCGTTTCCGCGTCGCCGGGCCATACCGGCACGCTCGCATTGCTGCTGACCTCCGACGAGGAGGGTGACGCCATCGACGGCGTGCGCCGCGTTGCACGCACGTTCGCGCAGCGCGGCACGCGCATCGACTGGTGCATCACCGGCGAGCCGTCCTCGACCGCGCGCCTCGGCGATCTGCTGCGTGTCGGCCGGCGCGGCAGTCTGTCGGGCACGCTGACCGTGCGCGGCGTGCAAGGCCATGTCGCATATCCCGACAAGGCCCGCAATCCGATCCATGACGTGGCACCGGCGCTGGCAGAACTCGTCGGTCGTCGCTGGGACGATGGCTTCGAGTCGTTCCCGCCGACCAGCCTGCAGATCAGCAACATCGCCGCTGGCACCGGCGCGACCAATGTGATCCCGGGAACCGCGACCGTGCAGTTCAATCTGCGCTACAACCCGCTGTGGGATGCGCCGCGACTCGAGTCGGAGATCGCGGCGATGCTGGATCGTCACGCTCTCGATTACACGCTCGCCTGGCATCGCAGTGGCGAGCCCTTCTACACGCCGGAAGGTGCGCTGCGCGCGGCGGCGCGCGAGGTGCTGACGACGTTCGCTGGCGCGCCCCCCGAGGAGAGCACCGGCGGCGGCACATCGGATGCGCGCTTCATCGCGCCGCTCGGGGCGCAGTGCATCGAGATCGGTCCGGTCAATGCCAGCATCCATCAGGTCGACGAGCATGTCAGCCTGGCGGATCTCGAGGCGCTGCCGGACCTCTATGAGGCCCTGATCGCGCGTCTGCTGCGCCCGGGCGACTGACCCGGGCATCGCCGACCGTCGACAACGGCGCGTGCATGCTCGGCGTCAACCATGCCCCTGCGAGGCCCGCCATGTCCGAGACGCTGATCGTCGCCTGTCCGCAGTGCCACAGCCGCAACCGCGTGCCCGCTGCGCGGCTCGGGGAGGCGCCGACCTGTGGCCGGTGTCGCGCCCTGCTGCGGCCGAGCGTGCCATTCGCACTGGGGGCGGACAGTTTCGATGCCCACGCGCTGCGCTCGGATCCGCCGTTGCTGGTGGACTTCTGGGCGCCGTGGTGCGGACCCTGCCGGACCATGGCGCCCGCGTTCGAAGCCGCGGCGGGGGTACTGGCCCCGCAGTTCGCACTGGCGAAGGTGGACACCGAGGCGGAACCGGTGCTCGCCGGTCGTTTCCATATCCGCAGTATCCCGACGCTGGTGCTGTTCGCCGGCGGACGCGAGGTCGCGCGACAGTCCGGCGCACTGCCGCTGCAGGCGATCGTGCAGTTCGCGCGCGCCGCGCGCTGAGCGGCGCCGCCCCGTCAAGCACGTGTTGCCGCGTGTCGGCCTCGACTGCGGCGACGCCGATCTGCGAAGGACCTGGCGACCCGGGCCGGGCTGTTGTTGTCGTCTGAGCAGTGCGTCCGGGCGCCGAGCCCGCGCTCGACTGCATGCCGGCGATGCGCGGCCGAGTATCCGGCCGGTCGCTACAATGCCGCTCCCCGCCGATGCCGGACGTCCCGATGCCGTACACCCCGATCGTCGCCACCCTCGGTTACGTCCTGTCCCCCGACCGTCGCCAGGTGCTGATGATCCACCGCAACGCCCGCCCCGGCGACCACCACCTGGGCAAGTACAACGGGCTGGGCGGCAAGGTCGAATCCGACGAGGACGTCGTCGCCGGGATGCGCCGCGAGATCATGGAAGAGGCCGGCATCAGCTGCGAGGCGATGACCCTGCGCGGCACGATCAGCTGGCCGGGCTTCGGGAAGCACGGCGAGGACTGGCTGGGCTTCCTGTTCGTCATCGAGGCCTGGGCGGGCACGCCGATGACCTCGAACCCGGAAGGCACGCTGGAGTGGGTCGACGTCGACCGCATCCTCGAGCTGCCGCTGTGGGAAGGCGACCGCCAGTTCCTGCCGCTGGTGTTCGACGCCGATCCGCGCGCGTTCCATGGCGTCATGCCGTATCGCGACGGGCGCATGCAGTCCTGGTCGTTCTCGCGGCTCTAGGCGCGATACCGACCCGCCCGACGATGGAGCGGGGAGTCCGTCCCCGCGTGGCGCTGGGCAGCGGTCGATCGAGCGGATCCGCCACGCGCCCGCGCAACGGCGCGCACGCGCCTGTCGACGTCAGCGCGCGCCGGCGGGCGCCAGTGCGATCAGCAGGCCGCGCGCGGTCTTGATCCGCGTGTCGGCGTCCGGCAGGTCCAGGGTGACGCGCAGTTTGTCGGGGCCGTCCATGCGGTAGTGCTGCGACTGGCTCTGCACGAGGCGGATCACTGCCATCGGATCGACCTTGGGCTTCTCCACGAACTGGATGCGGCCGCCCTTCTCGCCGAGGTCGACCTTGCGGATGCCCAGCGCCGTCGCCTGCAGCTTGAGATCGGCGATCTGGAACAGGTGCTTGGTCGGGTCGGGCAGCAGCCCGAAGCGGTCGATCATCTCGACCTGCAGCTCGCGGAGCTTGTCGACATCGCGTGCGCTGCTGATGCGCTTGTACAGCATCAGTCGCGTGTGTACGTCGGGCAGGTAGTCCTCGGGAATCAGCGCAGGCACGTGCAGTTCGATGTCGGCGCCGCGGGCATCCACGTCGTCGACATCCGGCAGCTTGCCCTGCTTGATGCTGCGCACCGCGCGTTCCAGCAGCTCGGTGTAGAGACTGAAACCCACTTCGGCCATCTGCCCGCTCTGGCCTTCGCCGAGCAGCTCGCCGGCGCCACGGATCTCCAGGTCGTGGGTCGACAGGGTGAAGCCGGCGCCGAGTTCGTCCATCGACGCGATCGCTTCCAGGCGCTTTCTCGCATCGCTGCTGATCGAGCGCTGGTCGGGAATGACCAGGTACGCATACGCGCGATGGTGCGAGCGCCCGACGCGGCCGCGCAGCTGGTGCAGCTGCGCCAGGCCGAACTTGTCGGCGCGGTTGATGATGATGGTGTTGGCGTTGGGAATGTCGATGCCGGACTCGATGATCGTCGAGCACAGCAGCACGTTGAAGCGCTGCTTGTTGAAATCCAGCATCACCTTCTCGAGTTCGCGCTCGGGCATCTGGCCGTGCGCGATGCCGATGCGGGCGTCGGGTACGAGTTCCTCGAGCTCGCGCCGCATGCGGCCGATGCTCTCGACGTCGTTGTGCAGGAAGTAGACCTGACCGCCGCGGGCGAGCTCGCGCTGGAATGCCTCGCGCAACTGCGCATCGTCCCAGGGCACGACGAAGGTCTGCACCGCGAGGCGATGCGCGGGCGGCGTGGCGATGATGGACAGATCACGCAGCCCGGCCATCGCCATGTTGAGCGTGCGCGGGATCGGCGTCGCCGTCAGCGTGAGCAGGTGCACGTTCGCCCGCAGCGCCTTGAGCGCTTCCTTCTGCCGCACGCCGAATCGCTGTTCCTCGTCGACGATGACCAGGCCGAGATCCTTGAACTTCACGTCCGGCTGCAGCAGACGGTGCGTGCCGACGATGACGTCGAGCGTGCCGTCGGCAATCTTGGCGATCTCGGTCTTGATCTCCTTGGTGCTCTTGAAGCGCGACAGCACCTCGACGCGGATCGGCCAGTCCGCGAAGCGGTCGGCCATCGTGCGGTAGTGCTGCTCGGCGAGCAGGGTCGTGGGCACAAGCACTGCGACCTGCTTGCCGGCAGCCGCGGCGACGAATGCCGCGCGTACCGCCACCTCGGTCTTGCCGAAACCGACATCGCCGCAGACCACGCGGTCCATCGGCTGGCTGGAGCCGAGGTCGCGGATCATCGCCTCGATGGCTGCGTGCTGGTCGGGCGTTTCCTCGAACGGGAACGCCGCCGCGAACGGCTCGTACATGGTGCGATCGACTTCCAGTGCGAGGCCGGCGCGAGCCTGCCGCTTGGCCTGGATCTCGAGCAGTTCCGCGGCGACGTCGCGGACCTTGTCGGCGGCCTTCTTGCGCGCCTTGGTCCAGGCCTCTCCACCGAGCGAATGCAGCGGCGCGGTTTCCGGCGACGCGCCGGAGTAGCGGTTGACCAGATGCAGCTGCGATACCGGCACGTACAGGCGGTCACCCTTGGCGTACTCGATATCGAGGTACTCGCCCGGCTGGCCACCGGCTTCGAGCACGATGAGCCCGCGGTAGCGGCCCACGCCGTGATCCTCGTGGACGATCGGCGCGCCTTCGCTGAGCTCGCCGAGGTCGCGGATGATGCTGTCGGGATCGCGCGCGGCGCGCTTGCGTCGCCGCGGCTGCGCCGCGCGTTCCGGGAACAGCTGGCGCTCGGTCAACACCGTCAGCTGCGGCGTGTCGATGGAAAAGCCGTTGTCGAGCGGCGCGACCGCGATCGCGAACGGGGCCTGCGTGTCGGCGACGAATGCGGGGAAGTCCTGCAGCACCGTCGGGCGCAACTCGCCCGCATGGAGGATTTCCAGCAGCGCTTCGCGACGGCCCGCCGAATCGGCCGCGATCAGCACGCGCCCCGGATAGCTGCGGACGAAGCTCACCAGTGCATCGGCCGGCGTATGGTCGCGCGCGGCCAGCGGCAGGTCGGGCGCCGGCTGTTCGCCGAGCGCGGCCGCCTGTCCGTAGCGCGGGTGTTCGCTGTCGCAGACTTCCACCCGCACCCCGGCATTGAGGCGTTCGCGCAGGGCGTCGGGTGTCAGCCACAGCTCGCCGGGCGGCAGCAGCGGACGCTCGATGTCGTGACGCAACTGGTCGTAGCGCTGCGCGATCTGCTGCCAGAAGTGGTCGGAACTTCCGGATGCGCCGACATCGAGCACCGGCAGGGTCGACGCCGGCAGGTAGTCGAACAGCGTCGCCGTCGACAGCGGCGCCTCGCCCTTGTCGACCAGCGTGCGCCGGGGGGCTTCGAAGAACAGCGGCAGGTAGTACTCGATGCCGGCGGGCGCCGCGCCGGCCTTGAGGTCCTGGTAGAGCCCGCTGCGGCGGGTATCGATGTCGAAGCGCTCGCGCAGCGTGTCCATGGCGCGCGCGGTCGCAGCGTCGTCGAGCGGTACTTCGCGGCCGGGCAGCATGCGCAGCGCTTCGATCCTCTCCAGCGAGCGCTGGGACTCGGGATCGAATGCACGGATGCTCTCGATCGCATCGTCGAACAGTTCGATCCGGTAGGGCTGGTCGGCGCCCATGGGATAGACGTCGAGCAGGCCGCCGCGCACCGCGAAATCGCCGGGGTCGTGCACCTGCTGCACGAGTGCGTAGCCGGCGCTGTCGAGCCGGCGCTTCTCGGCTTCGAGGTCCAGTCGCTGGCCGACCTTCAGGTCGAAACTTCCGCCGACGACGTGGCGCATCGGCGCCAGGCGCTGCATCAGGGTCTGGATCGGCACGACGACGATGCCGCGCTTGAGGCCGGGCAGCCGGTGCAGTGCCGCCAGGCGCTGGGAGACGATGTCCGGGTGCGGGCTGAAGCGGTCGTAGGGCAGGGTTTCCCAGTCCGGGAACGGGACCACGGGAAGCTCGGGTTGGTCGCCGCCCAGCGTTCGCAGGTCCTGCTCGAGCTGTTGCGCGCCATGATTGTCGCGCGCCACCAGCAGCACCGGGCCGGCATGCGCTCGCGCGGCCTGCAGCACCGACCAGGCCAGCGCACTGCGGCTCGCCGGCGCGCGCCACCAGGCGCGGGCATGTCCGGAAGTGGGCAGGGGCGGTACGGACACGGTCGACGACATTCAGGGATTCCGGAGGAGCGGGCGCAAAACAACGGCAGCGCCGAAAGCCATGCGGCCGGCGCGTCATGAATGCACAGTTTAGACGACGCCGTCGCGGGACCCGCGATCGGCAGGCCGCACGGCGGCCCGGGCGTTCAACCCAGGCGGATGTTCGGCGTGGAGTCCACGACCGGACGCTTGAGTTCCAGCGACACCCGGACCATGCCCGGCGTATCCACCGGTTGCTGCTCGAAGCTCAGCGATTTGGCCAAGGCGAGCATGGGCTCGTTGTCCTCGAGCACGTCGCCGAAGATCCGCTCCAGCCGCTTGCCCTTGGCCCAGCGCACCAGGCGCCGCAGCATGTGTCGTCCCAACCCCATGCCGGCCACGTAATGGCTCACCAGGATGTGGAACTCGGCCTGCCGCGTACCCGGCAGGACGGCCGCACGGGCCACCGCACCGACCAGCGCGTCGCCAGGGGTATAGGGCTCGGCGGCGACCAGGACGAATTCGGACTTGGGATTGGGCTGCGTCAGGCGGTGCGCGGTCTCCGGCGACAGCTCGGTCTTGGCGTACAGGTACCTCTTCCGGACCTCGTCGGGTTCCAGCAGGGCGAAGGCCGCGCGAAGCGGCTCCGCGTCGGCAGGGCGGACGGGGCGGATGAGCACTTGGCGACCGTTGGCGAGGCGGATTTCCTCATGCCACGGGGGGAGTCGGTTGCGTGCGGTCATCGAGAGTCGCGATGTGTCGGGTGTGGCTGACCTTAACCGGGCGAGCTATTCACGAGCCGTGAAGGACGCTGCCCCGCGGGCGCCTCCGCCCCGCCCAATGGCGTCCCGCCGCCGCTATGTCGGCTCCCGGATCCAGTGCAGCCGGGTATCCGAGCCCGCATGACCGATCGCATTGCGCAGACATTCCAGCGCCGGTGCCAGTGCAGTGGCCAGCTGCCAGGGCGGGTCGAGGATCAGTACGCCACTTCCGTTCATCCGCAGCGGCGAATCGTCGGCGCGGACCAGCAGCTCGACCAGCAGGGATCCGCCGGACTGCAACCTGGTCGCGGCGCGGACGAACGGGGTCAGGGTGCGGCGTTGCTTGATCGGATACCACAGCATCTGGATTCCCTGTGGCCAGCGGGCGAGTACGTCGCGCATCGCCTTGAGGGCGATGTCGAACTCGGCCGCCTGCGCCTCGTACGGCGGATCCACGAGTACCAGGCCGCGGTTGAAACGCTGGCCGCTCTGGCGCGGCGGCAGCAGGGATTTCATCGCCGCATAGCCGTCGCTGGTGTGGACCGAGACGCGGCTGTCGCCGCCGACCGCGTGCCGCAGGGCACCTGCCACCGCGGACTCCGTCTCGCAACAGGCGATGCGGTCCTGCTCGCGCAATGCATGTGCCAGCAGCCAGGGTGAGCCCGGGTAGGCGTCGGCGCCGTGCTGGGCCCGGCACGCGGCAACCGCCTGCAGGTAGCGTGCCACCAGTGGTTGCTTGGGGGCCGCGGCCAGCAGCAGGCTGATGCCTTCATCGGCTTCCGCGGTGCGCCGGGCACGTTCCTCGCGCAGGTGGTACACGCCGCTTCCGGCATGGGTGTCGAGCGCGAAACACGGCGCCGGCTTGGCGGTCAGCGCATCGCAGACCGCGAGCAGCACGACGTGCTTGAGGACATCGGCGTGGTTGCCGGCATGGAAGGCATGTTGATAGTTCATCGCGCTAGCGTACCCGGGACTGCAGACGGGCAGGCATTGCCGACACGCGCTGACAGGCGCAACGAGACGAATCCCCGCTCCGATCAGGGCGCTGCCCGCAGAGGCCGCCGCACAGGTCCGGCGCGCCCGGCCCGGCCGCTGCCGCCGTGCGAGTCCGCCTTGCGCCGCCGGCGGGCACCATCCGTGGGTGGAAGCGGACGCGCTGCCGACGCCTTGCGTGCCAGACTCAAGAGCATGGATGCCCAGACTTTCACCGTGCGCGCGCTGTCCGGCGACGCGATCCTGCCCTGGCTCGATGCCGTCGCGGAGCTGCGCATGACGGTCTTCCGCGAATGGCCCTATCTCTACGCCGGCGACGTCGGGTACGAGGGGGACTATCTGTCGCCTTATGGCCGCTCGGCCCGCAGCGTGCTCGTGCTGGCAATGGCGGGCGACGCGGTGATCGGTGCATCGACCGGACTGCCGCTGGCGGACGAGGACCCGGCGTTCCAGAGGCCGTTCATCGACCTGGATGTCGCGATCGAGCGCGTGTTCCATTTCGGCGAGTCGATCGTGCTGCCGCAATGGCGCGGGCAGGGCATCGGGCACCGCTTCTTCGATCTGCGGCAAGCCCATGCGCGCGCCCTGGCTGGATTCGACATGACCGCCTTCGCCGCGGTCGATCGCGCAGAGCAGGATCCGCGGCGGCCCCCAAACCATCGCGACAACGAGGTGTTCTGGCGCAAGCGCGGCTATGTGCGTCAGCCCGGCATCACGATGCTGCTGCGCTGGAACGAAATCGATGTCGGCGACGTACCGCATCCGATGACGTTCTGGACCCGTCCGGTCGAGGCCGGGCCATGAGGGTTGCTGCCGCGCGCTACGTGATCGGGATGCCGGCCGACTTCGAGGCATTTGCCGCGCACCAGCGCCGGCTGCTGGGCGATGCGGCAGCCCTCGGCGCACAGGTCGCGGTGCTGCCCGAGTACCTGGCGCTGGAACTCGCTGCCACGTTCGACGAGGCGGTACGCGGCGACGCGCACGCTGCGCTCGCGGCGATCCAGCGCTACCGCGGCGACTGGCTTGCGCTGTACGCCGGTCTCGCCCGGGATACGGGCCTGCACATCCTTGCGGGGTCGTTCCTGCTCGACATCGGCCAGGGCCGCTACCGCAACCGCAGCGACCTGTTCTCGGCCGGCGGCGGCCATGGCTGGCAGGACAAGCTGCAGCTGACCGGTCTGGAGAAACGCATCGGCGTCATCGATCCCGGCGACGCCCTGAAGGTGTTCGACCTTGGCGGCGTACGCGCGGGCATCTCGATCTGCTACGACGTCGAGTTTCCGCTGCCGGTGCGGGCGCAGTGGGAAGCCGGCGCACGCCTGCTGCTGGTGCCCAGCTGCACCGCCAGCGCGGCCGGCGCGACCCGTGTGCGCGTCGGCTGCCTCGCGCGCGCGCTGGAGAACCGTTGCTTCGTCGCCCGGTCGGTCACGGCGGGCGAGGCGCGATGGACCCCGATGCTCGAGTTCAACACCGGCAATGCCGGCCTGTTCGCGCCGATGGATGTCGGGTTTCCTGCGGACGGCGTGCTGATCGAGACCGGCAACACCGACATCTGGGCAATCGCCGACATCGACGTGGATGCTCTGGAAGCTGCGCGTGCAGAAGCCCAAGTCGACAACGACCGCGACTGGCCGGCGCAGAACCGGCCGGTGTTGGCACGCGCGGTGGTGTCTTCGCTGGATTGAGTCGATCGCCGCGCTGAGCTGCATCTGCGCATGACCGCCATTGGGCGCTTGAGGGCGCTGGCTGCGCCGGTAGATGCGCAGAGCCGAGGCGGCACGGCGCGGTGGTGTTCGAGGTAGCGGTCTTGTCGCTTCAGGCCGCCGACAGCACCAGGGTGATGCCCAGCGCGGCCATCTCCTCCGGCTCGCCTTCCAGGTCCGTGCGCAGCAGCGGTCGCGCCTCCAGCCACGGTCGCGGGAGGCCGATCTGCAGCACCGGCCCGTCGGCGAGTGCCTTGAGCTGGGGAATCTCGTCCGCGTCGTGGCTGCGGTGCAGCAGCACGGCGATCCGCAACAGGGCCGCGCTGCGCTTGGCCTGCAGGAGCAGACGGTCGGGCAATGCCTCGAAGGCGTTCTTGCCGATCTTGCGGCGATGGCAGCGCACCAGGGTTGCGAGGAACTGTTGTTCCTGGCGCGAAAAACCGGCGATGTCCGAGTGCTCGATCACGTAGGCCCCGTGCACCTGATACTGGCTGTGGGCGATCACCAGGCCGAGCTCGTGCACGCGGGCGGCCCAGGCGAGCATGCGCCGGTCGTCGCCGTCGAGCTGCCAGCTGCGGGCCACCTGATCGAACAGGCGCATTGCGGTGGCCTCCACCCGGGACGCCTGCCTGCGGTCTATGCCGTAGCGCTGCACCAGCGCCTCGATCGATGTCTCGCGGGGGTCGTCTTCGCCGCCGCGGCCGAGCATGTCGTGCAACACGCCTTCGCGCATCGCGGCCTTGCTGACCTGCATGCGCTCGATGCCCAGCACCTGGAATGCGGCTTCGAGCACCAGCACGCCACCGGCAATGATCGGCCGACGATCCTCGGACAGTCCGGGCAGGGCGATCGCATCGATGTGTCCTGCCTGCAGCAGGGTGTCGCGCACCACCGGCAGGGCATTGGCGATCACCGCGCCCTTGGTGAGCTTCATCGCCGCGCAGATCTCGCCGATCGCCTTGTTGGTGCCCGAGGCGCCGATGACCTCCTGCCAACCGAGCGCTCGATAGGTGCTCGCGAACTGCTGGAACTCCGACGACACCTCGGCCAGCGCTTCGCGCCAGCGCTTCTTGGAGAGTTTGCCGCCCGGGAAGAACCGGCGGGTGCTGGCCACGCAGCCGACCTGCAGGCTTTCGCGCTCGAGCGCCTCGAAGCCCGTGCCGATGATGCACTCGGTCGAGCCGCCGCCGATGTCGATCACCAGGCGGCGCTGGCCGGGGCGGGGCTGCTGCGCGCGCGAGACGCCCAGGTAGATCAGTCGCGCCTCCTCGCGCCCGGAGATCACTTCGATCGCATGACCCAGCGCGGTTTCGGCCGGCACCAGGAACGCCTGCGGGGCGGCCAGCCGGCGCACGGTGTTGGTCGCAAGCGCACGCACGCGCTGGGGCGGAATGTCGCGGATGCGTTGGCCGAAGCGCGACAGGCACTCCAGAGCGCGCTGGCGCACCTCGGCGCTCAGGCCGCCGCGACTGTCCAGACCTTCGGCCATGCGCACGGTCTCGCGCAGGCGGTCGACGACGCGCAGCTGCCCCAAGGTGTAGCGCGCCACGATCATGTGGAAGCTGTTGGACCCCAGGTCGATCGCGGCCAGCATGTCGCCGTCCTCGAGCGGGGTCCGCAGCGCATCGGGCAGCGCGAGCGTGTCGTGGCCGGTCATGGCAGTCCTGCGTGGCGCGACGCGCGGCGTCAGCGGCGTTGGGGGAACGGGCATGTTAATGCATGCCCGGCGGCGCTCATCCGCACAGATGTGCCAGCAGCCACCCCTGTGCCGAATGCGGCGGTTCGTCGCCCTTGGGCGCGAGTTTCACGTAGGTGCCGTCCTCGCGGAGCTCCCAGGCGTTGACGTTGTCGGCGAGGTAGTTGTCGAGCGCTTCGATCCGGACGCGCTGGGCGAGATCGGGGTCGAGGATCGGGAAGCCGGTTTCCACCCGCCGAAGCAGGTTGCGCTCCAGCCAGTCGGCGCTCGCGCAGAACAGATCCGGCGCGCCATCGTTGCCGAACCAGTAGACCCGGTGGTGTTCGAGGAAGCGGCCGACGATCGAGCGCACCCGGATGTTGTCCGAGACGCCGGGTACACCGGGCCGCAGCGCGCAGGCCCCGCGCACGATGAGATCGATCTCCACCCCGGCCTGCGAGGCCCGGTACAGCGTGCGCATGACCTGCGGCTCGTTGAGGGCGTTCATCTTGGCGATGATCCGCGCCGGACGCCCGGCAGCGGCATGGACCATTTCGCGCTCGATGCGCGCAATGACCCCGGCGTGCAGGGTGAACGGCGACTGCAGCAGGCGCTTGAGCGCGATCGCGGGCGCCAGTCCCGACATCTGCTGGAACAGCAGGTGCACGTCGTTGCTGATGTCGGGATCGGCCGTGAGCAGCCCGAAGTCGGTGTACACCCGCGCGGTGCCGGCGTGGTAGTTGCCCGTGCCCAGATGCACGTAGCGACGCAACTTGCGGCCCTCGCGGCGTACGACCAGCAGCATCTTGGCGTGGGTCTTGTAACCGACGACCCCATAGACGACCTGTACACCGGCTTCCTGCAACCGGTCGGCCAGTCCCAGGTTCGCTTCTTCGTCGAAGCGTGCGCGCAGTTCGACGACTACGGTCACGTCCTTGCCGTTGCGTGCGGCCTGGATCAGATGTTCGACGAAGGCCGAATCCTTGCCGGTGCGATAGAGCGTCTGCTTGATCGCCAGTACGTTCGGATCCTCGGCGGCCTGTTTGATCAGCTCCAGCACCGGCGCGAACGAATCGAAGGGGTGATGCAGCAGCACGTCGCCATGCGCGATGAGGTCGAAAATCGCGTCGGTGCCCTGGAGCATCCGCTGCTGGAAGGTCGGGAACTTCAGGTCCGGCCGCTGCACCAGGTCGAAGATCTGGGAGATGCGGTTGAGGTTCACCGGCCCGTCGATGGGATAGACCGCATTCTCGGGCAGATCGAAATTCTGCAGCAGCGTGCGCACAATGGGCTTGGGGCACTTGGCGGAGATCTCCAGCCGCATCGCGCGCAGATAGCCACGGCCCGCAAGCTCGTCCCGCAGCGCCAGGGCCAGGTTCTCGACTTCCTCCTCGTCGACGATCAGCTCCGAATTCCGGGTCACGCGGAACTGGTAGGCGCCCTTGACGTCCATGCCGGGAAAGAGCTCATGCACGAATTCCGACAGCACCGACGACAGGAACACGAAGTCGTATTCGCCGCCGGAGATGCGCTCGGGCAACTGGATGATGCGCGGCAGCGAGCGCGGGGCCCGGACGATCGCGAGGTGGCCGACGCGGCCGAATGCATCCTTGCCCTTCAGCACGACGACGATGTTGAGCGACTTGTTGAGGATCTTCGGGAACGGATGCGCCGGATCCAGACCCAGCGGCGAGAGCACCGGCATGACCTCGTCGCGGAAGTACGCGCGCAGCCAGCGCGTCTGCCGCGACGTCCACTGGTCGCGGCCCAGCACCCGCACGCCGGCCTCCGACATCGCCGGGCGGATCACCCGGTTCCAGCACGAGTACTGCGCCTCGACCAGCTGCGCGGTGCGTTCGTGGATGCGCTTGAGCACGGTCGCCGGCGTCAGGCCGTCAGGTGGCAGCGGCACGCCGAAGTCCTGCGCGTGATGCATCGTCGCCGCGCGGATCTCGAAGAATTCGTCGAGGTTGGTGCATGAAATGCACAGGTACTTGAGCCGCTCGAGCAGCGGCACCGACTCGTCCTGCGCCTGTGCGAGGACGCGGAAGTTGAAGTCCAGCTGGGACAGTTCCCGATTGAGATACAGCGCGGGGTTGCGCAGTGGGTCCGCGCCTGCATCGAGGATCGGATCGACGGTGGTCTGGCCGCGCGTGGACTTCGTGGTCCGGCGGCTGTTGGAACGGGCACTCATGCGGTGACTCCAAGGTACTGGCGGTCGCGGGCGCGCAGGCGCTCGGCGGTGAAATGGCAGGCGAAGCGGCTGCCGCGCCCCACCTCGCTGTCGATTTCCAGCCGCGCCTGGTGCAGATGCAGCACGTGCTTGGCGATTGCCAGGCCCAGGCCGGTGCCGCCGGATTCGCGCGAGCGGCTGGTGGAAACGCGGTAGAAGCGTTCGGTGATGCGCGGCAGGTGTGCGGCGGGAATGCCGTACCCGGTGTCTTCGACCGACAGCGCCGCGCCGCCGCCTTCCAGCGGCGCGTAGCGGATCGTGATACGACCGCCGGCGGGCGTGTAGCGGACCGCGTTGCTGACGAGGTTGGAGAACGCGCTGTGCAGTTCCCGGGTAGACCCCACGAGATCGGTCGGCGACGTGTCCTCCACCAGGATCGTATGCCGACCCTGGCTGAGCACCTCCAGCTCGCGGCGCAGGGTGGCGAGCATGGAGGCCATCGAGACGGTCTCGTCGCTAGTGCTCTCCTGTGCCTCCAGCCGCGACAGGGTGAGCAGGTCCTCGACCAGCTGGGTCATCCGCTGCGACTGGTTCTGCATTTCCGTCAGCATCGGCGCCCAGTCCGGCTGTTCGGCCGGATCGAGCATGTCCAGATAGCCGTGCACGACGGTCAGCGGCGTGCGCAGTTCGTGGGAGACGTTGGCGACGAAATCGCGCCGCATCTGTTCGAGTTTCATGATCCGGGTGACGTCGCGCGCCAGCAGCAGCCACAGATCCTCCGAGTAGGGGATCAGCCGCAGTTCGAGCCGGGTACCCGAGGCGTGCGGCGAGGTCACATCGAGCATCGGTTCGGCGCGACGTCCCTGGGCCAGCCAATGCGCGACCGGCAGGGGCTGCAGGCAGTCACCGATCGGCTTGCCGACATCGCCCGGCATCTGCAGGCCGAGCAGACTCGTCGCCGCGCGGTTGAACCACTGCACGCGCTGGCTGTTGCGATCGACGACCACCACCGCATCGGGCAGGGCTGCAGCGACGGCGCGGTAGGCGCGCAGCATGGCGATCAGCCGCCGCTTGCGCGCGCGCATGTCCTGTTGTCCGCGGTAGAGCATGCGGTCGGTTTCCTGCCACACCCCATCGCCCTGCGGGGGTGGCACGCGACTGCGCGAGGTCAGTCGCGTCAGCAGGTCGTAGAGCTTCCAGTAATGCCAGGCGACGACACCCAGTGCGGCGATCGCCAGCGCCATCCAGATGTGGTCCGTCAACGCCCCGATGACCGCAGCCGCGCCCAGCACCACCATGAGCTGCAGCAGTGTTCGGGTCCAGGCGGCGTGGATGCGGGGGGGCATGTCGGGAAGTCTAGGCAATGTGAGGTGGAAAGTCGGCGTGGCGGTTCGAAAGATCGTGCTTCTGCTGTTCCGGTTGTCGTTGCTGTGGCTCCTGCCGCTGCTGGATCGGAAAGGCACGTCATCGGCGTCTGCGGGCATCGAAGAATCATCCAGCGAGGGCCGAGCGGCATTTCCCACCACGCGATGAAGGAGGGTTCGCTTGGCCGGTCGATGCAGTCCGCGGGCCAGCCGGCCGGCAAGGAACGTCCACTGCGGGCGGCCGAGTGGAAGCACCGCCCTGTGGACGCAGTTGCGGCACGATCACCCGTCCGTCGACAAGGCGGGCCCGCTTCTCTGCTGGATGCCAAGGAAGCAGGCCAGCAGTGCCTCACCAATCAGCTCGGACCGGCACTTTCGTGCGGAATTTACCGGCTTGCCATCCGTGGCCCGGTCGGAAGCGCTGGGTATCCATGCGCGTGTATTCCTAGGTTCGATGTCCGCTTGCGTGGCAGGCATATCAAGCGCGGCGCCGGCCGAGTCTCGTACTCCTCAAAGCGATGCCGAGAACCGGTAACCGGACCCGCGCACCGTCTGCACCATGCCGTCGAGCGCGCTCGGCTCGAGCGTCTTGCGCAGGCGGCGGATGTGCACGTCGACAGTGCGCTCCTCGACATAGACGCTGCCGCCCCACACGTGATCCAGGAGCTGCGAGCGGCTGTAGACACGTTCGGGGTGGGTCATGAAGAAATGCAGCAGGCGGTATTCCGTCGGCCCGATCGTCACCGGCTCATTGCCGGCAAACACGCGATGCGCCGCGCCGTCGATGCGCAGGTCGCCCACGGTCACACTGCCGTCCTCATCGTCGTCGCGGGCGCGGCGCATCACCGCGCGGATGCGTGCCAGAAGTTCCCGCGCCGAGAACGGCTTGACGACGTAGTCGTCGACGCCTGCCTCCAGGCCGCCCACGCGGTCGTTCTCCTCGCCGCGGGCGGTGAGCATGATGATCGGAATGTCGCGGGTCATCGGGTCCTTGCGCCACCGCCGCGCCAGTTCCAGACCGCTGGTGCCTGGCAGCATCCAGTCGAGGAGAATCAGGTCGGGCATGCGGTCCACGATGGCCGATTGCGCCTCGTGGGCGTCGCCGGCATGCATCGGTTCGAACTCGCCCCTGCGCAGGGCGAATGCCACCATGTCGCGGATCGCCGGTTCGTCGTCGACGATGAGGATGCGTTTAAGCATGGGTCGGTCCATGGCGCCGGGGGAGCGGCCATTACACGACAGTTTTATGACCATTTGGCGTCAAGGTCGGCCACGTTGTAGCTGTATGCGGGTCAGCGATTTCACCCCGTTCGCCGTCCGCAGGAGGCCCCAACGTATTCAGCGGCGACGCAGATCCTCGTCGCGGATTCCCTGACGCCGCAGCTCGAGCACCGTGGGCGTGATCGACGCGATGCGCGCGTCGATCCGGGCGCGTGCGTAATAGTCCAGGTCCTCGCGTTTCTTCAGCGTATTTAGCTGGACCAGCGCCTGTTCGGGACGCCCACCCAGGACTGCGGCCTCGGCCCAGGCCTCGCCGGCGCGGACCTCGTCGCCTGCCATCTCGCTGGCACGGGCGAAGGCCCGCTGGAAAGCCGGATCGCCGCCGGACGTGTTGAGCAACGGTCGCAGGATTTCCTGCGCGCGGAGTCCGGCTTCGGGCGTGCCGCGCTCGGCCAGCGAGCCGGCATACGCCAGCACCACCGCGGGGTGCCGCGGCATGCGCTCGAGCAGGGCCTCGAAGCGGCGGTCGGCCGCCGCGGTGCGACCGGCGCGTGCGTCGACCTCGGCCAGGCTCAGGCCCAGCCACATGTCGCCGGGATACTCCGACAGCAGTTCGGCCAGCGCACTGGCCGCGCCGTCGAGATCGTTCGATCGCTGCCGCGCGATCGCCAGGCCGTAACGCTGGGCATCGCTCAGGGGGCCGTTGCGGCGCATCGCCTCGTATTCGCGGATGGCCTGCGCGGGGGTGTTCGCGCTGAGCACGCGCAGCCGTTCGCGCGCCCAGCCGAACTGGACGCTGTCGATGCCGGCGACCGCGCCTGGCGGGAGTCGCAGCGTGCCTGGTAGCATCGGGTTGTCGAACGGGCGCGCCGCGCCCTCGTAGGCGCCGGTGAGCGGCACCTGTTCGGTCCGCGATCCCTCGGGCGTCGTCGTGGTCACCTTTACCGTGTCGCGCGTCATGCGCTCGGCGCGATCGCGCGCTTCGCTGATGCGCGTGGTGGTCACCGGATGGGTTCGGAGATAGTCGGGCAGGCGTTCACGATCGCCGCCCTGGTTGGTTCGCGACACCGACTGCATGCGTTCGAACATCGAGGCCATGCTTTCGGGCTCATAGCCGGCGCGGGCCAGGGTCCGGATGCCGAGCCGGTCGGCTTCCGACTCGTTGGAACGTGTGTAGTCGATCTGCCGTTGCAGGGCCAGGCCCTGCGCGCCGGCCATGACCGCCATCGCCGCGTCGTCGGAGGAGCTGCTGCCGCTCTGCGAGGCCACGGCGATCGCGCCGAGCATCGCCAGCAGCATGGGCACCTGATCGCGTTGCGCGCGTTCGACCCCGCGCAGGACATGGGCCTGGGTGACGTGTGCCACCTCGTGCGCCAGCACCGCCGCAACTTCATCCTCGGTCTCGGCCGCAAGCACCAGGCCCGCGTTCATGCCGATGTAGCCGCCGAGGGTCGCGAACGCGTTGATGCTGCGGTCGCGCATCATGAAGAAGGTGAACGGCTGCTGGGGCTGGTCGCTCGACGACGCCAGCCGGTTTCCGGTGCCGCGAAGCCAGTTGTCGACCAGCGGATCCTCGAGCACGTAGTCGTAGTGGCGCAGCTGCGCCAGCAGCATCTGGCCGTATTCCGACTGCCGCGCCGGACTCAGGACCTGTCCGGCGGAAGACCCGATGTCCGGCAGCCGGGTGTCCTGCGCCGGTGCGCAGACGGAAGCAGTTGCCAGCACCAGTGCCGTCACTGCCGGCAACAGGGCGGAACGTCCGGGCAGGGCAGTAGTCTTCGTGCGACGCATCGGGACCCTTCGTGAAGGCGGAGGAGCAGCATGCAGCCCGTTGACGGCGAGGGCATGAATGCCATGTTAAGTGTGTGGCCCGCGCCCGGGCATGGAAAACCACGGCGCACGCCCCCATCTGACCCGCATCTGCCGCCGAAGTTTCAGGAGACCATCTTGACCACCGAAAACGCCCCGACCGAGCCGCGTTCCACGCCCGAAATCGTCATGTACACCAGTGCGATCTGCGGCTTCTGCGTCGCCGCCAAGACCTTCCTCAAGAGCCAGGGCCTCGACTGGCGGGAAGTGCGGGTGGATCTCGATTTCGCCGAGCGCCAGCGCATGGTCGAGCGCGCCGGGCGCACCAGCGTGCCGCAGATCTTTGTCGGCGACACCCACGTCGGCGGCTACGACGACATGATGGCGCTGCACCGCAAGGGTGGTTTCCTGCCGCTGGTCGAGGGCGCTGCTTCGTGAGCGCAGGTTCCGAGGACGAGCGCATCGCGGAATTCACCCAGTTCCGCAAGCGCATGAACGAGCGCATCCTTGCCGAGCCCAACCAGGTGGTCCGCCGCTTCTTCGCGCTGGATACCCAGACCTACCAGGCCGGCGCGCTTGATCTCAAGACCAAGGAATTGCTCGGCCTGGTGGCCTCGCTGGTGCTGCGCTGCGATGACTGCATCAGCTATCACGTCGCCCAGTGCAAGGAAGCGGGGGCGACCCGTGAGGAGCTGTTCGAAACCTTTTCTGTAGGCCTGGTGGTGGGCGGCAGCATCGTCATTCCCCACCTGCGCCGTGCGGTCGATTTCCTCGACCGGCTCGAGCAGGGCGAGGCGGCTGCGCCCGCCGGTCACGCGCACGACTGACCCTGACGGCGCCACCCGATCCGGATCCCGGCTAAGGCGCGGTTTGGGTGGGCCTGCCGGGGTCGGGCATAATGGGCGGGTTTTCCATTCACCCGACGTCGCGCGCAGCGCGGCGTCCCTGCGCACGGACCCCCCTTACATGACGCACACGATTACCGTCATCCGCGGCGACGGCATCGGCCCCGAGATCATGGACGCCACCCTGCACGTGCTCGACGCGATGCAGCTTGGCCTGAGCTATGAGGATGCCGATGCCGGCCTGATGGCGCTCGAGAAGCACGGCGAGCTGTTGCCGGCCGCGACGCTCGAATCCATCCGTCGCAACAGGATCGCGCTCAAGAGCCCGCTCACCACCCCGGTCGGCGGCGGCTTCAGCTCGATCAACGTGGAACTGCGTCGCCAGTTCGACCTCTACGCCAACGTGCGACCGGCGACCTCGTTCCCGAACACGCGCTCGCGCTTCGCCGACGGCGTCAACCTGATCACGATCCGCGAGAACACCGAAGGCTCGTACATCAGTGAGGGCCAGGAAGTGTCGGCCGACGGCGAGACCGCCGTGTCGATCACCCGCATCACCCGGAAGGGTTCGGACCGCATCGTGCGCTACGCGTTCGAGCTGGCGCGCAACACCGGTCGCAAGAAAGTCACGATCGTCCACAAGGCCAACATCCTCAAGAGCACCTCGGGCCTGTTCCTGAAGGTCGCGCGCGAAGTGGCGGCCGAGTATCCGGACATTGAAGCCAACGAGATGATCGTCGACAACACCTGCATGCAGCTGGTGATGCGGCCCGAGCAGTTCGACATCATCGTGACGACGAATCTGTTCGGCGACATCATCTCCGACCTGTGCGCCGGCCTCGTCGGCGGCCTGGGCCTGGCGCCGGGCGCGAACATCGGTGCCGACGCGGCGATCTTCGAGGCGGTGCACGGCTCGGCGCCGGACATCGCCGGCAAGGGCGTGGCCAACCCCTGCGCGCTGCTGCTGGCGGCTGCGCAGATGCTCGACCATCTGGCGATGCCCGAGCAGGCCGAGCGCCTGCGCAAGGCGATCGTTGCCACGCTCGAGGCCAAGGACGGCGTGACGCCCGACCTCGGCGGCACCGGCAACACCATGGCCTTCGCCAAGGCCATCGCCGCGCGGCTTTGATTGTGCGTCCGCACAGCTGCGCGGACGCGGTGGGATGAGAAACGGGACGCTTCGGCGTCCCGTTTTTCGTATGCGAGCATCCCGCGCGTCATGGTGATCCACGCAGGGTTAGTGCGCACAATGCGCCTCCGTTTCGAGACTGCCGATCCATGACCGTCCGCCCCAGCGCGCTCGCGCTGACGCCCCTGTTGCTGTTCCTCGCGCTGTTCTTCGGCGCCGGGCTGTACTTCACCGCGCAGGGCGAGCCGATGGGCTTCTATCAGCTGCGCGCGCCGGTGGCCATCCTGCCTTCGCTGGCGCTGGCGGTATGGCTGGCGCACCGCAAGGGCCTGGCGGCGGGCGACATCCTGCTGCGCGGGATGGGCGATCCGGACATCGTGCTGATGTGCCTGATCTTCCTGCTGGCAGGCGCGTTCGCCTACGTATCCAGTGCGATCGGGGCGGTGGATGCAGTGGTGTCGATCGGCCTGTCGGTAATCCCGGTGTCGATGGTGCTGCCGGGATTGTTCGTACTGTCTGCGCTGATCGCGCTGGCGATCGGCTCGTCGATGGGCACGATCGCGGCCGTGATCCCCATCGCGCTCGGTGTCGCCGACGCTTCCGGCCTCGACACTGCACTGGTCGTTGGTGCCGTCATCGGCGGCGCGATGTTCGGCGACAACCTGTCGGTGATCTCCGATACGACCATCGCCGCCACCCGCACCCAGGGCGCGCAGATACGCGACAAGTTCCGCGAGAACCTGAAGTTCGCGCTGCCTGCGTCCATCGCCACCGTGGTGGTGCTTGCGTTGTCCGGCGGATCGGCGCCGGTGGAGATCGGCAGCACTGACTCGCCGTGGCTGGTCCTGCCGTATGGCGTGGTACTGGCGATGGCGCTGGCTGGCGTGGACGTGCGGGTCGTTCTGGGGACCGGCATCGTGCTGGCCGGGGGCTTCGGCATCGTGTTTGCCGAGGATTACGGCGTGGTGCCGTTCGTCGGGGACGTCTGGAGTGGCTTCGAAGGCATGGTGGAGATCCTGCTGCTGTCGCTGCTGATCGGCGGGCTCGGGGCATTGACCAAGGCCAGCGGCGGCCTGGACTGGCTGGCGCAGCGGATCGCCGGCTTCGTCCGCGGCAGGCGCGGACCCCGGGCGGGGGAATTCAGCATCGCTGCTCTGTCGACCGTCGCGGACGTGTTCACCGCCAACAACACCGTCGCCATCCTGGTCAGCGGCAGTGTCGCCCGCGATATCGCCGAAAAGCACGGCGTGAGCCCGCGCCGCGCCGCGAGCATGCTCGACATCTTCGCCTGCATCGCACAGGGCGTACTGCCCTACGGCGCACAGATCCTGCTGGCCGCGTCGCTCGCGTCGGTGTCGCCGCTGGTGCTCGCCGGCAGCGTCCATTACTGCTGGATTCTCGGCCTGGTGACCGTCGGGATGTTGCTGTGGCCGCGCGGCAGGCGTGCCCGGCCGCCGGCGACGCCCACCCCGCGGGCCTGACGGGCAGGGGCGCCCCGCGCCGCAACGCCGCCGTCGGGCGCCACCACCGTGGTCAGTGACGTTTCCCAGGCATTTCTCGTGACTGGTTCTCCCGGCGCGATCCCGCCGGGCGCCGCGAGGGAAGTCGGCCCGGCATGCGTCCGTGACCGTCCTGGCCGGCGAGCCGCTCGCCGATCCTCGATTTACCCGCTTCGGGGATCGCGATAGCAATCACGGTCGTGCCCTGCGCGGCCACGGTGTGGCCGAACGCCGCGCCGATACCGCGGCTGGCCGTGACGAGGGCGGTCCCGCCCGAAAGGGGTGGCACGGGATCTGCGTGCAACGGCCGGCGAGAAGCTGTCGTAGCGCGCCTGCGTGGGACCACAGGCAGGCGGGCAGCGTATGCGATTCACCCGACTGGTGCGAAAGGGGGGACTCGAACCCCCACGCCTTGCGGCACTGGTACCTAAAACCAGGGCGTCTACCAATTCCGCCACTTTCGCATCGTGCCCGGGTGCGCCGGGCCGCGGCATGGTAGTCGATCGCCGCGGTTCTTGGACACCTCGCCCCGCAAGGGCGCCTCCCGGAGCGGGGCTGCGGATCATTGCCGGGGAGGGGGCGAGGCCCTCCGCCAACGGCAGGCGGGCCGCGGTCGTCGCCATGGGCCGGGTGCGATGCGCGGCATCGCCCGCAACGAAAAACGCCCGGCAATGCCGGGCGCTTTCGTCTAACTGGTGGGCCGTCAAGGATTCGAACCTTGGACCTATTGATTAAGAGTCAACTGCTCTACCAACTGAGCTAACGGCCCGATGAAGCGGGCGCGCATTGTACTGTGACTTTGCGCGCCTGGGCAACACCTTTCTGGTGTGTCACCCGATGAAACTATGGGGTGGAAGACGGGATTTGAACCCGCGACCCCCGGAATCACAATCCGGTGCTCTAACCAACTGAGCTACATCCACCACAGTAAAACTCGTTTCGTACCGCCGGCACTGGCGCGCCCGACAGGAATCGAACCTGTAACCCCCGACTTAGAAGGTCGGTGCTCTATCCGGTTGAGCTACGGGCGCCAGTGCGTCGAATGATAAACGCGACTGGTGCCCGGTGGTCGGGGTAGAGGGATTCGAACCCCCGACATCCTGCTCCCAAAGCAGGCGCGCTACCAGACTGCGCTATACCCCGCCGGAACAAGCGGTCAAACCTGATCCCGACACGGCCAGGGCCGTACGAAGGGCGCAATTGTACGGCCGTCTTCAGCGCTGTCAATGCAGTGATGCACCTGAGACGGCGTGTATCCTCCCAGTCATACAAATCCACGGACTGACAGGGGCGAAAATCATGCGCAGCGGCAATCCTGCACTCAAGGAATCCACGTTCCTCGACCTCGCCAGCGGAAGCGTCGTTTCGCGCGACGGCGAGGCGATGACCCTCAATGGCACCGTCAACAAGACCGGCTTCCTGCTGTTGTTGACCGTGCTCACGGCGGCGTTCGCCTGGTCACAGGTCGAGTTCGGCACGGATGGCCGTCCGCAGCCGGGTTTCGGCATCTACATGTGGGGTGGTCTGATCGGCGGTTTCGTACTGGCGATGGTCACGGTCTTCAAGAAGGAGTGGGCGCCGGTGACCGCGCCGGCTTATGCGCTGGTGGAAGGCTTCTTCCTCGGCGCGATCTCGGCGATGTACAACTTCATGTACGAAGGCATCGTGCTGCAGGCGGTGATGCTGACCTTCGGAACACTGTTCGCGCTGCTGTTCGCGTATCGCACGGGCCTGGTCAAGGCCACCGAGAACTTCAAGCTCGGTGTCGTCGCAGCGACCGGCGGCATTGCGCTGGTGTACCTGGCAACGATCGTGCTGGGCCTGTTCGGCGTCCAGATTCCCTTGATCCACGAGTCGGGCCTGGTCGGCATCGGCTTCAGCCTGTTCGTGATCGTCATCGCGGCGTTGAACCTCGTGCTGGATTTCGATTTCATTGAAACCGGCGTCGAGCAGGGCGCGCCGAAGTACATGGAGTGGTACGGCGCATTCGGCCTGATGGTCACGCTGGTGTGGCTGTACATCGAGTTCCTGCGCCTGCTCTCGAAGCTGCAGCAGCGCTGAGTCGACCCGCTTCCGTATCGAAGAAGGGCGCCCGCGGGCGCCTTTTTTCGTTTCGGCGCGCTTCGCATTCGCCGTGCCGGTATCGGTTGCGGCCGCTGCGCCGGGCAGCGCAGGGCGGGCGAGTGGATGTCCGTGCCGCGAGCTGGCCGACGTGGCACCGCGGCCCAGCTAGGGGCGGCGGCGATCCAGGGCTGGCTCACGCTCCGGGGTGCGTCGAGACGGGTTGAGGGCAGCCGGACACGGTTCTCCCGGCGTTGGCGCCGTCGCGCGTATCCGCACCGGCTCAACGGCGGATGGGGGCGGTTGCCTACAGCGGTGGCGGTGGTGGGCCGAATCGGCCAAACTACGCCGTTCCGTCGCCCGCGCCTCGCCAGGGCCGGCGTCGGCAGACACAACCAATTCCCAACAAGACAGATGTCGCGCGGCCTGGTCCGCGAGCGCAGGAGTGGATATGCAAGTTTCGGTCGAATCGCTGGGCAGCCTGGAACGCAAGATGACGTTCCGTGTGCCATCCGAACGCCTGGATACCCAGGTCGGTGGCCGTCTGCGCGAGATCGCGCGGACCACCCGCCTCAAGGGCTTCCGTCCCGGCAAGGTTCCGGCCAAGGTCGTCGAGCAGCGCTTCGGCGAGCAGGTCCGTGCCGAGGAACTCGATCGTCTGCTGCGTGAAGGCTTCGATCAGGCCGTGCGCGAGAACGAGCTGCAGATCGCCGGCGCGCCGCGGATCATGCCCGAAGGCGAGGCCGGCGAGGGTGAGCTGGCCTTCACCGCGACCTTCGAGATCGTGCCCGACTTCGGCACGATCGAGCTGGAGAAGCTGGAAGTGGTGCGTCATACGGCCGACGTTGCCGAGGACGACATCGACCGCATGATCGAGAACCTGCGGCTGCAGCGCCGCAGCTGGAGCGCAGTGACGCGTGGCGCGCAGAAGGGCGACGCCGTCGACGTGGAGACCTGGTCGCAGATCGGCGACGAGCGCCTGCCGGCCGAGGGCGCCGAGCGCGGCGTGACCGTGCTGGGCTCGGGCGCGATGTATTCCGAGATCGAGGACGCACTGGTCGGGATGGCCAAGGGCGATGAAAAGACGGTCGACGTGACGTTCCCGGCCGACTGGCGCGTGCCGCAGCTGGCCGGCAAGCAGGCCCAGGTCCATCTGAAGATCGAGCAGGTCTCCGAGCAGCAGCTCCCCGAGGTCGACGGCGCGTTCATCCGCAGCTTCGGCGTCAAGAGCGGCGAAATGGCGCAGTTCCGCGCTGAGATCCGCGCCAACCTGGAGCGTGAGCTCAAGGGGGCGCTGATGAGCCGCCTGCGCCGCGAGGTCGGCGAACAGCTGGTCGCCGCGTTCGCGCACGTGGAACTGCCGCCGAAGCTGGTGGAATCGGAAGCCCGGTCCCTGCTGCGCCAGATGGTCGAGCAGGCGCGGCGCAACGGCCAGAATCCGAACGTTGCCGAGGACGCGCACACCGAGTTCCTGGAACCGGCGCGCAAGCGCGTGCTCGTCGGCCTGCTGGTCGGCGAGGTCGCCCGTCGCAACCAGCTCAGGCTCGACCCCAAGCGCGTGAACGAAACCATGCGCCTGATCGCTTCGACCTACGAAGAGCCGCAGCAGGTCATTGAGATGTACCGCAACGACCCCCAGCTGATGTCGGGGCTGCAGAACCGCGTGATGGAGGAGCAGGTGATCGACTGGATCGCCGAGCGCGCCCAGCACACGGAGCAGCCGCTGAGCTTCCAGGACGCGGTCAGCCCGCAGGGCTGATCGGAGTCCAATCTGTCCGGTCCTTCGGGGCCGGACGCTCCACAGACGGGGATTGAGTGATGAGTATCGAAACGAAGGCCCTCAACATGGTGCCGATGGTGGTCGAGCAGACCAGCCGCGGCGAACGCGCGTACGACATCTATTCGCGCCTGTTGAAGGAACGCGTGATCTTTCTCGTGGGCGGCATCGACGACCACATGGCGAACGTGATCGTCGCCCAGTTGCTGTTCCTCGAGGCGGAAAACCCCGAGAAGGACATCAACCTCTATATCAACTCGCCGGGCGGCATCGTCACCGCAGGCATGGCCATCTACGACACCATGCAGTTCATCAAGCCGGACGTCAGCACGATCTGCATCGGCCAGGCGGCCAGCATGGGCGCGCTGCTGCTCTCGGCGGGCGCGGCAGGCAAGCGCTATGCGCTGCCGAACTCCCGCGTGATGATCCACCAGCCGCTCGGCGGCTTCCAGGGGCAGGCGACCGACATCGATATCCACGCGAAGGAAATCCTGTCGATGAAGCAGCGCCTGAACGAGATCATGGCCCATCACACCGGCCAGCCGTTCGAGACGATCGCCCGCGACACCGAGCGCGACAACTTCAAGAGTGCCCACGCCGCGCGTGAGTACGGGCTGGTCGACCAGGTGCTCGAGCGTCGCCCCGACGAGACCATTACCGCCGGGTGAATCAGCCAAGCGCTTGATTCATCAGGCATATGCATAGCGCCGGCGCCCGACAAGGCGCGCCGGACGCTGTGCTATTCTCGAAACGAAACCGAAATACAGATTTGGCCAAGGCATGAGCGAAGACCGTCAGGGTCGTTCCGGCGACAGCAACAAGATCCTCTACTGCTCCTTCTGCGGAAAGAGCCAGCATGAGGTGCGCAAGCTGATTGCGGGTCCCAGCGTGTTCATCTGCGATGAGTGCGTTGAGCTCTGCAACGACATCATTCGCGAGGAGCTCGAGGAGAAGGCGCAGTCGGCACGCAGCTCGCTGCCCAAGCCGCGCGAGATTCTCGAGGTGCTCGACCAGTACGTCATCGGCCAGCGCCGCGCGAAGAAGACGCTCGCCGTGGCTGTGTACAACCACTACAAGCGCATCGAGAGCCGCAGCAAGAACGACGAGGTCGAACTGGCCAAGTCGAACATCCTGCTGATCGGGCCGACCGGCTCGGGCAAGACGCTGCTCGCGGAAACGCTGGCGCGGCTGCTCAACGTGCCGTTCACGATGGCTGACGCGACGACGCTGACCGAGGCCGGTTACGTCGGCGAGGACGTCGAGAACATCATCCAGAAGCTGCTGCAGAAGTGCGACTACGACGCCGAGAAGGCGCAGCAGGGCATCGTGTACATCGACGAGATCGACAAGATCTCGCGCAAGAGCGAGAACCCGTCGATCACCCGCGACGTTTCGGGCGAGGGCGTCCAGCAGGCGCTGCTGAAGCTGATCGAAGGCACGGTTGCGTCGGTGCCGCCGCAGGGCGGTCGCAAGCATCCGCAGCAGGAATTCCTGCAGGTCGATACCAAGAACATCCTGTTCATCGTCGGCGGCGCGTTCGCGGGCCTGGACAAGGTGATCCAGGCGCGCAGCACCGACGCCAGCGGCATCGGCTTCGGGGCCAAGCTCAAGAGTTCCGAACGCAAGGCGGAAGTCGGCAAGGTGCTGGCTGATGTCGAGCCGGAGGATCTGATCAAGTTCGGCCTGATTCCTGAGTTCGTCGGTCGCCTGCCGGTCGTGGCGACGCTCGAGGAGCTGGACGAAGCGGCGCTGATCCAGATCCTCACCGAGCCCAAGAACGCCATCAGCAAGCAGTTCAAGAAGCTCTTCGAGATGGAGGGCGTGGAACTGGAATTCCGCCCCGATGCGCTGACCGCCATCGCCAAGAAGGCGATCAAGCGCAAGACCGGTGCGCGAGGTCTGCGTACGATCGTCGAATCGGTGCTGCTCGATACGATGTACGACCTGCCGTCGCTGGAGAATGTCAGCAAGGTGGTCGTCGACGAATCTGTCATCGAGCACAAGTCGGAACCGTACCTGATCTACGAAACACCGGCTCCCGAGCAGAAGATCGCCTCCGGCGACTGATACGGGGTCGGAACGATACGTTCCGATGTCGCGTCATTCAGGCTGGGAAGACACCAGCCGCGCCACGAAGCGCCGCGTGCCCCAGGCACGCGGCGTTTTTCGTATCCGCGTCACGCGGGAGGCGCTTGCATCCTGTCCAGCGGCGCCCCATAAACGATGCCAGGGTGGCTGCAAGCCACCAAGGCCGCCCCGTCGGGGCGGCGACAGATGAGGAAGGATGATGAGCCCCCGCAGCACTCCCGAAACCCACGAACTGCCGGTCCTGCCGCTGCGCGATGTCGTCGTGTTTCCGCATATGGTCATCCCGTTGTTCGTCGGCCGCGACAAGTCCATCCGCGCGCTCGACATGGCGATGGAGGCCGACAAGCGCATCCTGCTGGTCGCGCAGAAGTCGGCCGAGATCGACGATCCCAACGAGGAGGATCTCCACCAGATCGGCACGCTGGCGACCGTACTGCAGTTGCTCAAGCTTCCCGACGGCACGATCAAGGTGCTGGTCGAAGGTACCGAGCGCGTCAGGCTCCGCGACATCCGCGAGCACGATGGCGCGCTGGTCGGCAGCGGCGTGGCGATCCCGCCAGTCGAAGGTCGCGAACCCCGCGAGGTCGAAGCCATCGCGCGCTCGCTGATGAGCCTGTTCGAGCAGTACGTCAAGACCAACCGCAAGTTGCCGCCCGAGCTGCTGCAGACACTGGCCGGCATCGACGAGCCCGGCCGCCTGGCCGACACCATCGCCGCCCATCTGGGCGTGCGTCTGGCCGACAAGCAGCGTCTGCTTGAAGCGACCGACACCGCCGACCGCCTCGAGCTGCTGGTCGGCTTCGTCGACGGCGAGATCGACGTGCAGCAGATGGAGAAGCGCATCCGCGGCCGCGTGAAGTCGCAGATGGAGAAGTCGCAGCGCGAGTACTACCTCAACGAGCAGATGAAGGCGATCCAGAAGGAGCTGGGCGAGATCGACGAAGCGCCGAGCGACATCGACGAGATCGCGCGCAAGATCGCCGAGGCCGGGATGCCGAAGGCGGTCGAGACCAAGGCCAAGGCCGAGTTCAACAAGCTCAAGCAGATGCCGCCGATGTCGGCCGAGGCGTCGGTCGTGCGCAACTATCTCGACTGGCTGCTGGGTGTGCCGTGGAAGAAGCGCAGCAAGGTGCGCAAGGACCTCAAGGCCGCGCAGGACGTGCTCGACGCCGACCACTACGGTCTGGAGAAGGTCAAGGACCGCATCCTCGAGTACCTCGCGGTGCAGACCCGCGTGAAGCAGATGAAGGGCGCGATCCTGTGCCTGGTCGGTCCGCCGGGCGTGGGCAAGACTTCGCTCGGCCAGTCGATCGCCAAGGCGACCAATCGCAAGTTCACCCGCATGGCCCTGGGTGGCGTGCGCGACGAGGCGGAGATCCGTGGACATCGCCGCACCTACGTCGGTTCGATGCCGGGCCGCATCGTCCAGAGCCTGAACAAGGTCGGCACGAAGAACCCGCTGTTCCTGCTCGACGAGATCGACAAGATGTCGATGGACTTCCGTGGCGATCCCGCGTCGGCGCTGCTCGAGGTGCTCGATCCCGAACAGAACCACACCTTCAACGACCATTATCTCGAGGTCGATCTCGACCTGTCCGAAGTGATGTTCGTGGCGACCTCGAACTCGCTCAACATCCCCGGGCCGCTGCTCGATCGCATGGAAGTGATCCGCATCCCCGGCTACACCGAAGAAGAGAAGCTCAACATCGCGATGCGTTACCTGCTGCCCAAGCAGCTCAAGGCCAATGGCCTGCGCGACAGCGAGCTGACGGTGTCGGAAGGCGCGATCCGCGACATCGTGCGCTACTACACGCGTGAGTCGGGCGTGCGCAACCTGGAGCGCGAGATCGCCAAGGTCTGCCGCAAGGTGGTCAAGGAGATAGCGCTCGCGGGGCCGGTGAAGGGCAAGGCCAAGAGCGTGCGCACGGTCAAGGTGACGGAGAAGAACCTCGACAAGTACCTGGGCGTGCAGCGTTACGACTTCGGTCGCGCCGAGCAGGACAACGAGGTGGGCCTGGTGACGGGCCTGGCATGGACGGAAGTCGGCGGCGACCTGCTGCAGATCGAGGCGACGCAGGTGCCGGGCAAGGGCCAGCTGATCCTCACCGGCCAGCTCGGCGACGTGATGAAGGAATCGGCGTCGGCAGCGATGTCGGTGGTGCGCTCGCGCGCCGAGCGCCTGGGCGTGGAACTCGAAGTGCTGCAGAAGCACGACATCCACGTCCACGTGCCCGATGGCGCGACACCGAAGGACGGTCCGAGTGCGGGCATCGCGATGGCGACGACACTGGTGTCGCTGCTGACCAAGATCCCGGTGCGCGCGGACGTGGCGATGACCGGTGAGATCACCCTGCGTGGCCGGGTGACGGCGATCGGCGGTCTGAAGGAGAAGCTGCTCGCGGCGCTGCGCGGCGGCATCAAGACCGTGATCATTCCCGAGGAAAACCGCAAGGATCTGGCCGACATCCCGAAGAACGTCACCGCCGGGATGAAGATCGTGCCGGTGAAGTACATCGACGAGGTGCTCGATCTTGCGCTGGAGCGTCCGCTGCCGCCACCCCCGGGGCAGAAGGCCGATACGACGCGCAAGGCGCCCCGCAAGGTGGTGCCGCGGACCGAAGCCAAGCGGACCCGCGTGAAACACTGAGCGGGCTTGACCGCGATATCCGAGGGCTGCAGGCGACTGCAGCCCTTTTTTTGCGGGTTTGCCCGCTTCTGGCATGCCAACCCGCCAGGACGGGGGCGTGGCTCAGCGGCGCGGCCTCAGCAGTACGAGTACCGCCCCCGTACCGCCCTGGCCGCCAGGCGCGGTGTGGAAGGCGAGGACGTCGGCGCGCTGGCGCAGCAGCCGGTCGACGAGATTCTTGAGGATCGGCGCATCCGGCGAGGAGTTCAGCCCCTTGCCGTGGATGATGCGCACGCAACCGACACCCGCGTCGACCGCGTCACGCAGGAACAGCCGCAGCAGGGCGGTCGCCTGCTGCACGTCGCTGTGATGCAGGTCGAGCTCTTCCTGGGCCGCGTACTCGCCGCGTCCGAGGCGCCGCAGCACGCGCGGCGCGATTTCCTCGCGGCGGTACTGCATGGAATCGCCGGCGTGCAGCAGGGGCCCGTCGAGCAGTTGCCTGAATTCGCTGCGCGCCTGCGCATCGTCACGTTCGGCCATTCGTGTCGACGGCCGTGGCTTGGGCGACTGCGGCGGCAGCGGCGCCGCGGGCAGCTCGCGCACCGGGCCGATCGCATTGCGGAAAAGCGCCGCATCGTCGTCATCGATCGATGGCGCGGGGGGCGGATCGGAGCGGTGGCGGCCACGTTGCATGCGTCTAGCCTAGCGAAGCGTGCGCGCAGCGCAGCGCGGGATCGAGGTGGGGTGGGGTGGATGCATCCGTTATCATGCACGTCTTGTCCGTCGGCTCGGGGTCCGTAGAACAGTTCATGCGCGTACTGGTCAGCAACGACGACGGCGTCGACGCCCCCGGCATCCGGATCCTGGCCCAGGGCCTGCGCGATGCGGGTCACGAGGTGCTCATCGTGGCGCCCGACCGCGACCGCTCGGGTGCCAGCAACTCGCTGACCCTCGACATGCCGTTGCGCACCGTGCAGCTCGACGACCGCACCTGGCGCGTGCACGGCACGCCGACCGACTGCGTGCATGTGGCGATCACCGGCCTGCTCGATCGTGAACCCGATATCGTCGTGTCGGGTATCAACAACACCGCCAACCTCGGCGACGACGTGATCTATTCGGGCACTGTCGCCGCGGCGATGGAAGGCCGCTTCCTGGGCCTGCCGGCGGTTGCGGTCTCGCTGGTCACGCGCGACCACGAGGGCAAGCACTACGAAACGGCCGCGCGGGCCGCGGTGGAGATCGTCGCGCGGCTGAAGGCCGACCCGTTGCCGGCCGACACCATCCTCAACGTGAACGTGCCCGATGTGCCCTGGGAAGAGCTCGCGGGCTTCGAGGTCACGCGTCTGGGTAATCGGCACCGCGCCGGCCCCTGTACCTCGATCGACGATCCGCGTGGTCGGACCTGGTGGTGGATCGGCGCGGCGGGTCCCGAGCAGGACGCCGGCCCGGGCACCGACTTCCACGCGGTGCGCACGCGGCACATCGCGATCACGCCGATCCATGTCGACCTGACCCGTTATCAGGCGCTCGAGCACGTCGCCAGCTGGGTCGGCGGCCTGGAAGCCGACCTGAAGGCGACCCGGGCATGAGCATGCGTTTGCGATTGCAGCCCGAGGCGATCGGCGTCGGGATGACCTCGCAGCGCGTACGCGACCGGTTGATCGAGCGCCTGCGCGATGGTGCGCATCCGGGCGGCGGCATCACCGACGAGCGAGTCCTCAACGCGATCCGTACCGTGCCCCGGCACCTGTTCGTCGATGAGGCGCTGGCCACGCGCGCCTACGAGGACACCGCGCTGCCGATCGGCCACGGACAGACGATCTCGCAACCATGGGTTGTCGCGCGGATGACCGAGGCGTTGCTGGCCCATGGCATGCCGGGCAAGGTGCTCGAGGTCGGCACCGGCTCGGGCTATCAGGCGACGATCCTCGCGGCGCTGGGCATCGAGGTGCACACGGTCGAGAGGATCGGCGAACTGCTGCGCGTGGCGCGCAAGCGCTTCCGCTCGCTGGGGCTCAACATCCGCAGCAAGCACGACGACGGCCGCATCGGCTGGCCCGAGAACGGGCCTTTCGACGGGATCATCGTCACCGCCGCGGGCCCGGCGCTGGTGGAGGCGCTGAGTGCGCAGCTGGCGGTCGGCGGCACCCTGGTCGCCCCGGTCGGCGCGCAGGGCGCGCAGCGGCTGCTGGTGCTGCGCAAGGATGCCGACGGCCACATCGAACAACAGGACGTGGCGGCCGTCGCGTTCGTGCCGCTCCTCTCCGGATACGTGGACTGATGCAGCTGTTCGCAAGGACGTACGACCTCACGCTTTCGTGGGCACGCCATCGCGACGCACCACGCTGTCTGACCGCGATGAGCGCGGCCGAATCGTGATCTTCCCGATTCCACCCGACGTCATGCTCGCCCCTGGCCCAACCGAGGGCGTGGTGGCGCTTCGCGTTGCTGTGCACACTCGGGTCGGTGGCCGTCGGTTTGCCGGGCTGCGGACACTTCGTACTCGACCTTGCGTGGCCGTGGATCGTGCGCATGGGCTGGGAGTCCGCATCCGAGCGAATCCAGGCGTCCTTCCTGGAACACGGCCTGCTGTTCGTGTTCCTCGCCGGGTTCACGCCGATCCCATGCAAAGTGTTCACCATCGCGTCGGGTTCGCTGGGAGTCCGCTTGCTACCGTTCGTCGTCGGATCGCTGCTGGGCCGCGGCATGCGGTTCTACCTGGTAGCGGGTTTGATGGCTCGGGGGCGGCGCGAAGTACGAGCCGGTGCTCAAGCGTTACATCGAATGGCTTGGCTGGTTGATGGTGGGCTTGGCGGTCGTCGGACTGGTCTGGTTGGAGATGCGTGGATGAGGATGCTGGTTGTGTTGGTATTGGTTGGACTGCTTTCGGCCTGCGGAAGCAGCCGGGTGATCCGTGAGGGCGGCAGTACCGCGCCGACGTCGACGCCCCGGCCGGGGCAATCGGTCACCGTACAGCGCGGCGACACCGTGTACCGCCTGGCAACCAGCAACGGCATCAGTGCGTTGGATCTCGCGACCTGGAACAACATCCGCCCCCCGTACACGATCTATCCGGGCCAGCGGCTGCGCCTGTATCCCGGTGGCGGCAGCGCCGCGCCGGCACGAGCAGCCACGACCGGTACCCCCAGCGCGCAGCGCCCTGCGGTGCAGCCCACCCAGTCCAGGCCGCAGGCACCGGCCGCACCGCCGGCGCGAAGCCCGTTCAACTGGCAGTGGCCCACTGCCGGCCAGGTCGTCGGACGCTATGTCGCCAACGATCCCACCAAGCAGGGCATCGATATCGCCGGCACGTCGGGTCAGGCAGTCAATGCGGCCGCCGATGGCGTGGTCGTCTATTCCGGTGCGGGCCTCGTGGGATACGGCGAGCTGATCATCGTCAAGCACGACGAACAGTGGCTCACCGCCTACGGCCACAACCGCTCGCGCAAGGTCAACGAAGGCGAGCGCGTGCGTGCCGGCCAGCAGATCGCCGAGCTCGGCCGGACCGGTGCGGCGCGCGACATGCTGCATTTCGAGATCCGCTACAACGGCAAGCCGGTCGATCCGATGTCGTATCTGCCGGCGCGCTGACCGCAGCGCCGAGGCCGTGTCCGGTCCCACGCGGGTCGCACTGCGTGGACCGCTTCAACTGCGAAAGCTTCGTTGGTCTGGCGCTCGCTGCGCGGTTCGGGCGCGACAGGTGCCGCGAGCGCGTGTGCGCGTGAGCGCAGCGGTGCGGTAGGGGTCGTTGCAAGGGGGGAATACCCCGGGCTGCTTGTCCTGGGCCGCTCGCGAGATGCCCGCCTCCGATCGCCATCTCGGCGCATCGGCGGGTTTTCCGCCCCCTTTCGCGCGGGCCGGGCTGGAAGCTCTGGGCTTTCCGCCTGCATCCGGGTTCGGAGGGGCAGGCGAGAGTCTCGTCCGGGGGAACCGGCAACCCGGCGGGCTGCGCCTCAGCCGTTGCCGGGCTCGGCGAGGGGTGCGCCTTCCAGCACGAATGCAGCGACCACCCGACGGCCTTCACCGGCCAGGACATTGAACGTGCGCGCTGCGGCAGCGTTGGTCATCGCTTCCAGGCCGATGCCCTGCGACAGGCACGCGGCCATGGTCGCCGGTGGCGGAAACGCCTGGCTTGCGCCGGTGCCGATGATCACCACTTCCGGCTCCAGCGCCAGCAGGGGCGCGAGCGCGGCAACTTCCAGCGTGCGGACATCGGTCACCGGCCAGTCCTCGACCAGGGTGCGGGCCGAGACGATGAAGCTTCTGCTCAGGCGCCGATCGTTGACCAGCGCCACGCGTCCGTCCGCACCACGCAGAACGAAATCGAAATCCGGCGTCTCGAGATTCAACTGCATATGGTTGACTCCTACTCGGGAGATCAGGTCCGCGGCAGCACGATCTGGCGGCGGTCCTTGCTCTGGCGATACAGGATGGCGACATGGCCGATGCGCTGCACGAGTGCCGCGCCGGTCCGGCTTGCGAGGTCCTCGATCATCGCGTCGCGGGCTTCCCGGTCGGCTGCACCGACCTTGACCTTGATCAGCTCGTGATGTTCGAGCGCGGCGTCGATTTCGGCGATCAGCGAATCGGTGATGCCTTTGCCGCCGACCTGCAACATGGCCTTTATGCCATGGGCCTGGCCGCGCAGAAAACGGGTCTGGGCAGCGGTCAGGACGTTACTCATGGATGAACCGGTCTGGAGAATGAAAGCGGGCGGCAGGATATCATGGCCGTGGGACGCCCCCGTTCCGCCCGCCCGAGTTGTCGATGGCCTCCCGCAGTAAAAGCAGCCAGCGCTGGCTCAAGGAACATTTCTCCGATCCTTTCGTGAAGAAGGCCCAGGCCCAAGGTCTGCGCTCGCGCGCGGCCTACAAGCTCGAGGAGCTGGTCGAGCGCGACCGTCTGCTCAGGCCCGGGATGGTCGTCGTGGACCTGGGCGCTGCCCCCGGCGGCTGGTCGCAGTGGGTCCGGCATGCACTGGGCGATACCGGCCGGGTGATCGCGCTCGATATTCTGGAGATGCCTTCGCTTGCCGGTGTGGAGTTCCTTCACGGCGATTTCCGCGAGGATGCGGTCCTCTCGGCGCTGGAGTCTTCACTCGGCGGAAGCCAGGTCGACCTTGTGTTGTCGGACATGGCCCCCAACAAGAGTGGTATCGATGCTGTCGACCAGCCGCGCGCCATGCATCTGGCCGAGCTGGCGATGGATTTCGCCGACAACCACCTGCGTACCGGCGGTACGTTCCTGATCAAGCTGTTCCAGGGCACCGACTTCGATGCCTACGTGCGCGACCTGAGGCGGCGTTACACCAAGCTGTCGATCCGCAAGCCGGCGGCGTCCCGCCAGCGCTCGCCCGAGGTCTATGCGTTGGCGCAGGGCAAGCTGGCGACGATGAAGTAGCATGAATCCGGTCTACAAGACTCTCCACGAGAATTCCCGAACATGAACGATCTGGTCAAAAATCTGCTGCTCTGGGTGGTTGTCGCCGTCGTACTGATGGTGATCTTCCAGAGCTTCAGCCCCAGAACCGGCGCAGGTGGCCAGGACGTCCAGTACTCGCAGTTCATGGAACAGGTGCGTCGCGACCAGATCGGCTCGGTGAAGATCGCCGAGGACGAGCGCACGATCACCTTCCAGAGCAAGGGCGGACAGACCGGCACCGTGATCGCGCCGCGTCGCGATGACCGCATGATCGACGACCTGATGAACCACAACGTCGCGATCGACCAGGCGCCGCCGTCGAGCGGCATCTCGCTGGGCTACATCCTGATCCAGCTGTTGCCGGTGGCGCTGATCATCGGCTTCTGGTTCTTCATGATGCGGCAGATGCAGCAGGGTGGCGGCAAGGGCGCGATGTCCTTCGGCAAGTCGCGTGCAAAGCTGCTCAACGAAGAGCAGACCAAGATCACCTTCGCCGACGTTGCCGGTTGCGACGAGGCCAAGGAGGAAGTCTCCGAACTGGTCGAATTCCTGCGGGATCCCTCGCGCTTCCAGAAGCTCGGCGGCAAGATTCCGCGCGGCGTGCTGATGGTTGGTCCGCCCGGTACCGGCAAGACGCTGCTCGCCAAGGCGATCGCGGGCGAGGCCAAGGTGCCGTTCTTCTCGATCTCGGGTTCCGACTTCGTCGAGATGTTCGTCGGCGTCGGCGCAAGCCGCGTGCGCGACATGTTCGAGCAGGCCAAGAAGCAGGCGCCTTGCATCATCTTCATCGACGAGATCGACGCCGTCGGCCGTCATCGCGGCGCGGGGCTCGGTGGTGGCCATGACGAGCGCGAGCAGACCCTCAACCAGTTGCTGGTCGAGATGGACGGCTTCGAGGGTGGCGAGGGCGTGATCGTGGTCGCCGCGACCAACCGCCCGGACGTGCTCGATCCGGCGCTGCTCCGCCCGGGCCGTTTCGACCGCCAGGTCGTCGTGGGCCTGCCGGACGTCAAGGGCCGCGAGCAGATCCTCAAGGTCCACATGCGCAAGGTGCCGCTGGACGAAGACGTGCAGCCGCTGGTCATCGCGCGTGGCACGCCCGGGTTCTCGGGCGCGGACCTGGCCAACCTCGTCAACGAAGCGGCGCTGTTCGCGGCGCGCGAGAACGCGAAGGACGTCCGCATGGACCACTTCGACCGTGCGCGCGACAAGATCCTGATGGGCGCCGAGCGCCGTTCGATGGCGATGAGCGAGGACGAAAAGACGCTGACCGCCTATCACGAGGCCGGTCACGCCATCGTCGGTCGCCTGGTTCCCGAGCACGATCCCGTCTACAAGGTGACCATCATTCCGCGTGGCCGCGCGCTGGGCGTCACGATGTATCTGCCCGAGGGCGACCGCTACTCGATGAATCGCGTGGCGATCGAATCGCAGCTGTGCTCGCTCTATGGCGGGCGCGTTGCCGAGGAACTGGTCTTCGGTGGCAACAAGGTCACCACCGGTGCGTCCAACGACATCGAGCGGGCGACCAAGATGGCCCGCAACATGGTCACCAAGTGGGGTCTGTCCGACGAGCTCGGGCCGATCGCCTATGGCGAGGAGGACGACGAGGTCTTCCTCGGTCGTTCGGTGACCCAGCACAAGTCGGTGTCCGACGACACCGCGCGCCAGATCGACGAAGTGGTGCGGACCATCCTCGACAAGGCCTACCAGCGCACGACCGAGATCCTGACCGCGAACATCGACAAGCTGCATGCGATGGCGAAGCTGTTGCTCGAGTACGAAACCATCGACGTGCCGCAGATCGACGCGATCATGGAAGGCCGCGATCCGCCGCCGCCGATGGGTTGGGGCAAGTCCAATCCCGGCAAGGGCGGCGATGGCGATGCCGGCGGAAGCCGCCCGGTACCGCCGCCGATCGGTGGTCCCGCCGAGCAGGCCTGACACGCCCGCCATTGCTTCAAGAAAAAGGCCAGGATCGCTCCTGGCCTTTCTCGTTTCAGGGCGTGTCCGCTTGCGACATCCGCCGCCAGCGGCCAGAGTCCCATCTCGTGCACGCTCAACGAATCCGGGATGGCCGAGGCGAGCCGAAGTCGTCCTGTCCATGGTTGCCTGCGGGCAGTGGCGCAGGTCTGATCATCGGCATCCCTCGTGGTTGCGAGGTTTGACCGGGCCGCGCTGCATCGCGATCGGACGCGCGCCCGCTTCGTGTCCAGACCGGGCTGTCGCGTGGCGTGCGCCGCGACACCTCCATTGCAATGAATCCGAGGAACCGATGATGTTCGACACCGCGCTTCAGCTCGACTGCAACGGCCGCGTGCTGCGTCTCGACGCGCCGCGGGTCATGGGTATCGTCAATGTCACGCCGGATTCGTTCTCCGACGGGGGCGCCCACGTGGACGCCGAGGCGGCGATCGCGCACGGCGTGCGGCTTGCGGAGGAGGGCGCGGACATCCTCGATGTCGGCGGCGAATCGACGCGGCCCGGCGCTGCCGAAGTGCCCGTGGCTGAAGAACTGCGGCGCGTGCTGCCGGTGATCGAGGGTCTGCGCGCGCGCACGGCGCTGCCGATCAGTATCGATACGTCCAAGCCGGAAGTCATGCGGTCGGCGGTCGCGGCGGGCGCCGGCATGATCAACGATGTCTACGGCCTGCGCCGCGAGGGCGCGCTCGAGACGGCCGCGTCGCTCGGCGTGCCGGTGGTGCTGATGCATATGCTCGGCGAGCCGCGCGACATGCAGGAGGCGCCGCAGTACGACGATGTGGTCGGCGATGTGCATCGCTTCCTCGCCGAACGCATCTTTGCCGCCGAGATGGCCGGGATCGCACGCAGACACATCCTTGTCGATCCCGGTTTCGGGTTCGGCAAGACCACGGCCCACAACATGGCGCTGCTGGCGCAGCTGCAGCGTGTCGCCGAACTGGGCGTGCCGGTGCTCGCCGGGTTGTCGCGCAAGCGCAGCATCGGCGAACTCACCGGGCGCGAGGTGGCGAGCGAGCGCGTGGCCGGGTCGGTGGCCGCGCACCTGATCGCGGTGCAGAACGGCGCGCGCCTGGTGCGCGTGCACGACGTCGCCGAGACGGTCGACGCGCTCAGGGTCTGGGCCGCGGTCGCCGCTGTACCGGTGCCGCGCGCGGCGTCCGCCAGGCCTGTAATCTGCTGGCCCGACGACGCCTGAAACCGGGCACCCGGGCTACGCCTGTAGAACGATGCGTTACCCTGTGCAGTCAGTTTCGCGCCGCCCGCCAGGGCGGCCGTTCGTTTCAGGAGGGGACAGATTCCAATGATGACTGCCAGCACGCCGCTGATCGTGACGTTCGTGATCTACCTGCTCGCCATGGTGCTGATCGGCGTCGTCGCCTGGCGTTCGACGCGTAATTTCGACGACTACATCCTGGGTGGGCGAAGCTTGGGTCCCGGCGTCACCGCGTTGTCCGCCGGCGCCTCCGACATGAGCGGTTGGCTGCTGATGGGCCTGCCCGGTGCCATGTACCTGGGCGGGGTATCTGAGTCCTGGATCGCGATTGGCCTGATCGTCGGTGCGTATCTCAACTGGCGGTATGTTGCCGGCCCGCTGCGCGTCTACACCGAGCGCACCGGCAATGCGCTGACGCTGCCCGACTTCTTCACCCATCGCTTCGAGGACCGCAGCCGCCTGCTGCGCGTGTTCTCGGCGCTGGTGATCCTGGTGTTCTTCGCCGTGTACTGCGCCTCGGGCGTGGTCGCCGGCGCGCGTCTGTTCGAGAGCGTGTTCGGCCTGCCGTATGCGCAGGCGATCTGGTGGGGCGCTGCGGTCACCATCCTCTATACGCTGATCGGCGGATTTCTCGCGGTGAGCTGGACCGATGTGGCCCAGGGCACGCTGATGCTGTTCGCACTGATACTCGCGCCGGTGATCGTCTACATGAATACCGGGGGCTTCGAATCGAGCATCGAGCTGATCCGGAGTGTCGATGCCACGCGGCTGTCGTGGACCCGCGATGGCGCGCTCGGCGCGGTCGGGCTGATCTCGCTGCTCGCATGGGCGCTGGGCTACTTCGGCCAGCCGCACATCCTGGCGCGCTTCATGGCGGCCGACAGCGTGCACTCCATTCCGGCCGCGCGCCGGATCGGCATGACCTGGATGATCCTGTGCCTGCTCGGCGCGTTGCTGGTCGGTTTCCTCGGTATCGCGTATTTCCAGCAGCACCCGGAAGTCGCCGGGCCGGTCGAAGCCAATGCCGAGCGGGTGTTCATCACCCTCGTCGAGCTGCTGTTCAATCCCTGGGTGGCCGGTGTGATCCTGTCGGCGATCCTCGCCGCGGTGATGAGCACGCTGTCGAGCCAGCTGCTCGTGTGCTCAAGCGTGCTTTCTGAGGATTTCTATCGCGGTTTCGTGCGTCCGGGCGCCGGCCAGCGGGAGCTGATGTGGATCGGTCGGGCGAGCGTGCTGCTTGTGGCGCTGGTCGCGCTGTGGCTGGCGCGCGATCCGGAGAGCCGAGTGCTCGGACTCGTCTCGTATGCCTGGGCAGGCTTCGGGGCGGCGTTCGGTCCGGTGGTGCTGCTGTCGCTGTTCTGGGGTCGCATGACCCGCAATGGCGCTCTGGCGGGCATGCTGCTCGGCGCGGTCACCGTTGTGGCGTGGAAGCAGATCGCGGTCGAGCGCATGGGCTCGAACCTCTACGAGATCGTCCCGGGGTTCGCGATCGGGCTGCTGGCGATCATCGTCGTGAGCCTGCTCGACAATGCCCCTTCGCAGAACGTGCGGGCCACCCACGAACAGGTGCGCCGGTCGCTGAGGGAAACCGGGTACTGAGCATGTTCGGCGCGTGTGCCGCCAGGACTTGCGCATGAGTGGCGATGCCGCCGCCGATCGTGCGCGCGCCATCGTGCTGATGGGTCCCACTGCGTCGGGCAAGACTGCGCTCGCGCTCGACTGGGCCGAGCGCTTCGGCGGCGAGATCGTCAGCGTCGATTCGGCGCTGGTTTACCGCGGCCTCGACATCGGCGCGGCCAAGCCGGATGCCGCCGAGCGCAGGCGCGTGCCGCACCACATGCTCGACCTGCGCGATCCCTGGCAGGCCTATTCGGCCGCCGAGTTTGCTGCCGACGCACGTCGCGCGGTCGAGGACATCCTCCACCGTGGGCGGGTGCCGATCCTGGCCGGCGGCACCGGGCTTTATTTCGCGGCGCTGCTCGATGGTCTCTCGCCGATGCCCGAGGCCGACCCGGCGACCCGCGCCGCGATCGCCGCCGAGGCGGCCGAACTGGGCTGGTCCGCACTGCATGCCCGGCTGGAAACGATCGATGCCGAAGCGGCCGCGCGTATCAAGCCGGGCGATGCGCAACGCATCCAGCGTGCGCTGGAGGTCCATCGGCTTACCGGCATCCCGATCAGCGAGTGGCAGCGACGCCCCACCGAATCGCCGCCGTTCCCGGCACAGGTGCTGTCGCTGGCGATCGCACCGGCCGACCGCGCCATCCTGCATGCGCGCATTGCCGCGCGGTTCGACGCGATGCTCGCCGCCGGGTTCCTCGACGAGGTGCGGCGCCTGCGCGCCATGCCGCAACTGCAGGCGCACCCGGCGCCGCTGGAGCTGCCCGCGATCCGCGCGGTCGGCTACCGCCAGGCCTGGGAGTTTCTCGACGGGCAGGGCGACGCCGCCACGTTCCGCGAACGCGGCATCGCTGCAACCCGGCAGCTGGCCAAGCGTCAGTTCACCTGGTTGCGGGGCCGCAGCGGCGCGCGCCTGTTCGACCCGGCAGCCCAGCGCGACGTGCTGGATGCGGAGGTCACTGCATTCCTGGGCCGTCGCCCAGGGTGAACGGCTGTGGTGGGTCTGCGGGCGAGCACTTCCACGCGGCCCGTTCCGGTCGTGATACGGGATCGCGATGACGTCCCCGATCCGGCGCGGCCTCCCGCCCCTGCGATGTTGCGCGGACGGCCCGCCGGTTGTGTACCATCGGCCGGTCGGCGACCCGGGGAGCGGGCGTCGGCCCCGCTGTCAGGCACATAACAACAACAACCACGCTGGGGAAACACCATGTCCAAGGGGCAATCTTTGCAGGACCCTTTCCTGAACGCACTGCGCCGTGAGCGCGTGCCCGTCTCGATTTACCTGGTCAACGGCATCAAACTGCAGGGCACGATCGAATCCTTCGATCAGTTCGTGGTGTTGCTGCGCAACACCGTGAGCCAGATGGTCTACAAGCACGCGATCTCCACCGTGGTGCCTGCGCGCAATGTGCGTGTCGCACCCGGCGGCGGCTTCGTCCAGTCCTCCGATGGCGAGGGCGGGGACGACGCGGCGGCCGAGACCGCCGACTGACCCAGAGCCAGAGGTAGATAAACACTTTGTTCGAACGCTCCCGGAAGGGTGAAAACGCGCTGCTGATCCAGCCCCATGCGCACGGGCCGGCCGACGAGGGTGCCCTGGAAGAATTCACCGAGCTGGCACGCTCGGCCGGTGCCAACGTAGCGGCGGTCATTCCCGCCCGCATCGACAAGCCCAACGCCGCCACGCTGTTCGGCAGCGGCAAGCTCGAAGAGGTGAAGGCGGCCGCCGACGCCACTGGCGCCGATCTCATTCTCGTCAATCACCGGCTCTCGCCCGGCCAGGAACGCAATCTCGAGAAATATCTCGAGCGCCGCGTGGTCGACCGCACCGGACTGATCCTCGACATCTTCGCCCAGCGCGCCCGCAGCCATGAAGGCAAGCTGCAGGTCGAGCTGGCGCAGCTCCGGCACATGGCCACGCGCCTGGTGCGCGGGTGGACCCACCTGGAGCGCCAGCGCGGTGGTTCGATCGGCCTGCGCGGTCCCGGCGAGACCCAGCTCGAGACCGACCGTCGACTGCTGCAGAAGCGGCTTGAACAGCTGCAGGCCCGGCTCGACAAGGTAGAAGTGCAGCGCACCCAGATGCGCCGCGCCCGCGTGCGCAGCGAGATGCCGCGTGTCGCCCTGGTCGGCTACACCAATGCAGGCAAGTCGACGCTGTTCAACACGCTTTCCGGCGCGGACGCCTATGCCGCCGACCAGCTCTTCGCCACGCTCGATCCCACCGTGCGCCGCGTGGACCTGTCGGGCGGCAGCATCGTGCTGGCCGACACGGTCGGCTTCGTTCGCGACCTGCCGCACGAACTCGTCGCCGCATTCCGCTCCACCCTGAGCGAGGCGCGCGAGGCCGACCTGCTGCTGCACGTCATCGACGCTGCGGATCCGCTGCGCAACGAGCGCATCGCCCAGGTGGACGCGGTGCTGAGCGACATCGGCGCCGGCGATCTGCCGCAGCTGCTGGTGTTCAACAAGATCGACCGCATCGAAGGTGCCACGCCGCGTTACGACCTCGATCCCAATGCGCTCTCCGACGATGCCGTGCGCGAGAGCGTCTGGATCTCGGCGCGCGACGGGCTGGGCCTTGATCTGCTTTCGCATGCGCTGGCACGTCGCCTCGGCATCCGCCGCATCGTCGGCGAGCTGCGCCTGCCGCCCGAAGCGGGCCGTCTGCATGCGCGTCTGCACGCGCTCGAAGGCGTGCGCACCGAAACGCTCGACGAAGACGGCTGGCTGCTGCAGGTGGATCTGGCCCATGCCGATGCCGCGCGCCTGGCCTCGCAGGAGAACGGCGAACCCCTGCGCGCGCTGCTGCCGCCCGACGAGGACGAGTTCGGCTGAGCGGCAGTTCGGGCCGGCCGCCTCGGCCTGCCCGTCGAAACCGGTGTTTTCCGGCCGCCCCGGCCCGCCGGGCTACCGGCTCCGCCGCATCCCCGGGTGCCGCCCACAACGGCGGCCTTCCCGTCACCCCTGCCGTGGCATACGTGCATACGCAGGACAGCGAGAGCCGGCCGGCGTCGCCTGAGAGAGGCGCCAGCCGGTTAGACTATGCGACCCCCGCGCCGCGCCGACGCAGGCTGCGCGCCCAGAACTGGAGCAGGCATGGCCTGGAACATTCCCGGCAACAACAAGGACAACGATTCTCCCGACCGCAAGGGCTCGGGGAATCAGGGCGACCGCAATCCGTGGCCGCCACGCCGTACCGGCGGCGGTGGTGGACGTGGAGGACGCGGCGGCGGTGGTGGTTTCGACCGCATCCTCGACCAGTTCCGCGGGCTCTTTGGCGGCGGCTTCGGGAGCGGCAATCCGCTGCGCTGGATCGCGGTCGTCGTGGTCATCGTGCTGCTGCTGAACTGTTTCGTGCTGGTGGGTGAAACCCAGCGCGGCGTGGTGCTGCGCTTCGGCGAAGTCGCCCGGGTGATGCAGCCGGGTCCGAACTTCAAGCTGCCGTGGCCGATCGAGCGCGTGATCAAGGTCGACGCGACCACGGTGCAGTCCTACAGCAATACCGTGCCGGTGCTGACCCGCGACGAGAACATCGTCGTCGTGTCGTTCAACGTGCAGTACCGCGTCGGTGACCCGGTGGAGTACCTGTTCGGTACCCGCAATCCACGCGAGATGCTCGAGCAGACCGCGCTCAGCGCCGTGCGCGAACAGATCGGCCGGGTCAACCTGGACGCCGCCCTCAATGCGCGTGGCCCGATCTCGACCGCCGCCCAGGCCTCGTTGCAGGCATCGCTCGACAGCTACCGCACCGGCCTGATCGTCAACGAACTCAACCTGCAGGACGCGCGTCCGCCGGAAGAGGTCAAGGCCGCGTTCGACGAGGTCAACAGCGCCCAGCAGATCAATGAGCAGCTGGTCAAGGAAGCAGGCGCCTATGCGGCCAAGATCGTGCCCGAGGCCCGTGGTGAATCCGCCCGTATCCGCGCGCAGGCCGAAGGCTACAAGACCGCCGAGATCGCCCGCGCCACCGGTGACGCGCAGCGCTTCAGCCTGCTGGTCGATGCCTATGCGAGCGCGCCTGAAGTCACCCGCAAGCGCTTGTGGCTCGACACCGTGCAGCAGGTGCTGGCCAACAACCACACGATCGTCGGCGGTGATGGCCGTCAGGTGATCTACGCCCCGCTGGGTGGGCAGGGCACCGGCAGCCAGTCCGCGCCGGCGCTGCTCCCGCCTGAAGCGCTGTCGCCAAGCACCGATGCCACGCGCGGCAGCAACACCAGCACCACCGCGCCGGCCCCGGCCGCGCGCAACCTGCCGCGCCCGCCGCGTGATGGAGCCAGCCGATGAGATTCAAGTTCGTCATTCCCCTGCTGATCATCGTGCTGCTGGGCCTGATGAGTTCGGTGTACGTGGTCCGCGAAGGTCAGGTCGCCCTGGTCCTCAACCTCGGTCGCGTGGCGCGGACGGATATCGGCCCGGGCCTGCACTTCAAGGTGCCGCTGATCGAGACCGCGCGCGTGTTCGACCGCCGCTTCGTTGCGACCGCGTTCTCGCCCGAACGCTCGCTGACCTCCGAGCGCAAGGACGTCAGCGTGGACTTCGTGGCCATCATCGCGATCAGCGACGTCGTCGCGTTCTACCGCGCGACCTCGGGCATCGAGGCCGACGCCAGCCTGCGCCTCGAACCCATCATCAAGAACTCGCTGCGCAACGAGATCAATGCCAACACGCTGACCGAGCTGGTCTCGGGCAACCGTTCGGAGTTCGTCGAGCGGCAGCTGCCGGCCATCAACGAAGCCGCCAAGTCGCTGGGCATGCGGATCATCGACATCCGCATCAAGCAGATCGACCTGCCGACCGACAGCCAGGTCATCCAGCAGGTCTACAACCGCATGCGCGCCGAACGCCAGGAAGTAGCCACGCGTCTGCGCGCCGAGGGCGAGGAGCGCGCGCGCGCGATCCGCGGCGAGGCGGATCGTGAGCAGACCGTGCTGCTGGCCGAGGCCGAGCGCGATGCGCAGACCCTGCGCGGTGAAGGCGACGCCGAGGCGACGCGCATCTACGGCCAGGCGGCCAGTCGGGATCCCTCGTTCTACGCGTTCCAGCGCAGTCTCGAGGCGTATCGCGCTGCGTTCGAGAAGGGCGAGAGCGTGATCGTGCTCGAGCGCAACGACCCCTTCCTGCAGTACATGCGCAGCGACCGTTGATGGCGCAACGCTGATGTCCGACCTGTGGGCGGCGCTGTGCCTGGTGTTCGTCGTCGAAGGTCTGATGCTCTTCGCTGCCCCGGGTTTCTGGAAGCGCAACGCCGAGCAGATGCTGGCGTTGCCGCTGTCAACGCTGCGCCGCATCGGCGCAGCGGTGCTGGCACTGGGGCTGGTCGCGCTTTATTTCGTGCGGGGCTGAGTCGACTTCGCCGACATGTCCGTGGGGCGAGCGCCGCGGTTGCCGTCGTTCCGTCGCCAGATGACTTCACACGCCATTGTCCTGCGGAGCAGCTTCACCCGGCACTGTTGCGTCGTCTTCTCCGTGAGGCCGGCGCGCGCAGCGCGGTGGGGGAGGGCGGGCTGACTCTGCGCATCTCCGAGGGATGTGAGCCGGTGGGCCTTTCGGCGCCGGGTATTTCCGGGCTCGTTACCTGGCTCCGCCTCCTGCCGTCGGTTGCCCTGACCCCAACCCCTCTCCCGGAGGGAGAGCGGTCAGAGCGGCGTGCTCCGCCGGCTCGGGTCTCCGATGCTCTACCAGCAGCTCTGCGCACAGGTCCCGCCTGCAGTTCTGAATCGGCCGCGGCGCCCAGACCCGTATCCCGGGCCAGCACCGCGCTGACGCTGTGCTGACCGGGGCTTCGCCGACGTCCGCTGCTTGCCCGCCCAGGCCCCCCCAGTCGGGCGCAACGGGTTCGGTCTCCCCTCACCAGATGTCGTCGCGGGTAGCGGAGTTGTCACGCGCCGCGGCGCCAAAGGGCCGCGGCGGCATCTGACCGCCCGTGAACCGCGCCCACAAAGCGGTGGCCGCGGTCACCCGTTATCCGGATAATGCGGAAAAGCCGGCCCGGCCAACTCGCTCGAGTGGACCGTCCGGCTTTTTCCGTGTCCGGCCCTGCGTGGCGGTCGTCTCCCCGATGGAGCGGCCAGCGTCCAGGCAAGGCAGGCCGGTCCTTTCCTGCGGCCCCGATGGCCGCAATGCGATACAGGAGTCATCGAGATGGGTCAGTCAGTGGTGGTAATCGGCGCTCAGTGGGGCGACGAGGGCAAGGGCAAGATCGTTGACCTGCTCACGCAGGACATCGGCGCCGTGGTGCGCTTCCAGGGCGGCCACAATGCCGGCCATACGCTGGTGATCGGCGGCAAGAAGACCGTCCTCCACCTGATTCCCTCCGGCATCCTGCGCGACGACGCGCTGTGCCTGATCGGCAACGGCGTGGTGCTGAGCCCGGCCGCGCTGATCAAGGAAATCGGTGAACTCGAAGGCGCCGGCGTCGAAGTGCGTTCGCGACTGAAGATCAGCCCGGCCACGCCGCTGATCATGCCCTACCACATTGCGCTGGATCAGGCCCGCGAAAAGGCCGCCGGCGGCAAGGCCATCGGCACCACCGGCCGCGGCATCGGTCCGGCGTACGAGGACAAGGTGGCGCGCCGCGGCATCCGCGTTGCCGACCTGCACTACCCGAAGCAGCTCGAGGAGCTGCTGCGCACCGCGCTCGATTACCACAACTTCGTGCTCACCAAGTACCTGGGCGTCGACGCGGTCGACTTCCAGCAGACCTACGACGAGGCGCTGGCGTTCGGCGAGTACGTCGAGCCGATGAAGAGTGACGTGGCCGGCATCCTTCACGACCTGCGCAAGCAGGGCAAGCGGGTGTTGTTCGAAGGTGCGCAGGGCGCGCTGCTCGACATCGACCACGGCACCTATCCCTATGTCACCAGCTCCAACACCACCGTCGGCGGCGCATTGGCCGGGACCGGCGTCGGCGCGGACGCGATCGACTACGTGCTCGGCATCGCCAAGGCCTACGCGACGCGCGTCGGCGGCGGTCCGTTCCCGACCGAGCTCGACGACGAGGTCGGCCAGGGCATCCGCGACCGCGGCCAGGAATACGGCGCCTCCACCGGGCGTCCGCGCCGCTGCGGCTGGATGGACATCGTCGCGCTCAAGCGCGCGGTGGCCATCAACGGCATCTCCGGCCTGTGCATCACCAAGCTCGACGTGCTCGACGGCATGAAGACGCTGAAGATCTGCATCGCCTACGAATACCGCGGCAAGCGCACCGAATACGCGCCGCTCGACGCCGGCGGCTGGGACGAGTGCACGCCCGTGTATCTCGAATTCCCGGGCTGGGACGAGAACACCCATGGCATCACCGAGTGGGAGAAACTGCCGCCTGCGGCCCGCGCCTACCTGCGCGCGCTCGAGGAGCTGGCGGGTTGCCCGGTCAGCATCGTGAGCACCGGCCCCGACCGTGCGCACACGATGGTGCTGCAGGATCCGTTCGCTTGATCGCAGGCGTTTTCATGCTGGAGAAAGCCCCGCGAAAGCGGGTTTTTTTCTGATGCAGCCGCTGAAGTATCTCGGCGGCTATCCGCCGGAGGTGCAGGCGCGCGTGCGCGAGCTCATCGCGCAGGACCGGCTGGGCACGGTGCTGAGCGCGAAGTACGCCGATGCGCATGCCGTGCGCAACGATGGCCAGCTCTATACCTACGTGCAGGCCCTGAAAGACCGCCACATGCGCAAGGCCGCGCCGCTGGGCAAGGTGGTCTTCGATGGAAAACTGCAGGTGATGAAGCATGCGCTGGGCACCCACACCACCATCTCCCGCGTGCACGGCGGCAGGCTCAAGGCCAGCCGCGAGATCCGCATCGCCAGTGTGTTCCGCGACGCGCCGGCGGATTTCCTGCGGATGATCGTGGTGCACGAGCTGGCGCACATGAAGGAAGCCGACCACAACAAGGCCTTCTACCAGCTGTGCACGCACATGGAGCCGGACTATCACCAGCTCGAATTCGACCTGCGCCTGTATCTGACGCATCTCGATGCCATGCGGGAGCAGTCGCGCAGCGACTGAGAGCTGCAGCCGAGCCAGCTCGCGTGGGGCGCGCGGACCGGCGGGTGATTCCTGCGCTCTTTCCGCTCGATCGGTCACGCACTGCAGATCGTGTCGAATGGATGGCGTTCCGGCACACGCGCCCCGTCGACACGCGCCCGTGCAGTATCGGCGCGAGGATTCCGCCATGAACCAGACCGCCTACAACACCATCCATGACCCTGGCGCCGCGCCCATCAAGCTGTGGACGCGCGGCGTGCCGCTGGAAGACGAGGCGCGCGAGCAGCTGCGCAACATCGCGAAGCTGCCGATCATCCATCGCCACATCGCGGTGATGCCCGACGTGCATCTGGGCAAGGGCGCGACCGTAGGTTCGGTGGTGCCGACGGTCGGTGCGATCATTCCCGCCGCAGTGGGCGTGGACATCGGCTGCGGCATGATCGCTGCGCGCACCACGCTGATGGCCGGCGACCTGCCGGACAGCCTGGCGGGCCTGCGTCAGGCGATCGAGCGCGCGGTGCCGCACGGGCGCGTCGCCGCGCGCGGCAAGCGCGATCCGGGGGCGTGGGCTTCGCCGCCCGAGCGCGCGATCGAAGGCTGGGCCACGCTGGCGCAGGGCTTCAGGCGCATCACCCACGCGCACCCGCGACTGGCAAAGACCAACAACCTGCATCACCTCGGCACGCTGGGCACCGGCAACCACTTCGTCGAGGTCTGCCTCGACGAGGCGCAGCGCGTGTGGTTCATGCTGCACTCGGGCTCGCGCGGCGTCGGCAATGCCATCGGCACGCACTTCATCGAACTCGCCAAGCAGGACATGGGCCGGCACATCGCCAACCTCCCCGACGTCGATCTGGCCTATCTGCGCGAGGGCAGCCAGCACTACGACGACTACGTGTTCGCGGTGGAGTGGGCGCAGCACTACGCGCGCATCAACCGCCAGATCATGATGCGCAACGCGGTCGATGCCGCGCGGCGGGTGATCGCAAAGCCATTCGAGGCGCAGGCTGAAGCGGTCAACTGCCACCACAACTACGTCAGCCGCGAGCATCACTTCGGCAAGGACATCTTCGTGACGCGCAAGGGCGCGGTGAGTGCGCGCAAAGGCGAGCTGGGCATCATTCCCGGCAGCATGGGCACGCGCAGTTACATCGTGCGCGGACTCGGCAATGCGGAAAGTTTCCACAGCTGCAGCCATGGCGCCGGCCGGGTGATGAGCCGCACGCGCGCGCGCAAGCTGATCTCGGTGGAGGCGCACGCGCGCGCCACCGCGCATGTCGAGTGCCGCAAGGATGCCGAGGTGGTCGACGAATCGCCGGCCGCCTACAAGTCGATCGAGGCGGTGATGGACGCGCAGAAGGACCTGGTGGAAGTGGTGCATACGCTGCGCCAGGTGGTCTGCGTCAAGGGCTGAGCGCGTCGCACCCGGCCTCCCGCCTGGACAGCAGCGTCGGCCTCTCGAGCGTGCTGCCTGTAATCGAGTTGGCGAACTGCGGCATCGCGTCGCCTACCGACGTCAGGCTTCCATTGCACGGCGAAGCGATGTCATCGCGCGAGGGAAGGGTGCCCGGCCGCGACCGTTGCGCCATTGCAGCCAGCCTCGAGCAGGCCAGTGACTCGCGCGAACGCGCTTATGGATCCTCGCCTGCCGGCAGGCCCGCCGCGCACCGCTCGAGCAGCGTGACCAGTTGGGTCTGCTCGGCAGGCTGCAGGCGGTCCAGCGCACTTTCGATCACGGTCTGCGCCAGCGCGGCGCCCCGCGTCACCCGGGCCAGGCCTTCGGCCGTGATCTGCAAGGACAGGCTGCGTGCCCGCGTGGGATGCGGCGCGCGGGTCACCAGCGCATCGCGGTCCAGGCGCCGCAGGATCTGGTGCATCGTCTGCGGCGACACCCCCGCCAGTCGCGCCAGTTCCGCGTTCGAGGCACCGGGGCGCTCGGCCAGCAGCATCAGGGTGAGCGCCTGCGGGCGGGTGAGTTCCATGCCATCGGCGCGCAGGCGCTCGTCGATCGCGGCGGTCAGCCCGGCGTGCAGGTGCTTGAGCTGCAGGCCCATCCGGTAGGCCAGCGACTCGCGCAGCCGCTGCAGGGTGTCGATCTGGTGCTTCTTGGGCATCTTGGCGCCGCCGTCACTCCGGAGTTATCAGTAGGCTGATAGTTTTGCGGGCTCCTCGATCCTGCCCGCCCTGATGCAAAACCATCTTCGACTCCTGTCGCTTTCCGGATTGCTGGCCCTGGCCGCGTGTGGCGATGGCGCTCCGCCCGAACCCACAGCGAGCCTGACCGTAAGCCTGGCTACGCCACAACATCGTGAAGTGACCCGCGAAGTGGTCGCATCCGGCGCGGTGGCAGCGTGGGAGGAAGTATCGGTGGGCGTCGAGCTGTCGGGCCTGCGCGTGTCCAGCGTGGAGGTCGAAGTGGGCAGCGAGGTGGCCGCGGGCGATGTGTTGTTGCGGGTGGACGATCGCACGTTGGACTCGCAGCTGGCGCAGTCCGAAGCCTCGGTGCGCGAGGCGCAGACCAACCTCGAAACCGCGCGCCGTCGCGCCGGACGCGTGCGCGAACTCGCCGGCGAACAACTGGTCGCGCTGCAGGATGCAGAGCAGGCCGAGGCCGAGCGCGACAACGCGCAGGCGCGCCTCAACACCGCGATCGCCAGCCGCGATGCCGCGCGCGTGCAGCGCGATTTCACCGTGGTGCGCGCACCGGTGGCTGGCGTGGTGTCGGCGCGCAGCGTGCAGCCGGGACAGGTGGTGGGCGGCGGCGAACTGCTGCGGCTGATTCGCGATGGTCGGCTGGAGTGGCGCGCCGAGCTCGCCGAGGGCGACCTGCTGCGCGTGGGCCCGGGCACGCAGGTGCAGGTGGACACGCCGGTCGGCCCGGTGCCCGGCACCGTGCGCACGGTATCGCCCGGGCTGGACGCGCAGCGCCGTACCGGCACCGTCTACGTGGACCTGCCCGATCCCGGTCCGCTGCGCGCGGGCATGTTCGCCCAGGGCCGGCTGGCGCTCGGCCGCGCGCAGGCGCTGCTGGTGCCCATCGAAGCCGTCGTGCGCCGCGACGGCCGCGCCTATGTGTTCACCGTGGCGGACGACAACCGCGTGCGCGAACAGGCGGTATCGGTCGGCGCGACGCATGGCGACATGATCGAAGTGGGCGAAGGCCTGACCGTGGCCGACCGCGTGGTCGCGCGCGGCGCGGGCTTCCTCGGCGACGGCGACCTGGTGCGCGTGGTCGACAGCGCGAGCGCGGCCGACGCGGCGAATGCTCCGCCCGGCAGCGCTCCACGCCCCGCGCCGGCGGCCTCCGCCGATCCCGCAGGTGCCGGCGCCACGCGCGAGGCCACCCGTGACGCCGCCAGTGGAAACCTTGCCGAATGAACTTCTCCGCCTGGTCGATCCACCGTCCGCTGCCGGCGATCCTGGTCTTTATCCTGCTCACCGCGGCCGGTCTCGTCGCCTTCAACCGGCTGGCCGTCTCGCAGTTCCCGGACCTCACCGTGCCGGTGGTCAACGTCACCGTGGTGCTGCCCGGCGCCAGCCCCAGCACGCTGGAAACCCAGGTGACCCGGCGGATCGAGGATGCCACCGCCAGCATCCCGGGGCTGCGCAACATGGCCTCGATCGTCAACGAGGGCACCTCCACCACCATCCTCAATTTCGAGATCGAGAAGGACGGCACCATCGCCAAGGACGAGGTGCGCGACGCCATTGACCGTGTGCGTATCGATCTGCCGGCCGATGTCGAGCCGCCGATCGTCTCGCTGGTCAACGTCACCGGCGGCGACATGCTCACCTATGCCGTCACTGCCGATGGCTGGAGCGACGAGGAGCTCAGCTGGTTCATCGATGACGCCGTGTCCAAGCGGCTGTTCGCCGTGTCCGGCGTGGGCACCGTGCGGCGCATCGGCGGCGTCGACCGCGAAATCCGCGTGGACCTGCGGCCCGAGGCCGTGCAGGGCTTCGGCGTGAGCCCGGCGCTGATCAGCCAGCAGCTGGCGCGCATCCAGCAGGAACAGCCGGGCGGGCGCACCACCGTGGGCGGCAGCGAGCAGGCGGTGCGCACACTGGGCACGGTGGAGACCGCCGCCGATCTCGCCGATTTCCCGATCTCCATGCCCGACGGGCGCAGCGTGCGCCTGTCCACGCTGGCGACGGTGAGCGACGGCAACGCCACCCTCAGCCAGCGCACCACGCTCGACGGCCGGCCGGTGATCGGCTTCGCCGTGCAGCGCACCACCGGCTCGAGCGAAGTGGACGTGGGCAATGCCGTGCGCGCCACCGTTGCGGAACTGCAGCAGCAGCAACCGCGCGTGCGCATGGTCGAGGTGGCGTCGAGCACCGAAGTGGCCGAGAACTCCTACCGCTCCTCGATGCACATGCTCTACGAGGGCGCCGCGCTTGCGGTGGCGGTGGTGTTCTTCTTCCTGCGCGACGTGCGCGCCACGCTGATCTCGGCGGTCGCGCTGCCGCTGTCGATCATTCCCACGTTCGCGGTGATGTACTGGCTGGGTTTCAGCCTCAACATGATCACGCTGCTGGCACTGGCCGTGGTGGTGGGCATTCTGGTGGACGACGCCATCGTGGAGGTGGAGAACATCGACCGCCATCTACGCATGGGCAAGAGTCCCCAGCAGGCCGCACTGGAGGCGGCCGACGAGATCGGCCTGGCGGTAATTGCGACTTCGTGCACGCTGGCGGCGGTGTTCATCCCGGTGGCGTTCATGCCGGGCATTCCCGGCAAGTTCTTCCGCGAGTTCGGCTGGACCGCCGCGGCCGCGGTGATGTTCTCGCTGCTGGTGGCACGCCTGATCACGCCGATGATGTCGGCCTATCTGCTCAAGCCGCTGCCCGAGCACAAGGGCGATTCGAAGCTGATGAAGTGGTACCTGCGCATGGTCGATCGGGCGCTGCGTTACCGAAACCGAACGCTGGCGATCGCGCTGGGCATCTTCATCGGCTCACTGGCGCTGCTGCCGCTGCTGCAGGTGACCTTCATCCCGCCTGCCGACGGCATCCAGAGCAACGTACTGATCGAGCTGCCCCCGGGCACCTCGCTCGACACCACGGCGGAGGTTGCGGAAACCGCGCGCCAGCGCATCGCCGACATCCCCGAGATCACGCATGTCTTCGTCACCGCCGGCAGCAACTCCGGCGCCAACGGTCCGGCCGGCGACCTCACCAGCGCCGAGCTGCGCAAGGCCACGCTGACCATCCGCTGGAACGACGACCGCAAACTCAACCAGTACGAGCTGGAATCGCAGGTCCGCGAACGCCTGGCCGATCTGCCCGGTGTGCGCCTGAGTTTCCAGGGCGGCGAACCCGGTCGCGCACTCCAACTGGTGCTGGCCGGCGACGATCCGGTGAACCTGGCCTCGGCCGCGCGCGATGTGGAACGCGAGATCCGCCAACTGCCCGGCCTCGGCACCGTGGGCTCGTCGGCCGCGCTGGTGCGTCCGGAGATCATCGTGCGCCCCGATCCCGCGCGCGCGGCCGATCTGGGCGTCTCCACCGCCGACATCGCCGCCACCACGCGCGTGGCGACCCGCGGTGATTACGAGCAGTTCCTGGCCAAGCTCAATCTGCCCGAGCGCCAGGTGCCGATCCGCGTGCAGCTCGACGAGCGTGCGCTGTCGGACCCGACGCTGCTCGGCCAGCTGCGCGTGCCCACCGCCAGTGGCGGCAGCGTGCCGTTGTCTTCGGTGGCGGACATCAGCACCGCCAGCGGCCCCTCGCAGATCGACCGCTTCGACCGCCGCCGCAATGTCACCATCACCGTGGATCTCAACGGCATGGCGATGGGCGAGGTGGAAAAGCAGATCGACGCGCTGCCTTCCATCACCAATCTGCCGCCGGGCGTCGAGCGCCAGGCCGCGGGCGACAGCGAGATCTTCGCCGAGATGTTCGGCGGCTTCGCCATGGCCATGGTGGCCGGCATCTTCTGCGTCTATGGCGTGTTGCTGCTGCTCTTCAACCATGCCAGCCAGCCCATCACCATCCTGGTCGCCGTGCCGCTGGCTGCCGCTGGCGCCTTCGGCGCGCTGCTGATCACCGGTCTCGACATCTCGCTGTCGGTGCTGATCGGCCTGATCCTGCTGATCGGCATCGCGGTGAAGAACTCCATCCTGCTGGTGGACTACGCCGTCATGGCCGAAGGGCAGGGCATGGGCCGCCATGAGGCACTGATGGACGCCTGCCACAAGCGCGCCCGCCCGGTGATCATGACCACCCTGGCGATGGGCGCCGGCATGATGCCCATCGCGCTCGGTTTCACCGCCGATTCCAGTTTCCGCATGCCGCTCGCCGTTGCAGTGATCGGCGGCCTGATCACGTCCACCGTGCTCAGCCTGATCGTGGTGCCGGCGGCATTCACGCTGGTGGATGATGCAGAGGCTTGGGTGGTGTCGAAGTTCCGCCGCGGCGGGCGCACGGACGGCAGCGCCACCGCATAGCGCCGGGCGACGCGTGGCGCCGAGCACCTGCGGCATACTCGGCCCACGACGGTGCGGCACGCCGGGAGTGGCTGGCCGCCGCCCGGGGTGCCGCTTCCGCCGCAGGTTCCCCGGTCCGCTTTCCGGCCCTTGCTAGGAGAACGTCATGTCAGAAACGCTCTGGGTGTTGCTGGCGCTGATCCTGCTGGTGCCCACGCTGATGGTGGGCGTGTTGCGGCTGGGGCTGAAGAAGGATCCGTCCGCCATCAACGGGTGGGGCGGCGTGCTGTTCGCGGCGATCACCTTCGCCGTCGCGATCTGGATCATCCTCGACCGGGTGTCCTGAGGCCGCCTGCGGCCGATCATCGTGTCGCTCTCGTGTCGGTGCCCGCCAGGACCGGTCGCGCCACCGGTCCGGGAAGGCGCTACGGCCTTCCCATTGGAGTGAAGCGTCGCTGCCGCGGTGTCGGCGAGGCTGCGCGTTGTCCCAGCGCCGAAGCACCCTGAGGAGCCCCGGCCTGTGGTTCTCAACGGCGGGCGAGCATCCGTTGCAGCACGATCCCCACGATCATTGCCGGCACGAACCACAACGCTTCGCTCGAGCCCGCGCCCAGGCCCGCCAAGGCCGGGCCGGGACAGTAACCGGCCAGACCCCAGCCGATCCCGAACAGCCCCGCGCCGGTCAGCAGGCGGGCGTCGATCCGGCTCGATTCCGGCAGGCGGAAGCCGTCTGCGAACAGCGGGTGCCCGCGCCGCAGCACCGGGCGGAACAGCAGCAGGGTCGTGGCGACCGCGCCGCCGAGCACGAAGGCGAGGGTGGGGTCGAAATCTCCGGTGACGTCGAGGAAGCCGAGGATGCGCCGCGCATCGGTCATGCCCGACAGCGCCAGACCCACGCCGAACAGCGCGCCTGAGGCGAGAGCGGCGGCGAGGATGCGCTTCATGCCCAGCCCCACACATGGCGCACCAGCCAGGTCGTGACCACCGCTGTCGCCATGAAGGTCAGCACCGCCGCCAGCGAGCGCTTCGACAGCCGGCCCAGGCCGCAGACGCCGTGCCCGCTGGTGCAGCCGTTGCCCATGCTGGCGCCGAAACCCACCAGCAGGCCCGCCGCGATCAGCAATACGGGCGGGAAGCCCGTGCGCGGCGTGGCGATGCCCGGCAGCAGCGCGATCGCCGCCCCGCCAGCGATCACCAGCCCGGCGAGGAACGCGATCCGCCAGGCCACTTCACCGCGAACCGGAAACAGCACGCCGCCCAGGATGCCGCTGACGCCGGCCACGCGTCCGTTGAGCCACAGCAGCAACGTGGCGGCGAGGCCGATCAGTACGCCGCCCGCGAGTGCGAGCAGCCAAGTCGTGGTCATGCTGGATCTCCGAACTGGTCGAGCGGCAGGCGCAGGTAGCGCACGCCGTTGGACTCCGGCGGCGGCAGGTCGCCGCCACGGATGTTGACCTGCAGCGCCGGGAGGATGAGCCTGGGGACGGGGAGCCCGGCATCGCGCGCCTCGCGCATGCGCACGAAGGCCTCTTCCGCCACTTCGCCGCCCAGGTGCACGTTGTGCTCGCGCTGGGCGGCGATCGTGGTCTGGGCGCGCGGCGCGCGGCCGTCGGGCGGGTAGTCGTGGCACAGGAACACGCGGGTCTCGCCCGGCAGCGCGAACAGCCGGCGGATCGAGCGGTACAGCGTGGCCGCATCGCCGCCCGGAAAGTCCGCGCGCGCGGTGCCGGTGTCGGGCGCGAACATGGTGTCGCCGATGAAGGCCGCATCGCCGATCACGTAGCTCAGGCTGTCGGCGGTGTGGCCGGGGGTGGCGATCACGCGCCCGGACAGGTCGCCGATGGCGAAGGTGTCGCCGTCGGCGAACAGGTGGTCGAACTGGCGCCCGTCGACGGGGAACGAATCCTCCAGGCCGAACACCGTCTTGAACTGCGCTTGCACCCCGCAGATGCCACGGCCGATGGCGACCTTCGCGCCGGTCCTGTCACGCAGCCAGGCGGCTGCGGAGAGGTGGTCGGCATGGGCATGGGTCTCGAGGATCCATTCGACCGCGAGGCGCCGCTGCGCCACGAAGTCGAGCAGCCGCTGCGCCGAGTCGAACACCGTGTGCGCGCTGGCCGGATCGAAGTCCATCACCGGATCGACGATGGCCGCATGCCCGCCCTCGCGGTCGTACACCACGTGCGAGAAGGTGGCCGTGGGTGGATCGTAGAAGCTCTCCACCAGGGGGTTCATCCCGGGCTTCCCATCTAATTTAGTAAAGTCTAAAGTAGTGATGCCCGCCACCACCTGTCAAGCGAGCCCGCCGCCGATGCCAAGCTCCGCCACCACGCCAGCCCATGCCGATGTCGCGTTGCCCGACATGGCCGCCCACGCAAGCGAGGCGGCCGCGCTGCTCAAGGCGCTGGCCCACCCGGCGCGGCTGCTGGTGCTGTGCCAGCTGGTGGAAGGCGAGCGCACGGTGGGCGAGCTGCAGCCGGCCACCGGGCTGGGGGCGTCCGCGCTGTCGCAGCACCTGGCGGTGCTGCGCGAGATGGCGCTGGTCCACACCCGGCGCGAGGCCCAGTCGATCCACTACTCGCTCGCCGACGGCCCGGCCCTGGGCGTGCTCGAGGCGCTGCATGCGGCCTATTGCGGCCACGGCCCCTCTGCCGCATGACCGCAGCTGACATCAGCAGCTGTCCGTCGCCGCCATCGCTCCAGCGACGCTGGAAGCCGGATCGCGGAAGCGGGTCGCCCTTCCGAAGCTGAGCCGGCCGCGCAGGCAGGTCAGCGCCGTCGGGCAGGGCGATGCCGCCCACGTTGTGCATGCCCGGCTCACGCAGGCACTGGTCCAGCGTGACGTACAGGCGTGGGCCACGGCCGCGGCACGTACGCGGCGGCTGCGATCCCGCCGGGCTGCGGTCAGCCCGTCGCGCCGACCACCTCGCCGTCTTCCTTGGTGAAGGGCTGCGTCAGCGGCGGCAGGATCTCCAGCACCACCTCCGATGGCCGGCAGAGCCGGGTGCCGCTGTCGGTCACCACGAACGGGCGGTTGATCAGCACCGGGTGGGCCAGCATCGCGTCGAGCAGCTGGTCGTCGGTCAGCGCCGGATCATCCAGACCAAGCGCGTCGTAGGGCGTGCCCTTGCGGCGCAGCGCGTCGCGCACGCCGATGCCGGCGGCCGCGATCATCGCGCTGAGCTGCCCGCGCAGCGGGGGATCACGCAGGTACTCGATCACCGTCGGCTCGATGCCGGCATGGCGGATCAGCGCCAGCGTGTTGCGCGAGGTGCCGCAGGCAGGGTTGTGGAAGATGGTCGCGTCCATGGGGGCCTCAGGTCTCGGTGGAAGTGGCGGCAGCGGCAAGGGTTGCCGCGGCGAGGTCACCCTTGCGCTCGCTGTAGCGGCTGGTCAGGTAGTCGCTGTGGCCGCGCACCAGCAGGGTGAACTTCACCAGCTCCTCCATCACGTCGACCACGCGGTCGTAGAGGGCCGAGGGCTTCATGCGCCCGGCCTCGTCGAATTCCTGCCAGGCCTTGGGCACCGACGACTGGTTGGGGATGGTGACCATGCGCATCCAGCGCCCGAGCACGCGCATCGCGTTGACCGCGTTGAACGACTGCGAGCCACCACTGACCTGCATCACCGCCAGCGTGCGGCCCTGGGTCGGGCGCATGCCGCCTTCTTCCAGCGGCAGCCAGTCGATCTGGTTCTTGAACACCGCGGTGAGGGTGCCGTGGCGCTCCGGGCTCACCCACACCTGGCCCTCGGACCACATGGCCAGCGCACGCAGTTCCTGCACCTTCGGGTGATCCGGCTCGCAGCTGCCCTGCACGGGCAGATCCCGCGGATCGAACACGCGCGTCTCGGCGCCGAAGTGGCGGAGCAGGCGTTCGGCCTCCAGCGCCAGCTTGCGGCTGTAGGACTCCGGGCGCAGCGAGCCGTAGAGGATCAGGATCCGCGGCGGATGGCCGCCAGCCACCCCGAGGCGGCCGGCATCCGGCACCTCGGAGGCAGCGGGCACGATGTTGGGCAGGTCGTCGGGGGTTGCGGTGATTGCGCGTTCGAAATTCATTCGACTATTCTAGAAAAATGGAACTTAACGACGCAAGCGCTGCGCTTTCGGCACTCGGGCATATGACCCGTCTGTCGGTTTTCCGGCAGCTCGTCGAGGCCGGCCCCAGTGGCCGCACGCCGGGGCAGATCGCCGAAGCACTGGCGCTGCCCGGGGCGACACTGTCGTTCCACCTCAAGGAGCTCTCAGCCGCCGGGCTGATCGGGGCCGAGGCACAGGGCCGGAGCATCTGCTATCGCGCCGATTTCGCCGCCATGAACGGCTTGATCGAATTCCTCACCCGCAACTGCTGCGGCGCTGACGCCGATCGATGCGTGGCTGACGCCGCGGCCGGCCCGGGCACGCGCGCGCCGGGGCTGAAGGCCTGAGCGGAGTGTTGGACCGCCTGCGACCTCGTCGTCGCCATCGATCCGGGGGTTGGCACCGGCGTGGCGCGAGCGGGTTGGAGCGCGGCACTGGCGAACGGCCGGCGCGGTGCCGCCTCCGCAGTCCACCTCCGCTTCCGCCCGGGTGACCCAGGTGCCTGGGACCGTTCATCGCCGGGAGCGCTCCGGCAACCGCACGCCCCAGTCTGCGCCGCCCTCGACCCCCCATATCGCGCGCATTCACACCAGGAATGCCGAAGCGATGCCCGTTGTAATAGAGTTACATGACAAATGTCTGGAGCCGGATTCATGATTCTTCGTACGTGCGTTCTTTCCGCCGCGATCGCGGTCACCCTGATGAGCACAAGCCTGCCGAGCGCAGCGCAGTCCGCCGCCCAGCGCGCCGAGCAGACCGCCAATCCGCTGCTGGGCGCCTGGAGCACCCCCGACGGCGTGCCGCCGTATGACCGCATCCGCCCGGAGCATTACGAGCCCGCGTTCGACCTGGCCATCGCCGAGGCCCGCGCGCAGAGCCAGCGCATCGCCAACGACAAGACCGCGCCGACCTTCGAGAACACCATCGAGGCCATGGAACGCGCCGGCCGCGAGCTGTCGCGCGTCTCCAGCACCTTCTTCACCGTGGCCTCCGCGGATGCCACGCCGGCCAACCAGGCCATCCAGAAGGCCATCGCGCCGAAGCTGGCCCGGCTGTCGAACGAGACCATGCTCGACCAGGCGCTGTTCCAGCGCGTGGACACGCTCTACAAGCAGCGCGCCGAGCTGGGCCTCACCCCCGAGCAGAACCGCCTGCTGGAGCAGACCCACAAGCGCTTCGTGCGTGCCGGTGCCGCGCTCCCGGCTGATGCGCGCGCCCGTGTTGCCGCCATCAACGAAGAGCTCGCCAACCTCGGCGTGCAGTTCGGCCAGAAGCTGCTGGCGGACCAGAAGGCCAATGACGTCTTCCTGAGCGCCGCCGAAGTGGAAGGCCTGCCGGCCGACCAGCTGAGCACCGCCGCCGCTGCCGCGGAAGCCGCCGGCAAGCCGGGCCAGTACCTGTTCCCGGCCACGCGTTCGGCCGCCGAGCCGTTCCTGACCGCCGCGCCCAACCGCGATGCACGCGAGAAGATCTGGCGCGCCTTCAGCTTCCGCGGCGACAACGACAACGCCAACAACACCAGCGCGGAGATCAAGCGCCTGGTGGAGCTGCGTATCGAGCGCGCCAAGCTGATGGGCGCGGACACCCACGCCGACTTCGTCCTCGCGGACTCCATGGCCAAGACCCCGGACGCGGCGATGGAACTGCTGATGGGCGTCTACCAGCCGGCGCTGGTGCGTGCCAACGAGGAACTGGCCGACATCCAGGCCCTGGCCGCGAAGGACGGCATCACCGACGTCCAGCCCTGGGACTGGCGCTACTACGCCGAGCAGGTGCGCAGCCAGCGCTTCGCACTCGACGAGGCGCAGGTCAAGCAGTACATGCCGCTGGACGGCATCGTCGACGCGATGTTCGAGACCACGCAGAAGCTGTTCGGCCTCACCGCGCACGAGCGCACCGACATCCCGGTCTATGCCGACGGCGTGCGCGTGTTCGAGATCCGCGAGGCGGACGGCCGCAAGGTCGGCCTGTTCTATGCCGACTGGTTCGCCCGTCCCACCAAGCGTCCCGGTGCCTGGATGAACAGCATCCGCGTGCCGAACGGGTTGCTGGGTGACACCCCGATCGTGGTCAACAACCAGAACATCACGCCGCCCGCCGCCGGCGAGCGCGCGCTGATCTCGCTGGACGAGGCGCAGACCCTGTTCCACGAATTCGGCCATGGCCTGCACGGCATGCTGTCGACCGCGCATTACCCGAGCCTGTCGGGTACGGCGGTGTCGCGCGATTTCGTCGAATTCCCGTCGCAGGTCTACGAGCACTGGATCACCGAGCCGACCATCCTGCAGGCCCATGCCCGCAACGCGGCCGGCGAGCCGATGCCCAAGGAAATGCTGGAGTCCCTGCTCAAGGCCCAGACCTTCAACCAGGGCTTCTCCACCATCCAGCAGCTGTCGTCGGCCATCCTCGACATGCGCCTGCACCAGCTGACCGAACTGCCGGCCGATTTCGACGCCGGCGAGTGGGAAGCCGCGCAGCTGCGTGAGCTGGGCGTGCCCGAGCAGATCGGCATGCGCCACCGCCTGCCGCACTTCAGCCACATCTTCGATGGCGGCTATTCGGCCAGCTATTACGCCTACACCTGGGCGGAGGCGATGGACGCCGACGGCTTCGACGCGTTCAAGGAAGCCGGCAACGTGTTCGACCCCGAGCTGGCGGCCAAGCTGCGCCGCGAGGTGTACGAGGTCGGCAACACCCGCGACCCGGCCGAGAGCTACAAGGCCTTCCGCGGTCGCATGCCCACGGCGGAAGCGCTGCTGCGGAATCGCGGTCTGAAGTGATCCATCAGCTGTTGCGGTAATGAAGGCGACCCGGGTGACCGGGTCGCTTTTTTTTTCACCGTGGCCGCGCGCCGGACACGCCCCCGCGCTGCGGGCAAACCCGCTGACGGCGCAGGCCTACGTACGCGTGCTCGATCCGCACTGGCAAGCAGTCGACATGGCCGCGATCGAAAGCAGCCGGTGGCATTCGACGCCGTGCCCCGCGCGTGCATGGTGGCGCTGGACAACTGCAGCGACGGCACCGCCGCCATCTGCGCGGAACTGGACGTTCGCACCGTGGGGCTGGACGCGCGCTGTGTGGGCGGCGCCGCCGCGTCGCGGCCGATCTGCTGCCGCAGCCCCGAAGGGTGTGCGCCGCTGAGGCTACGGTCTGAGGCGCCTGCTGTCCGCCGTGGCACTGCTCGGCCAACTGCGCGTGCCCACCGCCCGCAGTGGCAGCGTGCCGCTCTGGGCGGTGGCGTAGATCACCACCGCCACAGGCCCCTCGCAGATCGGATGGTCCGCCTCGCAACTGCCCTGCACGGGAAGCGCGCGCGGATCGAACGCCTGCGTCTCGGCACCGAAGTGGCGCAGCAGGCATTCGCCTTCCAGCGCCAGCTTGCGGCTGTAGGACTGCGGGCGCAGCGAGCCGTAGAGGGCCAGGATCCGCGGCGGGTGGCCGCTGTCGACACCGAGGCGGGCGGCATCCGGCCCCTCGAGCGCGGCGGGGACGCTGTTGGGCAGGCGCCGGGAACCGCGGTGATTGCGCGTTCGAAATTCGTTCGATTATTCTAGAAACATGGAACTGAACGACGCAAGCGCCGCGCTTTCCGCGCTGGGCCATGTCACCCGCCTGTCGATCTTCCGCCAGCTGGTGGAGGCCGGCCCCGATGGGCGCACGCCCGGGCAGATCGCCGAGGCGCTGTCGCTGCCCGGGGCGACGCTGTCGTTCCACCTCAAGGAGCTCGCCGCCGCCGGGCTGATCGATGGCGAGGCGCACGGCCGCAACATTTCCTACCGCGCCGACTTCGACGCCATGAACGGCCTGCTGGAATTCCTCACCCGCAACTGCTGCGGTGGCGATACCGGCCGCTGCGCGCCCGCCACACCCACCTCCAACAGACGCGCGCCGGCGCGGAAGGCCTGACCCATGCTGCTGGCGCTTGCGATCTTCGTGGTCACCATCGTGCTGGTGATCTGGCAGCCGCGTGGCCTGGGCGTGGGCTGGAGTGCAAGCTTCGGCGCGGTGCTGGCGCTCCTCACCGGCGTGGTGGGGCTGGCCGACATCCCCACCGTCTGGGGCATCGTCTGGAACGCCACGCTCACCTTCGTCGCCGTGATCCTCATCAGCCTGCTGCTGGACGAGGCCGGCTTCTTCGAATGGGCCGCGCTGCACGTCGCGCGCTGGGGCCGGGGCAGGGGGCGCGCGCTGTTCGTGCTGCTGGTGCTGCTGGGCGCGGCGGTGGCGGCGCTGTTCGCCAACGACGGCGCCGCGCTCATCCTCACCCCGATCGTCATCGCCATGCTGCTGGCGCTGCGCTTCAGTCCCGCCGCCACGCTGGCCTTCGTGATGGCGGCCGGCTTCATCGCCGATACCGCCAGCCTGCCGCTGGTGGTGTCCAACCTGGTCAACATCGTCTCCGCGGACTACTTCGGCATCGGTTTTGCCGAATACGCCTCGGTGATGGTGCCGGTGAACCTGGTCTCGGTGGCCGCCACCTTGCTGATGCTCCTGTGGTTCTTCCGCCGCGAGATCCCGGCCACCTACGACGTCACCCAGCTCAAGGACCCGAAAGCGGCCATCCTCGACCGCACCACCTTCAACGCTGGCTGGGGCGTGCTGGCAATGCTGCTGCTGGGCTTCTTCGGGCTGGAACGGGTGGGCGTGCCGATCAGCGCCGTGGCCGGCGCCGGCGCGCTGGTGCTGCTGGGCGTGGCCGCGCGCGGTCACGTCATCCCCACGCGCAAGGTGCTGCGCGAAGCGCCGTGGCAGGTGGTGGTGTTCTCGCTGGGCATGTACCTGGTGGTGTACGGCCTGCGCAACCAAGGCCTCACCGACCACCTCGCCGGGCTGCTCGACGCCTTCGCCGGCCACGGCCTGTGGGCCGCCACGCTGGGCACGGGCCTGCTCACCGCGCTGCTGTCCTCGGTGATGAACAACATGCCCACCGTGCTGGTGGGCGCCCTGTCCATCGACGCCAGCCAGGCCGAGGGCGTGGTGCGCGAAGCGATGATCTACGCCAACGTCATCGGCAGCGACCTCGGCCCCAAGTTCACCCCGATCGGCAGCCTCGCCACCCTGCTGTGGCTGCACGTGCTGGCACGCAAGGGCATCCGCATCGGCTGGGCCTATTACTTCAGGGTGGGCGTCGTGCTGACCCTGCCGGTGCTGGTGGTAACGCTGGTGGCGCTGGTGGTGCGGTTGGGTATGGGGTGAGTGGGAGCGCGCCTCCGGTCATAGCCAGATCCCGATGCAATGCGTGATGGCGAGAGCGGATGGTGGGAAGTTCGGGCGGCGGGGAAGGGCGGCGGCCGCGAGCCGGGCGGGTCTGCAAGCTACGCAGTAAGCGAACCGAACCCGATGCTCGTCGTTGACCGAGTGGGTCGCCCTCTGCTGGAGCTAGATGCCCGAGCGGTGCCCGAGGACTGGGGGACGCCGCGGCACTCCCATTGACGCCGGGTTTACCGGCACGGCCGTTTCCGCCATCATGCGTTGCAAATGCAACGCAAGGTGCCAGCATGAAGACCGCCACCCTCCCGTCCCTGCGGGTCGAGCCGGAACTGCGCGAAGCCGCCGAAGCCGTGCTGCTGGAAGGCGAAAGCCTGTCCAGCTTTGTCGAGCATTCCGTGCGGGTCCAGGTCGAGCTGCGTCGCCAGCAGGAAGCCTTCATCGCGCGCGGGCTCGCCTCACGCGGCGACGCACAGGCGCATGGGCGCTACGTCGATGCCGGCGAGGTCATCGACGGTCTCGCGCAGCGGCTTGAGCAGGCCCGCAGGAAGGCCCGGCCTGCATGAGCTTCCGCGTCCGCTTCACGGAAGAAGCGCAGCAAGACCTGGAGCGCCTGTACGACTGGCTGCTCGAACGCAGCGAGAGCGATTTCGCGCTGGCCGAGCGCGCGCTGCAGTCCATCCGCGACGCGGTGACGGTCCTCGAAGTGGCGCCGCTCAGCTGCCGCAAGGCCACCGCCAACGACCCCTTCCTGCGCGAACTCGTCATCGGCTTCGGGGCCAGTGGCTACGTGCTGCTGTTCGAGGTGGAGGATGCCAGCACGGTGACCGTGCTGGCGGTCAGGCATCAGCGTGAAGGCGACTACCACTGATCCCGCATCACTCACTGATCCATCGCCACATCACGGCGAAGAGGGCCGCAGATCCCTCACGTCGCATCCCAAGGGACTCACGTTGAACCAACAAGCTCTTTCCGCCTTCATCTGGTCTGTCGCCGATCTGCTGCGCGGCGACTACAAGCAATCCGAATACGGCCGGGTCATCCTGCCGTTCACCGTGCTGCGTCGCCTGGACTGCGTGCTGGCGCCGACCAAGGCCAAGGTGCTCGCCGAGGGGGCGAAGAAGGCCGCCGCGGGCCTCAATCCCGATCCCTTCCTCAAGCGCATCGTCGGCACCGCGGGCTTCTACAACACCTCCAAGCTGGATCTGCCCACGCTGGCGGGTGACCAGGACCACATCCGCGAGAACCTGTATGCCTACGTGCAGGGCTTCTCGCCCGAGGCGCGCGATATCTTCGAGCGCTTCGATTTCCATGCCCAGGTCGAGCGCCTGGCCAAGGCCGGGCTGCTGTATCTGGTCGTTGAGAAGTTCGCCGCCATAGACCTGCATCCGGACCGCGTGGACAACGCGCAGATGGGGCATGTGTTCGAGGAGCTGATCCGCAAGTTCGCCGAGCTCTCCAACGAGACCGCCGGTGAGCACTTCACCCCGCGCGAAGTCATCCGGCTGATGGTCAACCTGATCTTCATCGAGGACGACGACGTACTCTCGCCCGGCAACGCCGTGGTGCGCACCGTGTATGACCCCACGGCCGGCACCGGCGGCATGCTGTCGGTGGCCGCCGAGCACCTGCTGGCGCACAACCCGGCCGCGCGCCTCACCCTGTTCGGCCAGGAGCTCAACGACGAGTCCTACGCCATCTGCAAGGCCGACATGCTGATCCGCGGCCAGCCGGTGGAGAACATGGCGCCCGGCAACACGCTCAGCGACGACGGCCATGCCGGCCGCCGCTTCGACTACATGCTCTCCAATCCGCCCTTCGGCGTGGAGTGGAAGAAGGTCGAGAAAATCGTGCGCGCCGAGCACGAACGACAAGGCTTCGATGGCCGCTTCGGCCCCGGCCTGCCGCGCGTGTCCGACGGCTCCATGCTGTTCCTGCTGCACCTGGTGGCGAAGATGTCGCCGGTGGTCAACGGCGAGGGCGGCAGCCGCTTCGGCATCGTGCTCAACGGCTCGCCGCTGTTCACCGGCGGGGCGGGGAGCGGAGAGAGCGAGATCCGCCGCTATCTGCTGGAGAACGATCTGGTCGAGGCCATCATCGGCCTGCCGACGGACATGTTCTACAACACCGGCATTGCCACCTATGTGTGGATCGTCAGCAACAAGAAGGATGACGACCGCCGTGGCCAGGTGCAGCTGATCGACGCCAGCAGCTTCTGGCGCAAGATGCGCAAGAGCCTGGGCAGCAAGCGCCGCGAAATGGGCGACGACGACATCGCCCTCGTCACCCGCCTGTTTGGCGGCTTCACCGAGGCCGAGCGCATCACCGTGCTCGATGCCGAGGGCCGCGAGCTGGAGCAGCGCATCGTCACCGGTATCGACGACGTGCCCGCAGCGCCCGAAGGCGGCCGGCTCAAGCGGGTGCCGATCAGCCGCATCTTCCGCAACGAGGACTTCGGCTACACCACGATTACCGTCGAGCGCCCGCTGCGCGATGACGCCGGCGAAATCGTGCTCGGGCTTAAGGGCAAGCAGAAGGGCAAGCCGCAGCCGGACAGTTCAATGCGCGATACCGAGAACGTGCCGCTGGGCGAGGACATCGAGGCGTACTTCGCGCGCGAAGTGCTGCCGCATGCGCCGGATGCGTGGATCGACGAGGCCAGGACGAAGATCGGCTACGAGATTCCGTTCAACCGCCACTTCTATGTGTTCGAGCCGCCGCGTCCGTTGGAGGTCATCGACGCCGAGCTGAAAGCCGTGACCGCCAAGATCATGCGGATGCTGGGGGAGATGGCGGAATGAGTCTGCCGAGGTATCCCGAGTACAAGGACAGTGGGGTGGAGTGGCTTGGATATGTTCCAGCTCATTGGGACGTACGCAGACTTGGCCACTTTTTCGCGGAGAGGCGAGAGAAGGTCAGTAAAGACTTTCCGCCACTGTCTGTCACTAAGAATGGCATCGTTCCGCAGCTTGACACTGCTGCGAAGACCGATGACGGCGACAATAGAAAGCTCGTTCGGGCAGATGACTTCGTCATCAACAGTCGGTCCGATCGCAAAGGCTCATCAGGCGCTAGCAAGCTGGATGGTTCAGTCTCCCTTATCAACACAGTTCTCAAGCCGACGGGAGGACTCGCCGCCCGTTTCGCGCACCACTTGTTCCGGAGTGTTCCATTTCAAGAGGAGTACTACCGTTTCGGCAAAGGGATCGTCGCTGACCTTTGGAGTACCAATTACTCAGAGATGCGAAATATTTCTCTGGCCGTTCCAGAGATTGCGGAGCAAGCAACCATTACCGAATTCCTCGACCGCGAAACGGCCACGATCGACGCGCTGATCGCCGAGCAGGAGAAGCTGCTGGCCCTGTTGGCCGAGAAGCGCCAGGCCACCATCTCCCACGCCGTCACCCGCGGCCTCGACCTCAACGTCCCGATGAAGGACTCCGGCATTGCCTGGCTGGGCGAAGTGCCGGCGCATTGGTCGGTTGCCAAGCTTGGTCTTTATGGGCAGGTTGAAAACGGCACGACACCCAGTCGCGCAGTCCCAGAGTATTGGGAGGAGGGTGATATCCCTTGGCTCGCGTCTGGCGAAGTCAATCAAGTCGAGATCACCGAAGCGTCCGAGTTCATCACTACAAGAGGGTTGAACGAGAACTCGTTGCGGCTGCTTCCCGTGGGCACGATCGTGATCGGACTTATCGGACAAGGGCGAACGAGAGGAATGCCCGCCATTCTGCGGATTCCCGCTGCGATCAATCAGAATCTTGCGGCCATTTGTGTTGGGCCTCGCTTGAAAGGGGAGTACCTTTTCTATGTCTTTCGAGCCGTCTATCAGTGGCTGAGGGAGGCTGGTCGAGGAGGCAATCAGGCCGCGATGAATTGCGAAATGTTGGCCGCGTTGCAGATTCCAGTGCCACCGTTTACAGAGCAGGATAGGATTTGTTCTTCTGTTGAAGACCAGAGCAGCAAGCTTGACCTGATCCAGACTGCAACGGTGCGGGCCATCGACCTTCTAGCTGAACGCCGCAGCGCCCTCATCTCCGCCGCCGTCACCGGCCAGATCGACGTGCGCGGTCTGGTGAGCGAAGCGGCCGCGTGATGCGTGCCGAAGATCTGTTCGTCGACGGCCGTCTTGCGGATATCGAATACCGCACCGACGCGCCCGAGGAAGTGGTGTGTCCTCGCATCACCCGCCGTGACGGCGTGCCGATGCTGTATCTGCACAACGAGCGCGGCGCAGACCACAAGGGCTTCGTTCCCGCTGCCGAGTTCCTGCGCCGCCTGGCCAGGCAGGAACCGAACCTCGCCTGCACCGGCTACCGTGCGAATGGAAAGCAGACCACGATTTCCTTCAACAAGCGCGATCGCGTGTCGTTGTCGCCACGGCTGCAAGCGTGGCTGTCCACGCTGGCCGCGCCACGCGACGGCAAGGGTGTGGCCGTGGTCGGCTTCCTCGCCAATCTGATGCCGCTCTACACACACGAAGACCGCGACGGTGTGTGGTGCGCGCGATCCCTGCAGGACGGCACGCTGGTACTGCCGGTGGACGAATCGGAGTGGGACGAAGCGCGCGGCACCGTGTGCGTGCACTGGCAGGGAGACACCACGCGCGCCACGGAGGTGGACGGCGGCCAGCTCGCCGCGCTTGCGCTCGAGCGCTATGTACGACTGCATGGCACGGGCGCCAGCGAAGGAGCCATGGCCGCCGAGCTGTGGCACCTGGCGCGCCACTTTCAGTTCAAGACGGACTGCGAGGTCTATCTGCCACAGCTCGATCCGCCGGCGGGCGCCTTCGCCCGCGTGTACCGCCCCGCGCTCGGTTTCGGGCAGGGCGTTCTGGTCAACGTTGTCAGCAAACTGTTGGGAGCGTAGCCATGGCCCACCCGCAGACGATCCAGATCTTCCTTCCTGCCGGCGATCCCCAGGGGATTCGCGTGGCGGAGATTCCAACCCGCATTGTCCGCGTCATCGAGGTGCCGCGGAGCCTGCTGGGTGAGTTCCTCAAGATGCCGGAGCCCGACCAGGTGGGTGTGTACTTCCTGTTCGGCGACGACGAAGCCACCGGACAGATGAAGGTCTACGTGGGCCAGACAGGATCCTTGCGGATGCGCCTGTCGCAGCACAACGCGGGACGGGACTTCTGGAACCGCGTGGTGATCGCGCTGTCGCTGACCAACAGCCTGACCAACACCCACGCCAGCTATCTGGAATGGCTGTCGATCCAGAAGACGCGGGATGCCGAACGCTTCGTGCTGGAGAACGGCAACTCGGGTGCGAAGCCGCATACGCCGGCACCGCTGCTTGCGGACTGCACGGAAATCCACGAGACGATCCGGGTGCTGCTTTCGACACTGGGCTATCCGGTGTTCGATCCCGTCGCCCGGCGAGCGGTGACCGATGCGCAGGATGGTCCGTACCAGCCTGATGCGCCGGACGGCGCCCCGAATGCGGGGCCGGAACTGAGGCGATACATCTGCACGGGGCCGGATGCGGACGCCCGCGGGGTTTACACGAACGAGGGATTTGTCGTGCTGGCCGGTTCTACCGGTCGGGCCGAGGCGGTTGCGTCGTTCCAGTCGACGGGCTATTTCCGCCTGCGCGAACAGTTGATCCAGCAGGACGCATTGCGGACCGATGGGCGACGCCTCGTGTTCGTGCGCGACACCTTGTTCAAGTCACCGAGTGCGGCGGCAGCCTGTGTGCTTGGGCGAACGGCGAACGGTCCGCTGGAATGGCGGGACGAGGCGGGCGTGCCGCTCTGGGAGCATGAGGTGAAGCCCTTGGAACTTGGTGCTGAGGCTGCGTCCTGACCTGCAACGCTGTGCCTCGGCTCTTACCCCGGCGGCAGGTCCAGGGGTAGGCGCGGCCTGTCGAGCCCGCCTAACGGATCGACGACGCGATGCGGCCAAGCGCCGAGGCGCTCCGGATGACGTCACTGCGAGCAGCCATTCGCAATTCGCGAATTGCGAATGCGCCCCCTGCGGCGTTTGATGTTTGTACAAGCCTGCCTTGAACACAGCGCGACGCGGCCGATATAGTAAACGCAGCCTATCGCATGGGCGGACTCCGGCTCCGTGCGCACCCCAGGATTGCGTATGCCCCAGCAGGTCGAATCCACGCGCGCGGGCCGTTACCTGCGCCAACCCACCGGGTACAGCGCGTTCTTCCCCGCACCCCTGCCGCCCGAACCCGCACTCACCCTGACCGGGTCATTGCAGGGACTGCTGTCGCAGGCCGACCGCGCGCTCGGGCGACTGGATGGTTCGGTACTGACCCTGCCGAACCCCGATCTGTTCGTCTTCATGTACGTGCGCAAGGAGGCCGTGCTCTCCAGCCAGATCGAGGGCACGCAGAGTTCGCTGCAGGATCTGCTGGCGGCCGAAGCCGATCTGTTCGACGAGACCATGCCGCGCGATGTGGACGAGGTGGTCAATTACGTCCGCGCGATGAAACATGGGCTGGCCCGGCTGCAGACGTTGCCGGTCTCGGTCCGCCTGATCCGCGAGATCCATGGGGTGTTGCTGGACGGGGTTCGAGGCGGACGGCTGCAGCCCGGCGAGCTGCGTCGCAGCCAGAACTGGATCGGCCCGGCCGGCTGCACTCTCGCAACGGCGAGTTTTGTGCCACCCCCGCATGAGGATGTGCCCCAGGCGCTGAGTGAGCTGGAACGCTTCCTGCATGCGGAGGACGATCTGCCCGCGCTTGTGAGGATTGCCCTGGCGCATGTGCAGTTCGAGACCATCCATCCGTTTCTTGACGGGAATGGCCGCGTTGGACGGCTGCTGATCACCTTCCTGCTGACCGAATGCGGCGTGCTGCACAAGCCCGTGCTGTACCTGTCCCATTATTTCCGCCGGCACCGGCAGGCCTACTACGACCATCTTCAAGCGGTTCGCGATCGCGGGGCATGGGAGGACTGGCTGCAGTTCTTCCTGCACGGCGTGGTGGAGGTGGCGGGCGAAGCGGCTGAAACCGCGCGCAGGATCCAGCTGTTGCGCGAGCAGCACCGGCTTGCAATCACGGATGGACTGGGGCGCGCTGCCGGCAACGGGCATCGGGTGTTGGAGAGCCTGTATGACCGCCCGATCGTCACGGTGTCGGACGTGCGGGCGATGACTGGTACCACTTATCCCGCTGCCAACATGCTGGTCGCGCGCCTGGCGGATCTGGGGATATTGATGGAGATGACCGGCTTCGCGCGGAACCGCCGGTTCCGCTACGAACCGTATGTGCGACTGTTTACGGATGATGTCGTGGCCGAGGGGGAGGCCAGCTTATGAATCTGCACCAGGAACACCACTTCGAACGCGAGATCTGCGAACACCTCGCCGCCAATGGTTGGCTGTACGCGGACGGCGACGCCGCGCACTACGACCGGCCGAGCGCGCTCTACCTGCCGGACCTCGTGGCCTGGCTGCAGGCCACGCAGCCGGAGAGCTGGGAGGCACTTGCGAAGACCCATGGGCCCCAGGCCACGGCGCGGCTGGCGGAGCGCATCCGCAAGAACCTCGACGAGCGCGGCACGCTGGACGTGTTGCGCCGGGGCGTGGAGATGGTGGGGCTCAAGCGCCCGCTGACCTTGGTGCAGTTCCGCCCGGCGCTTTCGATCAATACCGTCATCGAACAGCACCACGCGGCAAATCGCCTGCGCGTGGTGCGGCAGGTCAAGCACTCGCCCAATCGTCCGAACGACTGCATGGACCTGGTGCTGTTCGTCAACGGAATCGCGGTGGCGACGGCCGAGCTGAAATCCGATTTCACCCAGAGCGTGGGCGATGCGGTGGACCAGTATCGGCTGGACCGCAATCCGCATCCCAAGGGCGGCGTGCCCGAGCTCCTGCTGTCGTTCCCGGGCGGTGCGCTGGTGCACTTCGCGGTGAGCCAGGCCGAGGTGATGATGACCACGCGGCTGGCCGGCACGGACACGTTCTTCCTGCCCTTCAACCGCGGCAACGGCGGCGGCGCGGGCAATGCGCCGGATCCGGGCGGCTTCGCCACCCGTTATCTGTGGGAAGAAGTGTGGGCGCGCGACAGCTGGCTGGAAATCCTCGGCCGCTACCTGATCGGCAAGCGCGACGAGAAGAAGCGGCTCAAGACGGTGATCTTCCCGCGTTACCACCAGCTCGACGCGACCCGGAAGCTGGTGGCCGATGTGCGCGCGAACGGGGCAGGGCAGCGCTACCTGATCCAGCATTCGGCAGGCTCGGGCAAGACCAACTCCATCGCGTGGACGGCGCACTTCCTGGCCGATCTGCACGATGCGGCCAATGCCAAGGTGTTCGACAGCGTGCTGGTGGTGAGCGACCGTGCCGTGCTGGATGCGCAGCTGCAGGAGGCAATCTTCGACTTCGAGCGGACCACCGGCGTAGTGGCCACCATCACCGGCGAACACGGCAGCAAGAGCGCGCAGCTGGGCGAGGCGCTGAAGGCTGGCAAGAAGATCATCGTCTGCACCATCCAGACCTTCCCCGTCGCGTTGAAGACCGTGCAGGAGCTGGCTGCCACCGAAGGCAAGCGCTTCGCGGTGATTGCCGACGAGGCGCACAGCTCGCAGACGGGGCAGTCGGCGGCCGACCTGAAGAAGTTTCTCAGTGCCCAGGAATGGGCCGAACTGCAGGACGGCGGCGAGATCGACGCTGAGACGTTACTCAATGCACAGATGGGCGCACGCAGCGCCTCACTGACTTATGTCGCCTTCACCGCAACTCCGAAGGGCAAGACGCTGGAGATCTTCGGCAGGCCCGGGCCTGACGGGCTGCCACAGCCGTTCCATGTGTACTCGATGCGCCAGGCGATCGAAGAGCGCTTCATCCTCGACGTGCTGAAGAACTACACGCCCTACAGCCTGGCGTTCCGCCTGGCGCACGACGGGCAGGAGTTCGACAACACCGAGGTCGAGCGCTCGACGGCGATGAAGGGAATCATGCAGTGGGTTCGCCTGCACCCCTACAACATCGCCGCCAAGGTGCAGATCGTGGTGGAGCACTACCGCGAGAACGTGCAGCCGCTGCTCGACGGCCGGGCCAAGGCGATGGTGGTGGTGGGCTCGCGGCGCGAAGCGGTGCGCTGGCAGAAGGCGATCCGCGCCTATCTCGAGCGTCAGGGCTATCCGCTGGGCGTGCTGGTGGCGTTTTCCGGCGAGATCGACGATTCCGAGAGCTATCCCGAACCGGTGACCGAATCGAACGCGCTGCTCAACCCGGGGCTCAAGGGGCGCGACATCCGCGAGGCCTTCGCCGGGCCGGACTACCACCTGCTGCTGGTGGCCAACAAGTTCCAGACCGGCTTCGACCAGCCGCTGCTGTGCGGCATGTACGTGGACAAGAAGCTCGGCGGGATCCAGGCGGTGCAGACGCTGTCGCGTCTCAACCGGGCGCATCCGGGCAAGGACACGACCTACATCCTCGATTTCCAGAACGACACCGGCGAGATCCTCGCGGCATTCCGCACCTACTACGAAACCGCGGAACTGGAAGCCACGACCGATCCGAACCTGGTCTACGACCTGCGCGCGAAGCTGGATGCCGCCGGCCATTACGACGATTTCGAGGTCGAACGGGTGGCGAAAGTGGAGCTGGACCCGCAGGCGAAGCAGTCGCAACTGGCCGCGGCATTGCAGCCCGTCGCTGACCGCCTGCTCAAGCGCTACAAGGCAGCTGCACAGGCCCGGGGCGCTGCCGAAACATCCGGCGATAACGCCGCTGCTGCCGAGGCCAAGGACGCGCTGGACGCGCTGGTGCTGTTCAAGGGTGACATGGGCGCGTTCGTGCGGCTGTATGCCTTCCTGTCGCAGATGTTCGACTACGGCAATACCGCAATCGAAAAACGCTTCCTGTTCTACCGGCGCCTGCTGCCGCTGCTGGAATTCGGCCGTGAGCGCGACACCGTGGACCTGTCGAAGGTGGCACTGACCCATCACACCCTGCGCAGCCGAGGGCTCCAGGCGCTCAACCTCGATTCCGGGGGCAGCTACCCGCTGGCCCCCGTGGACGCGGTGGGTAGCGGACGTGTGCAGGAGAAGGAACAGGCCTACCTGCGCGAGATCATCGAGCGGGTCAACGGCCTGTTCGAGGGGCAGCTCAGTGATGAGGACCAGTTGCGGTTCGTCGAGAGCGTCCGGGATCAGATGCTTGAGAACGATCGACTCGGCATACAGGCGGGGCACAACAGCAAGCTGCAATTCGCAAACTCGCCTGACCTCACGCCCGCACTCGTTAGCGCAGTCATGGACGCGTTGGAAAGATTCACGTCGCTGGGCAGTCAGACATTGAACTCCGACAGGGTGCAGGACGGCCTGAAAGACATCCTGCTTGGCCCTGGGCAGTTGTATGAGATGTTGCGGGCTCGTTCGAGTCCGGAGATTCGGACGGGCTAGGTTCTGCGGTCAGCTGATGGGTCAACAGACCGAAATCAGGCGCCGGGGTGGTTTTGGTTCACGACAGAAAGGGCGGAGCTTTCGATGACCATCCGATCCACTCCAGCACGTCTCCGTTTTGGGGCCGCAATCGCGCTGGTCCTCGCGTCCACCGCCTGCGCCGCGCCTGAAGACGGGCGGGCCGCACCCACCCACGACGAGGTGACGACCATGCAATCTCCCGTACTCGAACGCTTTGCCACGCCGGTCGCTGGCATCCACAGCGGGGGCCGGATCAGCGCCGACGATCTGCCGGCGCTGCGAGCGGCGGGCATCCGCCACGTGATCAACCTGGCGCCGGCTGCGGAGACGCCCGGCTTCGACGAGGCCGCTTCGGTGCGCGCGGCAGGGATGGGCTACGACGCCTTGCCCATTGCCGGGGCGGGTGATCTGGACCGCGATGCGGTGGTGGCCTTCGACCGGCTGCTGCAGGCCGCCGACGGGCCGACGCTGGTGCACTGCGGAAGCGGCAATCGCGTCGGTGCGCTGGCGGCGCTGCGGGCGGCCTGGCTGCACGGTGCCGACGAGGAGGCCGCGGTGGAGGAAGGCCGGCGCTGGGGCCTGCGCGGGCTGGAAGGCGAGGTGCGCGGGCGCCTTTCACGCGAGCGCTGACAGGCCGACGCACGCGATGGCGACGGCGCGGCGGCTGTGACGCTGCGGGCTGAGGCGGCCTGACGCTGGGGGATCACAGCCGCCATGCGGCGGCTGGTCTGCGGCTCAGGCCGCCATCTCCTCGCAATGACGTGCGCACTCGGCGCAGGCATCGGCGCAGCGCTGCATGGCGGGGTCGCCTTCGGCCATCGCGGCGCAGCTTTCGGCGCAGGCGCGGCAGATCGCGGCGCAGGCTGCGCAGGTGTGCACGTGCACGTCGGCGCCGCGCAACATGGTGTCGGCGCTGGTCCTGCAGATGTCGGCGCAGGCCATCATCAGCGTCATGTGCGCGTGTTCCACGTGCCGGCCGCCCTGGCGCAGGCAGTGGGCGATGGTTTGCAGGCAGATGGCATGGCAGGCGGTGCAGGCCTGGATGCAGGCGTCGAGCTGTCCGGACTGAGCGGCGGCGTGGTCGTGAGGCATGGGGCTCTCCTGTCGGTCGGCTGTCCGCCCATTGCAGGCGTAGGCCCGTGGATGCGCTGTCGGTTTGCGGCAGGCACTGGGTGATGCGCTCCACGACGCGCTTCAGGGTGCGGGCGTCGTGATCGCCGATGGCGGGGTTCGCGGGCGTCCGGGCCGTTCGGCACGCGGCTTGCAAGGGAGGCCCGTTATCCGTTTTCGAGCCCCCGCATGTCGCACACCGCGCACTCCACCGTCATCGCCGGCCCCTGGGCGGCCCAGCCCCATGCGCCGGCCCGCCGGACGCCCGAGCGTCGCCGGGGCGCGCCATCGGCCGACACTGCCCCGCTGCGCGAAGGCCTGCGGCCGGCCCAGCTCGTCACGTTGGAAGCGCTGGAGATCTTCGGCTGGCGCCTGGCCTTCGTGCGCCGTCCGCTGTTCCAGGCGCCGATCCCGGTCCTGTTCGATCGGGCGGGCACGCGCCACGTGGTGATTCTCGAAGACGGGACCCTGGACGAACACCCCGTGTTGCCGTTGCGGACCTGATCGCACGCGTTTTGGCGTGGCGCCGCAGCAGGCGGCCTTCGCGCGTCGGAACCTTGGCGGCCTGGACCGCGAATGGCCACGCCAAGTGCGCTTCCGCGGCGTGAGCTCGATCCGTATCGGATGAGTTGAGGTGACGCACCCTGGCTGAGCCCCTCGGCGACCGACTCTTTACCCAGCGGGGTCACAGGCTCGCGTGGTTTCTTGCGCAGCCGCAACTCAAACGTCCGAATCAGGCCGCCCGTAACACGCCAGGAACATGTCCACGGCCGCTTCTCCCACCTGCGCCTGCTGCGCGGGCGTCAGCGCCGGCTGGCTCAACGTGATCTGCGGCCAGAACGCGAAGCCCTTCAGCAGGCCCTGCAGCTGCATGGAGGCGAACAGCGGGTTGTCGGTCTTGAGCCGGCCATCCGCTGCGGCGGCGCGCACCCAGGTGGTGAGGCCTTCTTCGCGCTCGCCCATGCGCGCCACCATGTCGTGTGCGCGCTCGGGTGAGTGGATGGCGGCGGCGATGGCCACGCGGGCCAGGTCGATGAAGTGCGGGTCGCGCAGCAGGGCGAGCTTCTGCTGCACCAGTTCCAGCAATTGCGGGCGCAGCGGCTGGTCGGGGCGATAGGCGAGGTCGAGGCCATCCATGCTGCGCGCGAGCAACTGCCGCAGGATCTCGGCGAACAGCTCGTCCTTGCTGGGGGCGCTCGGGCGCCCGCGCGGCAGCGGATGCTCGATGCCAAGCGCGACGTGATCGCCGAAGTGGCGCGGCGCACGGCCTCGAGCAGCGAATCGCGGCGGCGGATCGAGCAGCTCGCCGGTGCGCGCGACGCGGGAGACGATACGAGCGGCGCCTGAGGGCGAATGCGGACCGGTCACGGCGGCCGACCGCGGCGTGCATGCGGCAAGGCGCGCCAGCGCCGGCGCCCGTGGCCGCGCTTATTTGCCGCGCAGGTACACCGCCCAGTAGACGAGGCCGAGCGCGCCGCCGCCGATGATGTTGCCCAGCGTCGACCACAGCAGGTTGATGCCGGCGGCGCCCCACGACAGTCCGGCCGGCAGCGCCGCGCCGGTCGTCATCTGTGCCAGCAGGCCCAGCGGCAGCAGTGACATGTTGGCGATCGAATGCTCGAGGCCCAATGCGACGAATGCGGCAACCGGCGGCACGATCACCGCCACCTTGTCGACCGCCGACTTCGCGCCCGCCGCCATCCACACCGCCAGGCACACCAGCACGTTGGCGAGGATGCCGCTGGCGAGGATGCCCAGCGCAGGTTTCGCGGCCTTCCCGGCGGCGATGTCGATGGCCGAGGTGGCGACGGCGCCATCGCCGGCAAGATGCACGCCCGCGGCCAGCGCGAGTGCCACCAGCGACAGCGCGCCGATGAAGTTCGCGATCCACACCACGCACCACGCCCGGGCCAGCTGGCCGATGCCGATGCGCCCGCGCGCCAGCGGCAGGGTCATCAGCGTATTGCCGGTGAAGAGTTCGGCGCCGGCGAGGATCACCAGGATCAATCCCAGCGAAAAACCGATGCCGGCCGCGATCTGCGCCAGCCCATACGGCAGGTCGGCGGCGCCGGCGCCGAGCAGGGCGGCGATCAGACTGCCGAAGCCGATATAGGCACCGGCCAGCACGCCCAGGCCGATCATGTTGCCGGTGCCCAGCGTGGCCTTCTCGGTGCAGGTGTCGGAGATCGCGCTGGCGATCCCGTCGGGCGTTTCCATCGCGGGCGAAGCGTCGGCCATGTAGCGGCATCCGTTACTGGGTGTCCGCAAGCTATACCCAGGCCGCGGTGAAGCGCGCGGCCATGCCGGCGGGCGCGGCTTGCTCCGGCGTCAGGCGCGCGCCGTGCGCTGCGGAGCAGTTGCGCGGGCATCGGCCGCCGGCGTGCGGCCGAACATGCGCCCGTACTCGCGGGTGAACTGCGGCACGCTCTCGTAGCCCACCGCGTACGCCGCGCTGCCGGCTGGCAGGCCCTGCGACTGCATCAGCCGGCGCGCTTCGATCAGGCGCAGGTGCTTCTGGAACTGCCGCGGCGACAGCGAGGTGACCGCCTTGAAGTGGCGGTGGAAGGCGGAGGCACTCATCCCAGCCTCGAGGGCGAGTGCATCGACCGGCAGGGTCCGGGCGAAATCGCGGCGCAGCCGTTTCACCGCGCGTGCGATGCGGTGCACATGGCCATCGGGCCGGCCGAGGCGGCGGATCGCATGGCCGTGTCGGCCGGCAAGCAACCAGTAGTGCAGCTCGCGGATCCGCTGGGCCTGCAGCACCGGCCGCGCCTGCGGCTGCTCCAGCAGCTGCACCAGGCGCAGCGCGGCATCGGCGACCTCCGGCTCGGTCGGCAGCACGCGCACCGGCGCGGTGTCCTCGTCCGGCGGTGGGTCCATCTGGGCGACCAGGTCGGCGATCACCGCCGGATCGAGCTCCAGCACCAGGGAGCAATAGGGCGCAGCCGCACTGGCGCGGGTGATCTGGCTGACCGTGGGCACGTCGGCGGTGACGAGGAGGGAGTGGCCGGCCGAGAAATCGAACGCGCCCGTGCCAAAGGTGACCCGCTTGGCGCCTTCCAGTACCAGGCAGGCCAGCGGGCGCTGCACGTCGTGCATGAGTTCGCTCGGCGCAAGCGCGCGCACGGCAAGCAGCCCGGCAATGGGCGAGGGCGCAACGCCGTTCGCACCGGCATGGGCGTCGGCGTGGCGGCGGACAGCTTCGTGCAATGCGGACATGCGGCGATCGTAGCGCCGGCCGGTCAGGCCCGGGTGTCCGACGACAGGAATCGGCAAGACCGGCGCAGCTTCCGGCAACCCGTTCGCGCAGGCGCCGCCCAGACTGCGTGGCAAGCCGATCACCCCCAAGGAGCCACCCATGTCCCGGATCACCCTCATCACCGGCGCCAGTCGCGGCCTCGGTCGCAACACCGCACTCGCGATCGCCCGCACTGGCGGCGACGTGGTGCTCACCTTCCGCAACAATGCCGACGAGGCGCAGGCGACCGTCGCCGCCATCGAAGCGCTTGGACGCGACGCCGTTGCCCTGCAGCTCGACACCGGCGAAGTCGATGCGTTCCCCGGTTTCGTCCAACGCCTGCGCGCGGCCCTGCGCACGCGCTGGCAGCGCGACGACTTCGACCACCTCGTCAACAATGCCGGCCACGGCGATACCGCGCCGATCGCCGAGACCACCGTCGCCCAGTTCGACCGTCTGGTGGACGTGCATTTCAAGGGCGTGTTCTTCCTGACACAGGCGCTGCTGCCGGTGATCCGCGACGGCGGCCGCATCGTCAATATCTCCACCGGCCTCACCCGGTTCGCCTATCCCGGCTACGCGGCATACGCGGCGGCCAAGGCGGCGGTCGAGACCTTGAGTCTGTACATGGCCAAGGAATTCGGCCCGCGCGGCATCGCAGTCAACACCGTCGCCCCGGGTGCGATCGCAACCGACTTTGGTGGCGGCGCGGTTCGCGACAACGCGCAGATCAACGCCCAGCTCGCAGGCATCACCGCCCTCGGGCGTGTGGGCGTGACGGATGACATCGGCCCGATGATCGCCGCGCTGCTGACCGACGCGAACCGCTGGGTCAACGCCCAACGCATCGAAGTCTCGGGCGGTCAGGCGATCTGAATCCAGAATCGACGTCGGGAGGCGCATTGCACCGAGCCCTGTGCCCGGAAGAGCGAGGGGAAGGGCAGCTTCTCGCGCAGTTGCACTAAGCCCCTCTCCCTCTGGGAGAGGGGTTGGGATGAGGGCAGCTTCCCCCGCGCAGCTGCACTGAGTTCCTCTCCCCCGGGAGAGGGGGCAGGTGAAGGCAGCCCTCGCGCAGCTACTGAGCCCCTCTCCCTCTGGGAGAGGGGTTGGGGTGAGGGCAGCTTCTCGCGCAACTTGTCATCCAAGTCCACACGTGTCGAACAAGCCCGCGGATGACAAGGGCGCGACCGCATTGGTAACTGCACACACGCATCGGACGCGGTGGCCCCCGCGAGCTGACGCCCCGAGAGCGGGGTTTTCTGAGACGCGCCACAGCGTGTCGCGATCGGTTGCCCTCACCCCAACCCCTCTCCCGGCGGGAGAGGGGCCTTGGTTCGCTCAGGGGCGAAAGGATGGGCACCCGGGAAGGCACGCGGACATCCGGCTTGACCGATGCAAAGAACTGTCTTGCAAGGGTCTGCCGTAGCTGGCTCGCGCTCAGGCATCGGGCTCGGGTCCTAGCAACATCGAGGCACAAAAACAGTGTTTCCGAGAGGCGCCACGGCGTGTCGCGATCGGTCTGCCCTCACCCCAACCCCTCTCCCGGGGGGAGAGGGGCCTTGGTTCGCTCAGGGCAGAGAGGATGTGTACCCGTGAGGGGCACGGGGCCCATCCGGCTTGACCGATGCAAAGAACTGTCGTGCATGGGCTTGCCGTAGCGGCCCCGCGCTCAAGCATCGGGCTCCAATGGTCCTCGCAACTTAGGGGCTGCAAAAAAGGTGTTCCCGAGCGGCGCCACGGCGTGTCGCGATCGGTTTGCCCTCACCCCAACCCCTCTCTCCCGGGGGGAGAGGGGCTTCGGCTCGCGCAGGGCAGAGAGGATGTGTACCCGGGAGGGGCACGGGGCCCATCCGGCTTGACCGATGCAAAGAACTGTCGTGCATGGGCTTGCCGTAGCTGGCCCGCGCTCAAGCATCGGGCTCCGGTGGTCCTCGCAGCTTAGGGGCTGCAAAAAAAAAGGTGTTCCCGAGCGGCGCCACGGCGTGTCGCGATCGGTTGCCCTCACCCCAACCCCTCTCCTTGGGGAGAGGGGCTTCGGCTCGCGCAGGGCAGAGAGGATGTGTACCCGGGAGGGGCACGGGGCCATCCGGCTTGACCGATGCAAAGAACTGTCGTGCATGGGCCTGCCGTAGCGGCCTCGCGCTCAAGCATCGGGCTCCGGTCCTAGCAACGTAGGGGGCACAAAAAAAGTGCTTCTGGGAGGCGCCACAGCGTGTCGCGATCGGTTGCCCTCACCCCAACCCCTCTCCCGGGGGAGAGGGGCTTCGGTTCGCTCAGGTGGTCAAAGGATGAGCACCCGGGAAGCGACGGGTCGCATCCTCTTTGGCGAACCTCGCAGGTGATCGAAGCCGCTGCTGCGACCGATGCGCCGCCCGACGCCAACGGGAGCGGTCGCGATGGTTCCCGGTAGTCTGGCTCGCGCCGCGTCGAGTGGCCCGGCGCCGCCGTATTCACTGCCTCTTGCGACCCGATGTACGACTGTCTGCAGGGTCGCGCACTCGTTGACGCGCCGCTCCTTTCGTCGAAGAGACCACCATGCATACACGCCCGGACGTCGTGACGCAGCCCTACCGGCCGCTGCACCCGCTGCACATGTTGCTGGTCACCAGCGCATTTCCCCTGTTTCTCGGCACCCTGGTCGCCGACATCGCCTACGCGAAGACCTACCAGATCCAGTGGACCAACTTCGCCTCATGGCTGCTTGTCGGCGCGATGGTGTTTGCGGTGCCGGCGCTGGTCTGGGCGCTCGTGTCCCTGATCACGCCGACCGCGCGCACCCGCGCGCGCTACATCTACGTCGGCCTGCTCGCGCTGACCTGCGTGCTGGGCTTCCTCAATTCGCTGGTCCATGCGATGGATGCCTGGCAGAAGATGCCGCAGGCGCTGGTGTGGTCGGTGCTGTGCGTGGCCTCGATTGTCGCGACGCTGTGGTTCGCGCTTGGCGGCACGCTGCGCCGTCGGGAGGTGGTCGCATGAAGCGCTTCGAATCCAGCGGTCGCAGGACCGCGCTGCTGAGCCGCGCTCTGGTGCCGGCGTTGGCACTCGCACTTGCCGCCTGTGGCGGCACGCCGGACCAGACCTATGTGGGTACGTCGCCCGATTTGCCGAAACCGCACCGCGGCCTGTTTCCGGTGCTCAAGGTCTCGCCCCCGGCTGCGTGGGGCGACGAGCGCCCACAGGTGCCGGAGGGCTATACGATCCAGGCGATCGCAGACAACCTGCTGATTCCCCGCCAGATGTTGATCCTGCCCAATGGCGACATCCTGGTCGCAGAGGGGCGCGGCGGCCGTGCGCCCAAGCTCACGCCCAAGGACGTCATCGCCGGGGTGATCAAGGCGCGAGGCAATACCCAGGTCGAAAGCGGCAACCGTCTGACCCTGCTGCGCGACGCTGATGGCGACGGTGTGTATGAGGGCCGCTCGATCTTCGCCGATGGTCTTGATGCTCCGTACGGGCTGGCCTACGCCGATGGTTCGATCTACGTCGCCACGCAGGACGCGCTGCTGCGCTTTCCCTACGCGCTTGGTGCAGTGACCGCGGACGGTGCGCCGCAGGAGATCACCAGGCTGCCCTCGGCGATCAATCACCACTGGACCAAGTCGTTGGCGATCAGCCCCGATGGCCGGTATCTCTACGTCGGCATCGGTTCGGACAGCAACATCACCGAGCGCGGTCTGCCGGTGGAGGAGAACCGCGCGCAAATCTGGCAGGTGGATGCACAGACCGGCTTCCACCGCGTATTCGCTACCGGCTTGCGCAATCCCACTGCACTCGCGATGCAACCGGGCATGGACCAGCTGTGGACGGTGGTCAACGAACGTGACGAGATCGGTGGCGAGCTGGTGCCCGACTACCTGACCAGCGTCCGGCCCGGTGGCTTCTACGGCTGGCCCTACAGCTACTGGGGCAAGAACGTCGACGAACGCGTGCGCCCGCAGGATCCGGAGAAGGTCGCCAGTGCGATCACGCCGGACTATGCACTCGGTTCGCACGTCGCGGCGCTGGGTCTGGCGTTCTCGACGCCGGCGATGGGGCCGCAGTTCGCCAATGGCGTGTTCGTGGGCCAGCACGGCAGCTGGAACCGTGATCCGCCGGTGGGCTACAAGGTCTCGTTCGTGCCGTTCGTCGATGGCAGGCCTTCGGGTGAAGCGATCGACTTCGCGACCGGCTTCCTCGGTGAGGATGGCAAGGCGCGCGGCCGCCCGGTCGGCGTGGCCGTCGATCCACGCGGCGCGCTGCTGGTCGCGGACGATCTGTCGAACACGATCTGGCGCATCACCCCGCCGGGTGGTGCGCAGGGTGGGCCGGCAGCGCCTGCTCAGCCACAGCCCGGCGCCGCACCTGCGCAGCCGGCGGTAACGCCTGCGAACCCGCCGGGAACGGCCGGCCCTCCGCCAGCCGGCTGAGGTCGCCAGATAAGCTTGATGACGATGGGCCCTGCGGGGCCCATCGCCGTTTGCGTGGCGGGAAGTTCGATGTGTCACGCCAATCGAGTGGATCATCCGCTCAGCACCACCATGCTTCGTCCTGGCGCGGCGACTGGCGCGGCGTTGCCGCCGCAGGATACGGGCCGTGCGAACCGCCTTCCCCGAGGAGGGAAGGGTGCGTTCAAGGCGCCTTCGACAAGAGGGGGCTCTGCGATTCCGGCTCCCTTGCGGGGGAGGAGAGCAACCGCCCGCGCCCAGCGCTCAGCTGGCAGCAGCCTCCGGCAGCTTCGCCACCACCTTGATCTCGAAGTCGAAGCCCGCGAGCCAGGTCACGCCGACGACGGTCGCGGTCGGAAACGGCGCCGCGCCCCAGTACTCGGGGACGATCGCCCAGGCGCGTTCGAAGCGGCTGGCCGGATCGATCATGAAGACGGTCACGTCGACCACGTCGTCGAAGGTGCAACCGGCCGCCGCCAGCACGGCGTTGAGGTTTTCGAACGCGCGGCGTACCTGCAGTTCGAACTCCGGTTCGGGCGAACCATCTTCGCGGCTGCCGACCTGCCCCGAGACGAACAGGAATCCGTCCACGCGGACGGCCGGCGAATAACGGTGGCGCTCGTACAGCGCATGGCGGTCAGCGG